>CANQGA010000035.1 GCA_947600145.1 uncultured Lachnospiraceae bacterium | reverse complement strand
CTCAAAGGTGCGGCACAGGGATTTGATTTCCAGAAAATGTTCAGATCGCGCGTTTTGGTCCACTGCAGTTTCCTCCTAACATAGTATCTACATATTTCTTTTGTATTACAACGCGGCGCTGCTGCACAGTGCGCGGCTGTTTTATAATACGAGGCCGCGCTGCTCAGAAGCTGGGCGGCGAACTGATCCACAGAAGCGCCGCGCCGGTCTTCGACGTCAGATAGTGCTGCTTGTCTGACGTAAAATAAAAGGCTTCCCCTTTCTTCGCTTTATAGATCTTCGCCCCTAAATGAATGGACACCGCGCCCTGGAGCACATAGCCGAACTCCTCGCCTTCGTGGGGATTGTCCGGATAGGTGGATCCGTCGGGCTCCAGCTTCAGCAGGATCGGCTCCATCTCGTTCTTCTGGGCGTTGGGGATGATCCAGTGGATCATGTTCTTAAGCTCGCCGTCGTATTTCTCAAAATAGTCGTCTTTGCCGAAGACGATCTGCTCTTCCTGGCTCTCGCTGAAAAACTCCGAGGTGCTGGTTCCCAGGCACTGCAGGATGTCCATCAGCGTGGCGATGGACGGCGAGGTCAGGTTCCGCTCCACCTGGGAGATGAATCCCTTCGACAGCTCCGCCCGGTCCGCCAGCTCCTCCTGCGTCAGTCCCTTCAGGACGCGCAGTTCCTTTAATTTGGCTCCAATATCCATGATCTGCCTCCATTATCTGACAACGGCCAAATACTAATCTCAAAGTTTACAAATACTAACTGACAATAAAAATAAATAAAAAGTTTAGAAATAATAAACAAGACGCAAATCCCATTATACAGAAAAAAATGTGTATGTCAATAGATTTTTTTATGAAGATGTGCTATACTGTCTTTGATGTTATGAAAGAGAATAAGGGGGTTTCTGCGATGAAGGACAAATATGTAGCTTATATCGGCTCTTACTCTTATACAGGGAATGCCCGCGGCATCACGGTCTGTGATGTGGACGTGGAGAAAGGTTTGTTCACCAAGCGGTGCGAAGTGGATGTAGATAATTCTTCGTATCTGATCGCGGCTCCGGACGGCAGGACGCTGTATTCCATCGCCGATGAAGGAGTGGTGTCCTTCCGCATCCTGGAGAACGGCTCCATCAGCCGTCTGAATATGGCGAATATCCGCGGCATGCGCGGCTGCCAGCTGTCGGTGGACCCGGATGGGAAGTACCTCTATGTGGCCGGTTATCACGACGGCAAGGCGACGGTCATGCATCTGAATCCGGACGGAAGCATCGGCAGCGTGGCGGCCGGCGTCTTCCATAAGGGCCTCGGCAGCGTGGCGGACCGCAAGTTCCGCCCCCATGTCAGCTGCGTCCGCATAACGCCGGACGGGAATTATATCATGGTCGCCGACCTGGGCATGGATGTTCTGAAGGTCTACCGCATGAGCGATTCCGAGGGAGAGATGCTTCTGGTCGATACGATCTCCTGCGATCTGGAATCCGCGCCGCGGCATTTCATTTTCAGCGCTGACGGAAAGTACATGTATCTGATGTACGAGGTGGCCAATATCATCGACGTCTTCACCTATGAGACCGGTCCGAAGGTCCCGAAGCTGGAGCGGATCCAGAGGATCGATTCCATGGGCAAGCGGCACAGTCAGTTCACCGCGGCCTGCGCGATCCGCTTCTCTTCCGATGAGAAATATCTGTACTGCAGCAACGCGGGAGACGACACGATCAGCGTTTACAGCCGGGACGCCGCGACAGGCATGCTGGATATGCTGTGCTGTCTGCCGGTCAGCGGCGAGTATCCGAAGGATCTGGCCGTATTTCCGGACAACAGGCATGTGGCGTCCATCAACCACGAGACCGGCTCCATCACGTTCTTCGCGGTGGATTACGAGCAGGGGCTGCTTATCATGTGCGCGAATCCGGTGTATGTGGACGAGCCGAACTGCTGCGAGATCGTGAAACTGCCGTCGGAGGCGTAAGCGCCCGTCGGCGGGAAGAGAGGAACTGGTATGGCAGGTTCTGCGTGGGGAACGATTTTGACGATGACTACATGGGGAGAGTCCCATGGCAAAGGCCTGGGCGTGACAGTCGACGGCTGTCCGGCCGGGCTCTTATTGTGTGAGGAAGATATACAGAAGTACCTGGACCGGCGGAAACCGGGCCAGAGCCGTTTTGCGACGGCGCGGCAGGAAGGCGACCGGGTGGAGATCCTGTCGGGTGTATTTGAGGGGCGGACCACCGGGACGCCGGTCTCGATGATCGTGCGCAATACCGATCAGCGGTCCCATGATTACAGCGCGATCATGGACGTGTACCGTCCGGGACACGCGGATTATACATTTGACGAGAAATATGGCTTTCGGGATTACCGGGGCGGAGGACGTTCGTCGGGGCGCGAGACCATCGGCCGCGTGGCGGCCGGTGCCGTGGCGGCGAAGCTGCTCGCGGAGCTGGGCGTGACGGTGACGGCATATACCAGGAGTATCGGCCCTGTGGCTGTCTCCGGGGAGCGGTTCGATCCGGCGCAGGCATCGGAAAACCGGCTCTGCATGCCGGACGCGGAAGCGGCGGCGGAAGCGGAGCGGTATCTGGACGAGATGATGGCCGCCAATGATTCCGCGGGAGGAGTCGTGGAGTGCGTCGTGCGCGGGGTGCCCGCAGGCGTCGGAGAGCCGGTATTTGAGAAGCTGGACGCGCGGCTGGTCCACGCGGTCATGTCCATCGGGGCGGTCAAAGGCGTGGAGATCGGCGACGGGTTCGCGGCGGCGGCGAGCGCCGGCTCGCAGAACAACGACAGCTTCCGCGGCGGCACACCTGTGAAAAATGCTGCCTGTGACGAATCAGGAAGCGGCGCCGGCGGCCGGGAAGCGCGGAGCGGTATTCATAAGGCAACCAATCACGCCGGGGGCATCCTGGGCGGCATCAGCGACGGGGACACGATCGTCCTGCGGGCGGCCTTTAAGCCGACGCCCTCGATCGCGCGGACGCAGCAGACGGTGAACCGGGAAGGCGAGGATGTGGAGATCGTCGTCAGGGGACGCCACGATCCGGTCATCGTGCCGAGGGCGGTGGTGGTCGTGGAGGCGATGTGCGCGTTCACGGTCGCGGATATGATGCTCCTGAATATGAGCTCAAAGCTGGATAATGTGAAAAAGATTTACCGCTGATACAGGAAAAGGAGGCAGATATTTTATGAAGATCGCGCTGGCAAATGATCCGACGGCGAAGGAGATGAAGCCGGAGATCATTAAGCATCTGGAAGAAAAGGGATATGAGGTGGTCGACCTGGGATGGAACTCGGACGCGGACACCCGCGACTATCCGGTATACGGCGAGCGGATCGGCCGTTTCGTGGCCGAGGGCAAAGCGCCGCTCGGCATCGCGATCTGCGGGACCGGCGTCGGGATCAGCATTGCGGCGAACAAGGTGAAGGGGATCCGGGCCTGCGTGTGCAGCGAGCCGTACACATCCAAACTGTCGCGGCAGCACAACGATTCGAACATTCTGGCCTTCGGCGCCCGGGTGGTCGGCGCGGAGCTGGCGAAGATGATCATCGACGCCTGGCTGGACGCGGAGCCGCTTGACGTGGAGCGGCATAAGAAACGCGTGCGGATGCTCGGAGAGATCGAGGAGCGGTTCGGCCGGGAGGCTTAAGCCGCGGGAAGTACGGCGGATTTCCACGAAAGACAGAGAGAAGGAGAAGTATTAGGGATGAAACAGATTCTTGTCACGATACCGGTGAATGACCGGCATAAGGCTTATCTGGAAAATATCGGAAAGGATTGTATCTTTACATACAGGGCGGCCGCGGCGGTGACGGAAGAAGACGTCCGCGCCGCGCAGATCATTATCGGCAATGTGCCAGCCGCGATGATCAAGGCTTCGCCGCGGCTGGAGTGGATCCAGTTAAATTCAGCGGGGGCGGACGCTTACTGCAGAGACGGTGTTCTGGCGGAAGGAACCGTGCTGACCAACGCGACGGGCGCTTACGGACTTGCGATCTCGGAATATATGATCGGCGTCGCGCTGATGCTGCAGAACAAGCTGTACATTTACCATAAGAACCAGCTGGACCATTACTGGCATGATGAAGGGGACGTGACATCCATATTCGGCTCCACGACTCTGGTCGTGGGTCTCGGCGACATCGGCGGCGAGTTTGCCAGGCGGATGAAGGCGCTGGGCAGTTATACCATCGGCGTGCGCAGGACGGCGGGAGAAAAGCCGGCCTATCTGGACAAACTCTATACGACGGAGCGGCTGGACGAGCTGCTGCCGCGGGCGGATTTCGTGGCGCTGTCCCTGCCGAACACGCCGCAGACGAACCATATCATGAATGAAGAGCGGCTGCGCGGCATGAAGCCCGGCGCGATCCTGATCAATGTGGGGCGGGGCAATGCCGTCGATCCGGACGCGCTTCTGCGCGTGCTTGAAAGCGGACATCTGGGCGGCTGCGCCCTGGATGTGACGGAGCCGGAGCCGCTTCCCGCGGATCACCCGCTGTGGGACGCGCCCAGGCTTGTGATCACGCCGCATATCGCGGGCAAGTTCCATCTGCAGGAGACCTTCGAGCGGATCGTGCGGATCTCCGGTGAGAATCTGGAGAAATATCTGGCCGGCCGGAAGGATGAGATGCGCAGCGTGGTGGATCCCGCGACGGGATACCGGAAGCGGAGCTGATCCGGCGCGCCCGCGGCTGAATTGCCAAAGCGCGCGGAAGACCATGCCTGCGGCGCGTTTTCCGCTTTTTGCGTATCAGAAAGAATCAGAATATGACGAGGAGTATAATATATGAAAAGATCAGTGATCCGTACCGGATGTATCGTCTGCGCCATTGCGCTTGTGACAGTTTCACAGCCGGCTGCCGCGTATGCGGGACAGCAGGGGAGCGCTCTTGCGGGACCGGCCCAGAGCACGCCGGAAACGGCCGCGAATACGTCAGCGGCAGATCAGACTGTGCCGGAGATCGCGCCGGAGGAGATCGACGCGTTCTTTGACAACACCGTGTTTGTGGGCGACTCGGTTATGGAAGATTTCCGGAATTATTCCTTCGCCAGAAGCGATACCTGGCTGGGACGGCTTCAGTTCCTGGCGGCTGTCAGCTTCTCCACGTACAGCGCGCTCCGGCCGGTGACGGCTAAGAGCATCCATCCGGTCTATGCCGGACAGAAGCGGCTCGTGGAGGATTCCATCGCGATGATGGGCGCTGAGAAGGTCTTCATGCTTTTCGGCCCGAATGACATCAATATTACCGGGATCGAGAAAACCGCCGCCAACTATGTGGAACTGGCCGGCCGGATCCGCGCCCAGTCGCCGGATGTGGAATTTTACATCATGAGCATGCCCTATACCGTGAAGGGCCACCGGGATCATAATCTTTATAACGACAATATCCGCCGGTACAACGAAACCATGAAGAACCTGGCCGCGGAGCAGGGATGGGGCTTTGTGGATATAGCGAACCCGCTGGCGGATGAGAACGGCGACCTGATCGAGTCTTACAGCAGCGACAGGGATATCCATCTGCGCAGAGCGGCTTACGATGTGTGGTGCCAGGTGCTGAGGGATTACGCGAAGGAGACGCTGATAAAAGAGGCGGAAGAGGCGGCCGCTGCAGGTACCGGCGGTCCGGGCGTTTGCGAAATTCTATATATTCAGGGAGAGATACGATCATGAAAAAAAGTATGAGAAGATACGCGGGATTGCTGGCGATGGTACTGCTGCTGGGCGGATGCGGGTCATCCGGCGGCGCCGGCCAGGCGGGATCGCCTGAGACATCGCAGGCGGAGGGGACTGTCGCGGAAACTGCGGCCGCGGAAGATACAACATCGGAGAAGACGACGGAAGCCGTTACATCCGCGGCAGAGACGACAGGATCTGAAGCCGCGGAGAATACGACGGAGGCGGCCGAAGAAGAGACGACGGAAGCTGCTGCGGCCGCGGAGGAGACGACTGCTGCTGAGACGGCCGGAACCGCTGCGGCGGAAGAAACTGCCGGGGCGCAGCAGGAGTCCGCGCCTGCCGCGGAAGCTCCGGCGGAAAGCGCGGTCAGCCTGAGTGACATTTATTCGCAGATCGAGCAGCAGGTGGGCCTGAATTCCCCGATGACTGTCCCGGAGGAATTTATCGCCAATTATTTCGGCATCGACGTTTCCGCGGCTGAGGATTACCTGTTTGTGATGTCCGAGATGGCGACCTCGGCGGAGACGATCGTGATCCTGAAACCGGCGGCCGCGGGGAAGCAGGCGGCCATCGATTCCCTGCAGATGGTGATCGACCAGAAAGCGGCGGAAATGGAGAATTATCTGCCGGATCAGTACGATATCGTGAGCAGGAGTTCCGTACAGCAGACCGGAGATTACGTCTGGCTGGTGATCTCCGAGAACGCCGGGGCGATCCAGCCGATCATTGAAGCCGGACTTCAGTAAGGCGGGACGGGGCGATGGTATTCAGCAGTATTCCGTTTCTGTTCTTTTTTCTGCCGCTGTGCCTGCTTTTGTATTACGCGGTTCCATTTGCAGCGAAAAATGGGGTCCTGCTTGTATTCAGCCTGCTATTCTACGCATGGGGCGAACCGGTCTACATCGTCCTGATGCTTTTCGCGTCGGCGGTCGATTATGCAAACGGACGCCTGATGGGGCGGTTCGGGACGACGAAGAAGAGGCGCAGGCTTTTTCTTGTCTGTTCGGTCGTCATCAATCTGTCGGTTCTGGCTTTCTTCAAATACGCGGATTTTCTGGTCGGCACGTTCAACGCGCTGCTCGGAACCTCCGTGACAAAGCCCGGGCTGGGGCTGCCGGTGGGCATCAGCTTTTTCACCTTTCAAAGCATGAGCTATATTATCGATCTGTATCGGGGACAGGTGCCGGTGGAGACAAATTATCTGACGTACCTTACTTATGTGTCCATGTTTCCGCAGCTGGTGGCCGGGCCGATCGTACGCTTTTCCGCGGTGAACCGGGAGCTGCACCAGCGGCAGATCCGCCGGGAAGAGATCGAAAACGGGATCCTGCGTTTTATGCAGGGACTTTTTAAGAAGGTGCTGATCGCGAACCGGGCCGGCGCGCTCTGGGAAAGTATCCGCGCGCTGGAGACGGGGCAGACGTCGGCGGCCACGGCCTGGCTGGGCGCGGCGGCGTTCACTCTGCAGCTGTATTTTGATTTCAGCGCGTACAGTGACATGGCCATCGGCATGGGCCGGATGCTGGGATTCCATTTCCCGGAGAACTTCCGGTATCCGCTGGCGGCGGTGTCGGTGACGGATTTCTGGCGGCGGTGGCATATCTCGCTGTCGTCCTGGTTCCGGGATTATGTGTACATTCCCCTGGGCGGCAACCGGGTCAGCGTGGCGAAGCATCTGAGGAACATCCTGATCGTGTGGTTCCTGACCGGCCTCTGGCACGGCGCGTCGTGGAACTTTGTGCTGTGGGGACTGTACTACGGAGTGCTTCTGGCGCTGGAGAAGTATGTGTGGGGGAAGAAAATGGAGAAATGGCCGGCGGCGGTCCGTCATCTGTATACGCTGCTGATCGTTGTCGTCGGCTTTGTGATATTTGTGTTTGACGACTGGCGGGAACTGGGGCGCTATCTTCTGCTCATGGCCGGCTGCGCCGGCAGCCGGGCGTGGGGCGGCGAGTGCCTGTGGTATCTGCGCAATTACGCGGTCGTGCTGACGGCGGCGGCCGTACTGGCGTTCCCGGTCTATCCCCGGCTTAAGGAGAAAGCCAGACAGCTGCCGGCAGGATTGAGAGCCGCGGCGGCGGTCGTGTGCGCGGCCGGATATGTAGTCCTGTTTTTGGCAGCGACGGCGTATCTGGTGAGCGACACCTACAACCCGTTCCTGTATTTCCGCTTCTGACCGTATTTCTGACAATGGGAAAGAGGAAGAATCATGACAGCAGACCGCAAGATCAGGGGGATCACCGCCTGGCTTCTGGCCGGGGCGGTTCTGGCGCTGACGGCAGCCTTTCTGGTATCCCCGAGGCAGACATTTTCCGAAAATGAGAACCGCTGGCTGGCGGAGTTTCCCGCGTTTGACCGGGAGAGCCTGTTTAGCGGACAGTATATGACGGACATCGGCACCTATCTGTCGGATCATTTTCCGTTCCGGGATTTCTTTATGGGTCTTAAGACGCAGACGGAACTGGCGGAGGGCTGCCGCGAGATCGAGGGAGTCTATATCGCGGACGACGGGTATCTGATCGAGCGTTACGAGAAACCGGTCAATACGGAGAAGATTGGAGAGATCCTTCACACGTTTGCCGGGAAGATCGAGGCGCTCGGGGAGGAGAGGGAAAACGGCCTGAACCTGCGCCTGATGCTGGTTCCCACGGCTTCGTGCATCCTCTCGGATCTGCTTCCGGATCACGCGCCGGGATATGATCAGAGGAAAACGATGGACAGGCTGCAGGAGCTTTCCGGGATCCGGATGATCGACTGCGGTCCGTTCCTGCGGGAGGCGAGGGAAGACGGCCAGATCTATTACCGGCTGGACCATCACTGGACGACCTTCGGAGCCTACGCGGGATATCTGGCCTTCTGCCGGGAGATGGGACTGGAGCCGGTGCCGCTGGAGGAAATGGAATCCCGGACCGTAACTTCGGATTTTAAGGGAACCATTTATTCAAAGGTGAATGATTATACAGCCGCGGGCGATACGATCACGATCTACGAAAACCCTGCGGACCGTCTGACCGTGAATTATACGGATACCGGAGAGACCGGCGGCAGCCTGTACAATCTGGATTATCTGGATCAGAAGGATAAATATTCGCTGTTCCTGGATAATCTTCATTCGCTGATCGAGATCACGAACGAGACGGCGGAGACGGACAGGGAGCTGGTGCTTCTGAAAGACAGCTACGCCAACTGCCTGGTGCCGTTTCTGGTCCGTCATTTCCGGAAAGTCTATGTGTTCGATACGCGTTCCTACCGGCTGGGGCCGTCCGGATTCATCGGCGAACATCCCGGCGTTACGGATGTTCTTATCTTATATAATATGAATACGCTGGATTCCGATCTGGGAATTCGGGCAATCTATTAAATACAGAGGAGAAACGAAGGAGGAATTTTATGAAAGGATCAGGTTCAGCTCGGAAATGGTCCGCTGTCGGGATGTCGGCGGTTCTGATCGCGGCGCTGGCGGCGGCGCCGGTGTCTGCCGCGCAGCAGGGCGGAAATATTTCCGTGGAGACGGCGCAGGAGGCGGGCGGCCCCGGAGCGCAGTCAGCGGGTCCCGGAGCGCAGGAGACTCAGCCTGCGGGTCCCGGAGCGCAGGAGGCAGGCGGTCCCGGAACGCAGCCAGTGAGCTCCGGAGCTCAGGAAGCGCAGCCCGCGGGTCCCGGAGCGCAGGAGACTCAGCCTGCGGATCCCGGGACTCAGGAGACGGCGGCGGGATCCGCATCGCAGGCGACCCAGCCTGCGGCAGGAGCTGCCCAGGCTCAGACGGAGGAAAGCTCCGGGATTTCGGAAGAAGAGATCGACGCGTATTTTGACGGTTCGGTGATGGTCGGCGATTCGATCATGCTCGGCTTCCGCAACTACGCGATGCGGCGGCAGAATACCTGGCTGAGCCGGCTTCAATTTCTGGCGGCGGGGAGTTATTCCACATCCCACGCGCTGGAACCCGTGACGCAGAAAAGTCTCCATCCGATCTATGCCGGACAGAAGCGTCCGATCTGGGAGTCCATCTCATTAATGGGCGCGAAGAAGGTATTTATCCTGTTCGGGATGAATGACCTGAATATCAGCGGTATCGAGGGAACCTGTGAGAACTATAAGGCGATCGCGGCGAATATCAAAGCCCTGGATCCGGAAGCGGAGATCCATCTGATCAGCATGACCTATGTGCTCCGCGGAAAGGCGAAACGAAAGCTGAATAATGACAATATCCGCGCGTTTAATGAGGCTCTTGCCAGACTTGCCGCCGAGAACGGCTGGGGATATGTGGATCTGGCGCCGCATCTGGCGGATGAGGGCGGAGACCTGGCGGCGGTCTACTGCAGCGATGAGTTTGTGCATCAGACGCCGGAAGCGTATGATGTCTGGTGCGCGGTCCTGTGGGAGTACGCGAAGAGCAGGCTGACAGCGGCCAGGCAGCCGGCGGCAGCGGCGGGGCCTGGAGCGGCGGCAGCACCGGGGCCGGGTTCGACGACGACGGCAGGGCCGGGAGCGACGGGTTCGGGAGAAGGGCCGGGAGCGGCGTCAATGTCACAGTAAAGGAGCCGGTCATGAATTACATCAGCGTATTTGACGTCATAGGGCCGAATATGATCGGACCGTCCAGCTCCCACACGGCGGGGGCGGTGAATATCGCGCTGCTGGCGTACCAGCTTTTTGGCAGACCGATCGCGAAGGCAGATTTCACATTGTATGAGTCGTTTGCCCGGACAGGGCGGGGCCATGGTACGGACAAGGCGCTTTTGGGCGGCATCCAGGGCTTCGGCACGGATGATGTGCGCATCCGGGATTCCTACGCGCTGGCCGACGCGGCCGGGATCGAGTACCATTTCACATGGGACGACAAGACCAGGACTGCCCATCCGAACACAGTGGATATCCGTCTGGAAAGTCCGGACGGACAGGTTCAGACGGTCCGCGGCGAGTCTGTGGGCGGCGGGAAGATCCGGATCGTGCAGATCAACGATATCGACGTGGTGTTTACCGGAGTTTACAGCACGCTGATCATCAAGCACGCGGACCGTCCCGGAGTGGTGGCCCACGTGACAAATGTGCTGAGCCGCCACGGGGTCAATATCGCGTTTATGCGGCTTTACCGCGATTACAAGGGCGGCACCGGCTATCTGATCGTGGAGTCGGATGAGAACATACCGGACTATTTCCTGGAAGAGATCCGGGGAAATGAGCTGGTGCATGAGATCATGCTGATACAGATATGAGAAAGCTTCCGGAACGCGGCTGCGGTGGGTGGCCGGGGCGCGGGAAGACGGCGGTATGACGGGAGAGAATGACATGAGCATGGATTTTGCCAGTGGAAATGAACTATATCAGCTGTGCCTGGAGCACGGCGCTGCCATATCGGAAGTGATGCTGAAGAGAGAAATGGAATTGGGTTCGGTGAGCGAACAGTCGATTCGGGAGCGCCTGGCCCGGTCGCTTCAGATCATGGAGGCGGCGGTCCACGAGCCGTTGGGACAGCCGCGCAGATCTTTAAGCGGTCTGATCGGCGGCGAAGCGTGGAAGGTGTATAACGCCGGAATGGCGGCCGGAGGCCGCGGGATCGCTTCGCTCTGCGGCGAGGCCCTGACCCGCGCCATCGCGTATTCGATGGCGGTGCTGGAGGTCAACGCGGCCATGGGACTGATCGTGGCGGCGCCGACAGCAGGCTCTTCGGGCGTGCTGCCGGGAGCGGTGCTGTCCCTGTCCGAGATCTTCGGGTGGTCCGAGGAGAAGCAGATGGACGGACTGCTGAACGCGGGCGCTGTCGGATATCTTCTGATGCGCAACGCGACGGTGGCCGGCGCGGAGGCCGGCTGTCAGGCGGAGGTGGGCGCGGCGTCGGCGATGACGGCCAGCGCCATTGTGGAACTGATGGGCGGTACGCCGGAAATGTGCTTCCAGGCGGCCAGCCTGGCTGTGTCCAATCTGCTGGGCCTGGTCTGCGACCCGATCGCCGGGCTCGTGGAGGTGCCGTGCCAGAGCCGGAACGCCATTGGCGTGGCCAACGCGTTTATCTGCGCCCAGCTGGCGCTTTCCGGGATCACCCACCCGGTGCCGTTTGATGAGATGGTGGAGGCCATGTACCGGGTCGGAAGGTCTTTGCCGTGGGAATTGCGGGAATCCGCCAAGGGCGGAAACGCGGGTACGCCTACCGGCTGCCGGCTGTCGGCCGGCGGGTGCGCGGGGGCCTGCCCGGAAGTCTGCGCGGCGGGCGCCGATCCAAACGGGATCGTTTCAGAATAAAATGTTCAGGGAGGAACCGTATCATGTCGATCGATAAAGTCAGAGCGTATTTCCGAAGTTTGGGAATTGAAGACAGAGTGATGGAATTTGAGGAATCCAGCGCCACCGTGGAGCTGGCGGCCCATGCGGTCGGCTGTGAGCCGCGGCGGATCGCCAAGACATTGTCCTTCATGGCGGACGGCCACCCGATCCTGATCGTCGCCGCCGGCGACGCGAAGGTCGACAACCACAATTACAAAGCGCGGTTCGGAACGAAAGCGAAGATGCTGTCGCCGGAGGAAGCCGTGGAGCTGGTCGGCCACGCCGTGGGCGGCGTGTGTCCCTTTGCGGTAAACGACGGCGTCACCGTCTACCTGGATGAATCCCTGAAGCGGTTTGATACGGTATTTCCTGCCTGCGGCAGCGCCAACAGCGCCATCGAGCTGACGATCCCGGAGCTTGAGAAATACTCCGGCTCCGCAGCCTGGGTGGATGTGTGCAGGGGATGGCGGGACGAGGACTGAGAGACCGGCGCTTTAAGCGGCTGCGGCTGCGGTTAATGCGCAGGAAGACACGCGCAAAACGTGTCTTCCTGCGTTCCTGCTATATCCGGCTTTTATTTTGCCGTCAGCTTTTATCCTGCCATCGGCTTTTATCCTGTCGTCGGCTTTTATCCTGCCGTCAGCTTTTATCCTGCCGTCGGCTTTATTCCGCCGTCAGCTTTTTATTCCGCCATCAGCTTCTGGTACGTCACGTGCTGTTCCAGCGCCGTGGTCAGCTTCGCCATCTCGGACAGGTCTCCCAAAAGGATCACGCCGCAGAGACGGTTATTCAGGAAGAAATATTTCTTGTACTGGTTCTTGCCCATATCGCGGTACTCTACGGTCTTGTAGAGAAGCTTGGGATTCTTGCCGTTGTCGCCGGCGGCGAACAGCGCGGTGTTCATCCCATGGAACGTGAGGGCGGCGGCGACGGGGACGTATTCTGTATTGTCCCCGGTCGCGTTGGCGCCGGCTATTCTTCCCTGCTCGGAGGCCTCCGGCCAGATGCCGAGGTTCAGTCCCTGATATTCGGCGCAGTCGCCGCAGGCGTAGATGCCGGGAATGCTGGTCTCCATACAGCCGTTCACCTTGACGGCGCGGCCCAGCTCCAGGCCCATATCGGCAGCCAGGGCGGTATTGGCCCGGATACCGGTAGAAATGACGACCATCTGCGCGTCAAAGAACCGGCCGTCGGCCAGACGGACGCCGGTGACATGGCCCGCGTCCGAAACGGCGCCTGCGCCGTCAGCCGCATCTTTGCTGCCGGCCGCCGTTTCGCTGTCAGCCGCGGCGGAACCGCTTCCCGTGATCTCCGCGATCGTGACTCCTGTAAGGATCCGGATCCCCTGCTTTGCGGCGATTTCCTTCAGAATTTCGCCCGCGCTCTCATCCAGCTGCCGTCCCATCAGGATCGGGGCGGCTTCCAGCACCGTCACGTCCAGACCGGATTTTTTAAGCTCCCAGGCTGCTTCCAGGCCCAGTACGCCGCCGCCGATGACTACTGCGGATCTGGACTGCTTCATCAGCTTCTCCACCCGGCGGACGTCGTCCAGACGGCGGATCGCAGCCACCTCCGGCAGTCCGGAGCCGGTGATCGGCGGTATGAAGCATTCGCTGCCCAGGGCATAGATCAGCCGCGTGTAGTGGATCCTCGCGCCGTCGTCCAGGCAGACATTCTGGTTCTCCGTATCGACAGAAACGACCTTTTTGCCCAGGATCTGATAGATCCGATTGGCCTCGTACCAGCCTGCGCCTTCCATGGAGATCTGGTCGGCCGAAAGCCCCGCCACCAGCGCCTTGGTCAGCATCGGACGGTTGTAGGATAAGTATGCTTCCTCGGAGATCATGACCACGGTTCCGGTCTTATCGCGCTCCCGGATGGCTTTGGCCGCGTTTATTCCGGCGGCGCCGTTGCCGAGGATCACATAATATTCTTTCGTATTATTGGCAAATCCGGTCTCCTCCGTCTCGACGGGGACGAAATTCTCTTTGCCTACGCCGCAGACCGGGCAGACTTCGATGGAAGAGTCGAAGATCTCGCCGCAGACCAGGCATTTGACGAGCTGGCGGGCGCCTTTCTTCCTCGGAAGGGTCACTTCTTTATTCTGAACGCGGCATCCGAACTGATAGCCGAATTCATAGGCCGTTACCAGGTCGGCCTCGCTGGGTTTAAAGCGGATCTTAAGGCCGTCGGTAACCTTCATTTTCAGCTGTTTCAGACGGTCGATGATATTGGGCACGCCCTCGCCGCTCCACCCGTAGCTGCCGAACGCGCTGGCGTATTTGCCGCCGTGGGTTCCGGGGAACATGGAGATCACCAGATCCCAGATGGGCTGCAGGGCGTCGCCTACGATCGTGGGCGTGCCGAACAGCAGGCCGTCGGCGAACAGCATTTCTTCATTTACCTTCGCCTTGTCGGCGGTCACCATGTCGTAGACGCGCACGTCCACATCGCCGCTGTCCCGGACGCCCTCGGCGATTTTCTCCGCCAGCATGCCGGTGTAGCCGTAGGCGCTGACGTAGGGGATCACGACGGTCTTCTTTGTATTCGGATTCACGACGGTGGACCATTCCCGGTAGGTCTTCATGACCTGGGCAATGCGGTCGCCAACCAGAACCGGTCCGTGGCCGGCGGCGATCATCGTGATGTCCATGGGCTCGACGCGGTTTAATGCCTTGAGCATGAACGGCTTGAAGGGACCGATGATGCAGTCGTAGTAATAGCGGAGGGCGCTCTGGTAATCGGCCTCATTTTTGATCGCGGTGGAGACCACCTCCGGCAGACAGTAGTGGGAACCGAAGGAATCGCAGGTCACCAGGATCTGCTCCTCCTCGATGAAGGTGTACATGGTGTCCGGCCAGTGAAGGTTGGGCACGACCAGGAATCTCAGCGTCTTATTTCCGATAGTCATGGTCTGGTTGTCCTTGACGGCCAGACTTACGAAATCGCGGTTTACGATCTCCTTTAGGAAGCCGATGGCGGTGGCTGTGGCGATGATCTTCATCTGGGGGCTGTAATCCAGGAGCTTCTCCACGCTGCCGGCGTGGTCCGGCTCCGTATGGTCGACGACCAGATAATCGATCCGTGTCACATCGATGACTTCCCGTAGTTTGCTTAAGTATTCGTCGAAGAATTTAGCTTTGGCGGTCTCGAACAGGATCGTCTTGCCGTCGGCCTTCAGCACATAGGAGTTGTAAGTGGTGCCGAACTCGGTGTACATGATGATGTCGAAGACGCGCAGCTTGTCGTCGATAATGCCTGTCCAGTAAAAATCGTCTCTGAGTTTGATTGCTTGCATATGAGGGTATCGTCTCCTTTCGTGCAGCGCGCGGCAAGTGCCGCAGAAGCCCGCGAGGCGTCGCGGCGTCGCGGGGCCGAAGCCTGCGGCTTTTTGCGCTGTCTGCTGCTGATATGGATAGTATACTCTAAGTGCGGAAGTATTACAATCGTTACTTTGGCGGGCCGGGAGCAAAAATTTTAACGGATGAAAAGGAGATATCGTATGAAATGATATTGGCGGTTTCCGCGCTTTCGTGATAGAATAGCTTTTGGTCAGTGCAGTTTTAGAGGAGGACTTTACTTATGGGACAGCCTGTTTTTGATCTGGATCATCTGCCGCGTACCTATTTTAAGATGGCGCTGCCGGTGATGACAGGGATGATCGTAACGCTGATCTACAATCTGGCGGACACGTTTTTTATCGCGCAGACCGGCAATACGGCGCTGGTAGCCGGCGTTTCGCTGTGCAGCCCGGTGTTCACGGCGCTGATGGCGTTCGGCAATATCTACGGCCAGGGCGGAAGCTCGCTGATCTCCCGGATGCTGGGGAGCGAGGACGCGGACGGCATGCGGCGGGTCAGCGCGTTCTGTTTCTATGTGGCGATCCTGACCGGCGTGGTGCTGGCGGTGCCGCTTCTTGCGTTTCGGGGGCCGTTTCTGCGGCTGATCGGCGCGGACGCGGATACGCTGCCCTACGCGGCGGAGTATTTCACGGTGCTGGCGGCCGGGGCCCCGATCATCATTCTGAGTTTTATCCATTCGAATCTGCTGCGCTGCGAGGGGATGGCGACCACCTCGATGGTGGGAACCGCCGGCGGCGCGGTGCTGAATATTATTCTGGATCCGATCCTGATCACGGCGCTCGGCTGGGGCGCGAGAGGCGCGGCCGTCGCCACGGTGATCGGTTATATATTCAGCGATGTGTTTCTGCTGATCATGCTGAAACGACGCAGCCGGTTTCTGTCAGTGACACCGCGGGACAGCCATGTGGCCGGCGCGGAGTTTAAGCAGATCCTGGGCGTTGGCACGGCGGCCGCGATCACGAACCTGACCCAGAGCGTCAGCCTGGTCGTCGTAAATCATTTTCTTCTGCCGTACGGAAGCGACAAGATCGCGGCCATGGGTATCGTGCTGAAGATCAATATGATCGCCCAGCTGGTGCTGGTGGGTCTGGCGTTCGGCGGCGTTCCGTTGTTCGGCTATCTGTACGGCGCGCGGGACCGGAAACGGCTTGCGGAGCTGATCCGGTTCTGCCTGCTGTTCCTGTGCGGTCTGGCCGCGGTGATCAGCGCCGCGCTCTTTGCGGCGGCCCCGGCCATGATGCGCGGATTCATCGATGTGGAGAGTATTGTGGCCGACGGTACGGTGATGCTGCGCTGGCAGGCGGCCGGCAATGTGTTCGCCGCCGTGGTGCTTCTGCTGTCCTGCCTGTTCCAGGCTACCGGGAAAATGCTTCCCGCCTTCCTGCTGTCCGTCAGCCGTCAGGGCGTGATCTTCCTGATCGTGCTGGCCGCGGCTGTGGCGCTGGCCGGGTACATGGGCGTGGTGGCGGCCCAGGCGGCGGCGGATCTTGTGAGCGCGGCGCTGGCGACGGGGCTTTATGTGCGGTATTTTCTGCTTCCCGGGCGGACGTCCGCGGAGCGGCAGAGATGACCGCAGGAGCGGCAGAGATGACTGCGGACCGGCGGAAATGACTGCAGGAGCGGCAGAGATGACTGCGGACCGGCGGAAATGACCGTTGGCCCGGTAATGGCGCACTAGGATCATACAGGTTTTACAGGCCGCCGGAAGACACGGCGCGGCGTGAAAAATAAAAATAAGAGGAGGACAAGAAGATGGCAGTATTTCATGTAAATTTTATGGCGGAGACGCTGGGACGCACGGTATCCATCTGTGTGATCCTGCCGACGGACAAGATGTATTTCGGCGCCATGCGCAACGGCCTGAAATACCATGATACGTTCGGAGCCATCGCCGCCCTGTCAGGCGCGTTTATCACAGACGAGAGCCTGCTGGTCAAGGCGGAAAAGCCCGGATTTATTTCGGAATCGGAGGAATACAAGCACAGCTGCTTCGGACCGGATCTGGAAGCGGCCCTGGAAAGCGACCGCAATCCCCGCTTCCTGATCGAGCAGATGGCGGACGCGGGCGTTGAATTTCCGGCCATCTATATGGCCTGCGGGACGGAGGACTCGCTTCTTGCGAAGAATCAGGCGATTGCGGATTGCTTAAAGTCTCATGGAGTCAGCTTCACCTTTGAGACCGGCCCGGGAGCCCACGAGTGGGATTTCTGGGACAGATATATCCTGCGGGCGCTGGACTGGCTGCCCCTTGAGGGGAAGCAGGCCGGGGTCAGCAGCGGAAATGTAGGAATCTGAGCATAGAGGGAGGATGGATTGGAAATGAAAAGGATTTTGATCCCCGGAATTCTTATACTTGCCATGGCGTTGTCATCCTGTTCATCCGCGGGTTCCGGCCAGCCTGCCGGCGGACAGGGTACTTCGCCTGCGAATTCCGTGTCGGAACAGGCCGCCCAGGACAGTCTGCCGGGATCGGAGCCGGCAGGCGGGCAGAATGGTCAGGAATCGGCCGCGGAAGCGGAACAGAACGGAGAGGAGCCTGCCGCGGAGTCGGGACAGAACGGAGAAGAGCCGGCCGCGGAACCCGCGGAGCTCGATTTCAGCGGGATTTCCCTTGACAGCAATGAGGCGCTCAAAGCGGCGCGGGAGGAGATCTTCGAGAAGATGCGGACGGCGGAGGCGCTTAACGAGGAGCGTGCCTCCGAGATCGAGCATCAGTCCATGACGTTCGGCGAAGCCAGGATGAAATACGCGATCGAGACGATCGGGGAGGCGGGAAGCGAAGGCTATCCGGTCTACATCACGCTTCACGGCGGCGGCGGAGCGCCGAAGGAGCTTAACGACAATCAGTGGAACCAGATGCGGCGGTACTACCGCTACAGCGTGACGAGCGGCATTTACATAGCGCCGAGGGGAGTCCGCGATACGTGGAATACCCATTTCAACCCGGAAAGCTATCCGCTCTATGAGCGGCTTCTGGCGAATCTGGCGATCCATTATAATATCGATACGAACAGGGTCTACCTGCTCGGATATTCTGCCGGCGGCGACGGCGTCTATCAGATCACGCCCCGCATGGCGGACCGGTTCGCGGCGGTCGATATGTCCGCCGGTCATCCCAACGGCGTGAACCTGGCGAACCTTTACAATACGCCCATCGCCCTGCAGTGCGGTGAAAATGATACGGACTACGACAGGAACCTTGAGACGGCGAAATATGACGGCGTGCTGAATGACCTGGCGGTCCGCTACGGCAGGGACGGACAGCCGGAGGGATATCTGCACCGCACATTTCTCCATCAGGGCAAAGAACACGCGGTCGTGGACAACGATTATAATCGGGAGGAACAGACGATCATAAGCGATCTGAAACAGTGGCTTGAGGACGGCACATCGGAGACGGAGACGACGAATACGAACGCGATCGATTTCGTGAACACGTATACGAGGGACCCGATCCCCGAGCGGATCGTCTGGGACCTGTCGGTCCGAACGGAAGAGAGCAGCCTTGAGACATTCTACTGGCTCAGGGCGCCCAGGAGCGTGACGGAAGGCGTGGTCGTCGTAAGCTATGACAAAGAGACCAACACGGTCCATGTTGAGCAGAATACGGCCAACGGACCCGTTTACGCCATGGTAAACGACGAGATGCTGGATATTTTTCAGGATATTCATGTCACGACGGCCGACGGAGCCGGCTCGGCGGTGACCGTGACCCCTTCGGCGGAGTATATCCAAAAGACCATCGAAGAGCGCTGGGACAAGAACATGATCTTTGTCGGGGAATTTGAGCTTCCGGCCTGCGGCGAATAGACCGCGGTGCGGTTACTGCTTTGTAATGAGGAATTTTGTGATCCCGCCGTCCGCGTCCAGGTACACTTCCGAGCCGCCGTCATAGCTGTATCCGGCCGGAACGCCGACCACCTGGATATGATAGGCGAAGCCGGGCTGTATGAACCGCACGATGCCCCGCGAGTTGGAGGTCATGGGCGTGCAGGAAGCGTCGTCGCAGACATTGACGGTGACCTCCTTTACCGGGTCGTCGTTCTGATCCTTGAAGGACAGCGTGTAGACGCGGATGCCGCCTTTGGACTGCGCGTCCGCGGCCGGTTCCGGCGGGATCTCGGTCAGGAGGGCGGATTCCGTATAGTCATCGCCCAGAAAGGCGCTGAACAGCCGGCGGAAATTGTCCGCGGATGTCTGGGAACCGGCTTCGATGAAGCAGATGGTTCCGAAACGGTCGATGACGATGGAAGTCGGGATGGCGTTTACCCGGAAGGTATTGCTCAGGCCGGCCGTGTCCCGGCCCATCGGAAACGTCAGCCCCAGCTCCCCGGCGAACGCTTCCAGCGTCTCATCAGTATCGCCCGGCTCGCAGGAGAGGGCAAAGATCTCGATCCGGTCTTTGTATTCTTCGTATGCCTCCTCCATGTAGGGGAATTCCATGCGGCAGGGGCCGCACCAGGTGGCCCAGATATTGATCAGGACCATGTCTTTCTCCTGCAGCGTCTCATAGAGGCTGCGGCTCTCGCCGTCAAAGCCTGTAAATGTGAAATCCTCCAGCCGGCTGCCCGGCCGGGAACCGGACGGCACGTCCATTTTGATACGGCTGCCGCTGTTCGCGGCCGGTTGTCCGGCGCTGACGGACTGAGCTGTATCTGCCGGTTCGCTGACGGACTGAGCCGTATCTGCCAGTCCGCTGACGGACTGAGCCGTATCTGCCGGTTCGCTGCCGGCGGAAGCGATTTGGGCATTGCCAGTGTCCCCGCAGGCGCTGAGGCATAATGCGGCTGCTATCAGAAAGTTTATGATGAGCATTCGGGTTATTTTCATGGTCAGATCCCTCCCTGATCTATTGTAAAGGACAACGGTCCTGACTGTCAAATCGTTTTATGAAAAATCCATCGGGTTTAAAATGAGAAATATATCGGGATAAATTTTAGAAATCTATCGGGTCGAATTTGATAAATCTATCGGATTAAATTTGCAAAATCTATCGGATTAGACTTGTAAAATCTGTCGGGTTGGCATATAATAAGGTCAGAGGAGAACTCTGATATGAAAAAAGAAGATTATATACCACGTATTATTGACTCAAAACTGGATGAATATTTATCGACCTTCGGCGCAGTCTGCGTGGAAGGACCCAAATGGTGCGGAAAGACGTGGACGTCCGCTCATCACAGCCGTAGTGAGATCTTCATCGGCGACCCGGCCGGAAATTTTCAGAACCGGCAGCTGGCGGAGATGTCGCCGGATCTGGTGCTGGACGGCGAGACGCCCCGCTTGATCGATGAATGGCAGGAGGTTCCGCCGATCTGGGACGCGGTTCGGTATCGGGTGGACCAGTCGGCGGAGAAGGGACGGTTCATTCTGACCGGTTCCGCCACGCCCAATCATAAGGGGATCCTTCACAGCGGGGCCGGACGGATCGCCAGGCTGCGGCTGCGGCCCATGTCCCTGTATGAATCCGGGGATTCCACCGGCCAGGTGTCCCTCATGGCGCTGTGCCGCGGCGAACTGCCGCCGGTCATGACCGGGGAGACTGATCTGAGGGAACTGATCCGCCTGATCATCCGGGGCGGATGGCCGGGAAGCCTTGGCCTGCCGGCGGAGCGGGCGGCGCTTCTGCCGGAGGAATATCTGAACGCGGTCATAGACGATGATGTGTACCGGATGGACGGCGTGAAGCGCAATACTATGAAGATGCGTCTGCTGCTCCGTTCCCTGGCGCGCAATGAGAGTACGACGGCCACTAACCGGAAACTGCGCAGCGATATCAGCGAGATCGACGACGAGGACATTGACGTGGAGACCGTGAAGGAGTATCTGGATATTTTCGAGAGACTGTTTATTACGGATAATCAGTTACCCTTCTCCACAGGCGTCCGTTCGTCGGTGCGTGTAAAGCAGGCGGTGAAGCGTCATTTCGCGGATCCGTCTTTGGCCTGCGCGCTGCTTAAAGCGACCCCGGAGGGGCTTCTGGGAGATCTGAATACACTGGGATTTCTCTTTGAGGCGCTGTGCGAGCGGGATCTGAAGATCTACGCGGAGTCTTTCGGAGGCGGGCTCTACCACTATCAGGATTATCAGGGAAGGGAGATCGACGCGGTGATCGAACTGACCGACGGGCGGTGGTGCGCCTTTGAGATCAAGCTGGGCGCCAACCAGATCGACGGCGCCGCGAAGGGGCTTTTGAAGCTTCAGAAAGAATTTATTGAAGATCCCAAAGGCCATCCGCCGGATGTGCTGTGCGTGATCTGCGGTCTGTCTAAGGCCGCCTACCGGCGGCCGGACGGCGTGTTCGTGGTGCCGATCACTGCGCTTAAGAATTGAAGATAAGAATTAAAGAATCTAATAGAACCACAGTGAGACAGAAACCCATACAGAGAGAGGAATCCCCCGTGAAAATTACATTTGTAAAAGAAAAATCCTTCTACCGCTCCGTCCTGGCGATCATGCTGCCGGTGGCGCTGCAGCAGGCCATCAATATGGGCGTCAATATGCTGGACACCATGATGCTGGGCTCCTTCGGCGAGGTGCAGCTGTCGGCGTCCAGTCTTGCCAATCAGTATTACAATCTGTTCACGATCCTCTGTATGGGGATCATCGGCGGTTCCAGCGTCCTTGCGGCCCAGTACTGGGGCGCGGGGGACAAGGAGAAGGTGCGGGAGACCTTCAACATGGCGATCCGCCTGTCCACATGGCTTTCGCTGGTGTTCGCGCTGCTCACCTGGTTCTTCCCGGCGCAGATCATGGCGATCTATACGTCGGAGACAGATGTGATCGCGCAGGGCGTCCGCTATCTGCGGATCACCGCGTTTATCTTCCTGATCCACGGCACCAGCCTGGTGTCGGCCCAGCTGATGCGGTCCGTGGGACAGGCTAATCTGGGGCTTGTGGTGTCGATCATTTCCTTCGTGGTCAATATCGGCGGCAATTATGTTTTCATCTTCGGCAAATTCGGCGCCCCCCGCATGGAGATCGCCGGCGCGGCCCTTGGGACGCTGCTGGCCCGCTCGGCGGAATTTCTGACGACATTTATTTATATTCTTGCAATCGACAGGCGGCTGGGGCTGCGGGTGCGGCATCTGCTTAAGTCGCCGTCCGGGCTGTTCTATAAGAATTACTTCCGGCTCGGCGCGCCGGTGCTGGTAAGCGACGGCCTGCTGGCGCTGGGCGACAGCGCGGTGGCCATCGTGCTGGGCCATATGGGCGCGGCGGCGGTGGCCGGCAACGCCATCTGCATGGTGGTGCAGCGCCTGTTCAGCGTGGTGATCTCCGGCGTGTCCAACGCGTCCAGCATCATTACCGGAATGACCATCGGCCGCGGCGAGAGGGAGAAGGCCATGGAGCAGGGAGTCACGTTCTATATGCTGAGCATGATCTTCGGCGGCATCAACGCGGTGCTGGTCGCCATTTTCGGACCAATGACCATCGCCATGTATTCTCTGGAGGCGGAAACGATCACCGTCACCCGGCAGCTGATGACCGCCTACATTGTGATCGTATTTTTCCAGGCGGTCCAGTCGGTCATGACCAAGGGCGTGCTGCGGGGCGGCGGCGATACGAAGTTCCTGATGAAAGCGGATATCCTCTTTCTGTGGCTCGCGTCGATCCCGCTTGGCGCTCTCGTGGGACTGGTGCTGCACGGACCGGCCTGGCTGACGATGCTGTGCCTGCGGGTGGATTTCGTGATCAAGTCCGTCTGGTGCGTGTCCCGGTTATTAAGCGGCAAATGGATCCGGGAGGTCAGCCGGGAGTAGCGGAATAGGTCAATTATTTTGGGTGCGCTTCTACAGCTTTCTGAAAAAGTCATAGATCATCGGCGCCGCGATCAGCCCCGACAGGGTGTCCGCCAGCGCCTGGGACATCTGGATCCC
>CANQGA010000034.1 GCA_947600145.1 uncultured Lachnospiraceae bacterium | reverse complement strand
TCTCTGCGGTCTTTAATGCTTCATCTATGATTTCTCTTGACTTTTCTTCCGCACTGCCGATTTTGCTTTCATATGTCCTCTTTCGGTGTGCGACCGCCAATACCCAGGTAACAGGCGCTACAATAATGATTGTAAGCAATACAGGTATTATATGCGACACAGGAGCACCTCCTTATTAAATTTTCATTGTACGATAATACAACACTCTAATTTTATACTGTTTTGTGCACTCTGTCAAGAAGTTTCGGCGGCAGTTCGGTGTATCTTTGTGATTCCTGCTTGACCCATCCCCCATTATTCCGGCCAGGCAGACAGCTCCCTCCGCGATCCTCAGACTGTCGTCTCCTCAAACCTGCCGTCCTCCCCCATCGCGCGTCTGACCGCTTCGCAGGAATAACCTTTCCGCAGAAGCGCCGCCCAGAGTCTCCGTTTCTGCTTAAAATCACATTGGCCGGCATTGTATCCCTTCCCGGCAAGAAACGCGCGGATCTGCTCCGTCTCCGATATCCCGCCTTCCTCCAGAAACATCTCGATCTGCTCTCCGGCAAGGCCTTTGCGCGCCAGATCCTCCCGGAGCCTTCTCCTGCTGCGGCTGCGGCCGTAAAGCTCCACATATCTCCGGCCATATTCTTCGTCGTTCACATAACCGTACTCTTTAAGGAACGCGACAGCCGCCTCAACGGCTTCTTCCGGATAGAAACCGTCCCGCAGCTTTCTTCTGATCTCCTGCTCCGTCCGGTCGTGGGCTTTCAGAAGATAAAGCGCCCTCTCCCTGGCCCTGCCGCACAGCACCGTCTCCAGGATCTCCCGGTATGTCTCCTCCGGCAGCTCCCCTCCGGCCTCAATTCCATATCTGTGTATCTCCCCCTGATATAAAGCAAAGGCAAAGCCCGCATCTGTACGGACTTTGCACCTTCGCTTATCCAGAGGGACGATCTCAGTCACCTGCACGTCCCATCCTCCTATTAAACCCTGGTCTTAATTTTCCGCGGATCTGCTGCCGGAACCTGCTATTCACTGCTCCGCGCTTTCCGTCTCCGCCATGTCATTGGGCTTCAGGCCGTAGAACTCCCTCACCTTGTTCTCGATCTCGAGGCAGACAGCCGGATTCTCCTGAAGATAGGCCTTCGCGTTCTCCCTGCCCTGCCCGATGCGGGCGCCCTGATACGCATACCACGCGCCGCTCTTCTCTATGATGTTCACCTTCGCGGCAAGATCCAGAATGTCTCCCTCGGTGGAAATACCCCTGCCGAACATGATATCGAATTCCGCCTCCTTAAACGGCGGCGCGATCTTGTTCTTCACGACCTTGACACGGACGTGGTTGCCGACCACCTCGCCGCCCTGCTTCAGGCTCTCCGTCCTGCGGACCTCCATACGGACAGACGCGTAGAACTTCAGCGCGCGTCCGCCGGTCGTCGTCTCGGGATTGCCGAACATCACGCCGATCTTCTCGCGGATCTGGTTGATAAAGATCACGCTGCAGTTGGTCTTGCTGACCACGCCGGTCAGCTTCCGGAGCGCCTGGGACATCAGACGCGCCTGCAGTCCGACATGGGACTCTCCCATCTCGCCGTCGATCTCCGCCTTCGGCACAAGCGCGGCTACAGAGTCCACGATAATGATATCCACCGCGCCGGAGCGGACCATGGTCTCCGTGATCTCCAGCGCCTGCTCGCCGTTATCCGGCTGAGAGATATAGAGGTTGTCCACATCCACGCCGATATTGCGCGCATAAACCGGATCCAGCGCGTGTTCCGCGTCAATAAATCCGGCGATGCCTCCGCGCTTCTGAATCTCCGCCACCATATGGAGCGCGACGGTCGTCTTGCCGCTGGACTCCGGTCCGTATACCTCGATAATACGGCCTTTCGGGATCCCTCCCAGCCCCAGGGCCAGGTCCAGACTCAGGGATCCGGTGGGAACCGTCTCTATGTTCATATTCGCTCCGGAATCACCCAGCTTCATCACGGAGCCCTTGCCGTACGCTTTCTCAATCTGTGTCAGGGCCGCATCCAGGGCCTTCATCTTGTCATCTCTGTTCATATTATCCTCCGTCCGAACATATGTTCTTTTTCTATCATAATATATTCCGGAAAAAATGTCAACTGTTTTTTCCGCTTTTTACCGTCTTTCGCAGGGCCTGTCCAACCATCCCTGCGGCCCCGGCGGCATGGCCTCCCGCGTCCTCCTTTCTCCCGCGTCAGGGCCGGCGCAGCGGTCCGATTAGTCTTCTCCGATAAAACACTCCGCTGCATTCTGCCCGGCTAATACGCAAAGCTCAGTATTTCTTAAGGTTTTCCTTTACTGGGGTACCGCGGCGGAACGCCGCTTTGCCTGGCTGTCCATGGCATCCTCAGAAAACTCGACGCAGCCGTAATCGCTGCAGTAACATAGGAGAGATCCTACGAATAAAAAATACCACACATTTCCCGAATCCGCAAGAGCATTTTTGCGGCTCCCTAATCCGCCAGCAAGAGCATTTTTGCGGTCCCTAATCCGCAAGAAGCTTCTCCACATCCAGAAGCCCCCAGCCCTGCTGGTTCCTCGGAAGGCCCATATCCACAGCCCTCTCCCGCAGCCTCAGCTTCACATCCCGGTTGCTCATACCCGGATATTTCTCCAGAAGAAGCGCGATCGCCCCCGCAACCACCGGCGTGGACATGGAAGTCCCGCTTTTGACCGCGTAGCGCCCCGGCTCATTGCTGCAGCTGACGATACCGGCCCCCGGCGCCACGATCTCCGGCTTACAGACGCACGCCCCTGTCGGCCCCCGCCCGGAATAATCCACCATGCGGTTTCCCATGACGCTGACTTCCTTGTGATCGTCGGAGCACCCCACGGTGATCACCTTCCGGCTGATGCCCGGAGTCGTCACGGTCATATAGCCCGGGCCGTTGTTGCCCGCGGCCACCACGACCACCAGGCCGTCGTCCCAGGCCGCGTCCACGCCCCGGACCAAAGCTGAATTTTCACTCATGTTCTTGCGGGAATAGGATCCCACCGAGATATTGACGATACGGATCCCCAGCGTCTCCCTGTATTCCCGGATCCACCGAAGCCCCATCAGCACGTCGGAAGCAAAGCCCCCTCCCTTCGCATCCAGTACCTTTACGGAAATGAGGCTGCAGCCCGGGGCGATCCCCTGATAGCGGCCCCCCGACGCAGCGCCGCTGCCGCCGATGATCGCGGAGATATGGGTGCCGTGGCCATTGTCGTCGTACGGCTCCCTCCGCCTGTGCAGAACGTCAAAAAAACCCGTGATCCGCTGTCCGAAATCCTCATGCGGATAGATGCCCGTATCCAGAACGGCCACTCCGACGCCGCGGCCCGTGAGTCCCGAATAACCAGGCTCTATACAATGTATGATCTGCCTCGCCTGATTCAAAGCCCTCCATCCTTACAAAAGTCCGGTCAGTATTATAGTATTCACCTCGCGGGAAAAAGGTTTAACTGCCGGCTTATCAAAACGGCGGAAGACCGTCCGGGCCGAAATACCGATATTAAGAATTTCTTCATAATCTTTTCAAACAATCTACAATCTTTTTCCAGATCCTTATGTTATACTAAATGCCGTAAAGAAAAAGCGAGAAACCTTACTTCAATCACACTCCTTTATCCTTTGACATCCTAACCTGGCATAAGAAGAAAACCTGTCGTCCCCGACAGGTTTTTTGCCGCATTAAAGTATTTGTCCATTAAAGGTATTTGTCCATCACGTCGCAGAAATCGAAGGTCCGGAAATAGTCCGCGGGCGTCTCCGCGCGCCGGATCATTTCAAAGGAACCGTCCTCCCGCAGCAGAATCTCCGACGACCGCAGCTTTCCGTTATAATTATAACCCATCGAGAAGCCGTGGGCGCCGGTGTCGTGGATCACCAGCAGATCCCCCATATCGATGGCCGGCAGCATCCGGTCGATGGCGAATTTGTCATTGTTCTCGCAGAGAGAGCCGACTACGTCGTACTTGTGGTCGCAGGGCGCGTTCTCCTTGCCCATGACCGTGATATGATGGTAGGCGCCGTACATGGCCGGGCGCATCAGGTTCACAGCGCAGGCGTCCACGCCGATATATTCTTTGTATGTGTGCTTCTCGTGGATGGCCCGGGTCACCAGGCAGCCGTAAGGCGCCAGCATGAAACGTCCCAGCTCCGTGTAAATGGCCACGTCGCCCATCCCCGCGGGCACCAGCACCTCCTCGTAGACCTTCCGCACGCCTTCCCCGATCTCCATGATATCGTTGGGCTCCTGATCCGGCCGATAGGCTACGCCGACGCCGCCTGAGAGATTGATGAACGCCACCTTCGCGCCGGTCTCCCGCTGGAGCTTCACAGCCAGTTCGAAAAGGATCTTCGCCAGCTTCGGGTAATATTCGTTGGTCACGGTATTGCTGGCCAGAAACGCGTGGATGCCGAACCGCTTCGCGCCTTTGGACTTCAGGATACGGAACGCCTCAAAGATCTGTTCCGTGGTCATGCCGTACTTGGCGTCGCCGGGGTTGTCCATGATGCCGTTGCTCATGACGAACATCCCGCCGGGATTGTAGCGGCAGCTGATGGTCTCCGGGATATAGCCCAGAGTGTCTTCCAGACATTGGATATGGGTGATGTCGTCCAGGTTGATGATCGCGCCCAGGTCCGCGGCAAATTTAAACTCCGCGGGCGGCGTCTCGTTGGAAGAGAACATGATCTCATGGCCGGCGAAGCCGCAGGCGTCCGACATCATCAGCTCCGTCATCGACGAACAGTCGGTGCCGCAGCCATGCTCCCGCAGGATCTTCAGGATAAACGGATTCGGAGTGGCTTTTACCGCGAAATACTCGCGGAAGCCCGGATTCCAGGCAAACGCGGCCCGCATGCGCTCCGCGTTTTCTCGGATGCCGCGCTCGTCGTAGAGATGGAACGGGGTGGGGAACTTTGCGGCGATCTCTTCCAGCTTATCTAAGGTTACGAAGGGTTTCTTTTCCATAGTAGAACGACTTCCTTTCATTGCATAAGTATATCTTAAATATCATTCGTTATCGCGGGCGGCGGCACAGGACGGCGGCGCGGGACGGCGCTGTCCATGCAGAACGGCCGCGGCCGCATATAAACGAAAATGAGTCCGCGTGGGATACAACTTAGCATTGTAACCCACACGGACCTCTTTGTCCAGTTGTTTCTGAATTTATTGGTATATAAGACGGGCTGCCTGCGGGCTTCGCCGCAGGGACGCTTGCGGGGGGCTGCCTGCGGGGCCGCCGCAGGGACGCTTGGGAGGGAAGCGCGGCTTTCGAGGCCGCCGTGCTGCCATTCATAATCCGGCGCTGCGGACAATGATCCTCAGGGTGACATTAATGGGCGCCGGATTATTCATGGAGGGCTTCGCCCTATGCGGCAAAGCAGCCCGGACCGGGCTTGTGAGCGAGCTCACGCCCGGTCCGTACTGCTTTACCGCGCACGGCTCATGGCTAGGCCACGTTTACGATCCTCATCATATTCGTGTGCATCGCCGGCAGGTCTTTGCGGTCGTAGTTGACCAGGCCGGCGGTGATGACCGCGATGTCGCCGGATTCGAAGATCCCTTTCTCCTTCAGATACTCGATCGACGACTCGATCAGGGCGTCGGTGGAGTTGGCGCGCATGGCGAGGAACGGGCGGACGCCCCAGTAGATCTGCATCTGCCGCACCGCAATGGCTGCCGGGGACATGCCGATGATCTGCACGTCGGAGCGCCATTTGGACAGAAGGCGGGCGGTGAATCCGCTGATGCTGGGAGCCACGATGGCCTTCGCGTCCAGGTCGTGGGCCGTGGACACCGAGGAGAAGCAGACCGCGTTGGAAATGGTCCGGTTCTGATCCGTCACCTGGCGGCGGCGGTACGCGGAATAGTCCAGATGGGACTCCGCCTCCACGCAGATCTCCACCATCATCTTAAGGGCCTCTACCGGGTATTTGCCGGCCGCCGTCTCGCCGGAGAGCATGACCACATCAGTGCCCTCCTCCACCGCTTCGGACACGTCCGTCACCTCGGCCCTGGTGGGACGCGGGTTGCGGATCATGGAATCCAACATCTGGGTCGCCGTGATGACCGGCTTGCAGGCCGCGTTGCATTTCTCAATGATCGTCTTCTGGATGAACGGCACCTTCTGGGCCGGGATCTCCACGCCCATGTCGCCGCGGGCTACCATGATGCCGTCGCTGGCGGCGATGATCTCATCCAGGTTCTCGATCCCCTCGGCGTTCTCGATCTTGGAGATGACCATGATCTTCGAGTCATGGGCCTTCAGGATCTTCTTGATCTCCAGAACCGCCTCCGCGGACCGGACAAATGACGCCGCGATGAAATCAAAGCCCTGCTCGATGCCGAATACGATATCTTCTTTGTCTTTATCCGTAAGCGCCGGAAGCTTCACCTTCACGCCCGGCACGTTCACGCCCTTCTGGCTGCCCAGCTCGCCCCCGTTGACCACCAGGCAGTTGATATCCTCTCCCTCGATCTTCTGGATCTTCAGCTCGATCAGGCCGTCGTCGATCAGGATCCGGTCTCCCGGCTTCACGTCCTCCGCCAGTCCGGAGTAATTGATGTGGCAGATCTTGTCGTCGCACTCCACCTCGCGGGTCGTCAGCGTGTAGAACTGACCGGCCATCAGCGGGATCTTCCCGCCGCCCTTCACACGGCCCGTGCGGATCTCCGGCCCCTTCGTGTCCAGAAGCGCCGCTACCGGCACATCCAGCTCGCTGCGGATGCTCTTCAGCTGGTCCAGCCGCGCCTTCTGCTCCTCATGGGTTCCATGGGAAAAATTGAACCGCGCGATGTCCATGCCGTAGCGCACCAGATCCGTCATGACGTTCCGGTCGTCCGACGCCGGTCCCATGGTGCAGATAATCTTTGTTTTCTTCATCCTGTCCCCTCCTGCATATATTTATTGTACAGCTCCAGGCCGTATCTTTCGTATATCCCCCGTATCTTCTCACGCCCCCGCGCCCGCTGCCTCCGCGCGGGCACCGGCTTCCGTTTCACTGCACCGGCCCCTGCGGCTCACCGGTCACATGCTGATGCGTATACAGATGGTCCTGGCAGTATTCCAGGCCGCCGGCACATTTGGAACAATAACGGAACTCCAGATTCTCGCCGTCCTTCTCCGTCCGGCCGCAGACCGCGCAGCGGTGCCTCGTGCCGTTCTGGGGAATGATCTTCGTCTGGGTCCGGAACTCTCTCTTGCGCTTGATCTCCTTCGGCGAATAGCGGCTCAGATTCCTGGTCATCAGGAAGAAGATCAGGAAATTGAGCAGCGACAGTACGATCGCGCACCGCGTCGCCGCGTTCCCGACGATAAAAGCGTACAGGAAGAAAATGCCGTCGAAAACCGCCAGCACCTTGGCCTTCACCGGGATCACCATGAACAGCAGGAACTGCAGATCCGGATACATGGCCGCAAACGCGAAAAACAGCGACAGATTCAGGTATGTCGTGGTCAGCAGGAGCATCTGGCCAAAGAACAGATAGGCGATCACCGCCGCCAGCACATGCCCCAGGACGCCCATGAAAAAGTACACATTGAATTTGAACGCCCCCCAGGTCCGCTCAAGCGTCGTGCCCAGCGAGTAATACAAAGACAGCGCGATGCCGTTAAAAAGCAGATCCGACAGCATACTGGCAGGCGCCGCGCCCAGAGGCGACATGGACACCGGAGGATAGATCAGGAACGTGACGATGCGCCATATCTGCCCGTGGACGATAGCCCCGGCGTTCAGGCACAGCCAGTTCCAGTAGAACTGCGGCATCACGATCTGAAGCACCAGACCGGCCGCGTACAGAAGCATAATATAATACATCAGGTTCCGGATCGCGTACCTGCCGAACCTGCGTTCCATTTTCTGAAAAAATCTCATATGGCAGTCATGTCCTTTTTAAATGATTTCCTTCATTATATCAGACATCCGGGGCGGATGCAAGGAAAAATGAGGGCCGTCTGTCCGGCGGTCCTGCATGCCGGGCGGGCGGCCCTCTCCCTGTCTGTCAGGGAAATCTCATTTTAATTACGCTTCTTCATCCTTTCGGAAGCCAAGGATCCCCATGACTCCCATCATACCCAAGGCCAGCAGGCTGAACAGCGCGGCAGCGCCGACCGGCTTCTCATCACCGGTCATCGGAGCCATAAAGGCCAGCGGCACCTCCTCATCCTCGATCATGACCATCTCATTCGGCATATCCGAAAGCGGGACCGGCTCATCCGGAATCTCCGTACCAGGTCTGTCAGGCGTGGTCGGCGGGTTATACGGAGGATTATCCGGCGGATTGCCCGGAGGCGTGGTCGGCGGAGTGTAGGTGTTGGTGATGGTCACCGTCACATCACCGCTTGCCTGATCCACGCTGCTCTCAGAAGAGGACGTATATCCTGCCGGCACTTCCGACTCTTCGACAGTCCATTCCGGCCCCTTCTCCAGCCCTGTCCAGCTATAAGTCCAGCCCTCGGCCTGTGAAAGCGTTACCGACGTGCCATAGGGCTCGCCGTCTCTCATCAGCTGCACCGTCACACTGGCCGGCCGGTTCGCTTCATAACCGGCATCGGACCATCCCTTGTTTACCGTGACGGAAACGGTCTCAGGCTCCGGTTCCGCGATCACGTTCGTAAGCGTGATCTCAATCGTGCGAAGAGTACCGTCAATGTCATATATATATTTTTCGCCCTTTTCCTGCTGTTTCCAACCTTCCGGCAGACTCTCTTCTTTTACTGTCCAGTCATATTCTGCGGATAGATCCTCAAACGTGTAGGTCCAGCTATTCTGTTCGTTAAGAACCGCCTTATCGACTTCTTGGGGCTCGCTGTTCGCACCTTTGTCAATTCGGAACAAAGATACCGTTAATGACTCAGGAATCTGCACAGTCTCATCACTGGAGTTATCCCACACCTTCGTTACTTTAAGCTGCTGGTCTTTGTCCTCGCCCATGATCAGGGTGCCGTTGCACGCGATTCCGCCGCCTTCGCCACCACCGTCAAAAACGCTTCCCCCAGGTGCCTTTATTGCCTTATTCCCGGTAATATACAGCGCTGCTTTATCTTCCCAGCTTCCTGTTTCACTATGCAAATAAATATATTTTATTTTTTCATTCATCCATTCATTTACATTCGGTATTTCATTCTGAGGCCGCGTCCCCATTTCATCGCGATACCATTTCACAGGATTGCCGTCACGCAGCCTCGTCGGCAAATGCATTTCCTTTCCTGAACCAGCCGCAGAATAGAAGTCGTCAGCTTCGTCTTGCGCAGTGTTGGAAGTAATAACAGCGCCCTCCGTCGCATAAAACTGTCCCTTTCCTATACCGCAAAACCATACTCCGGCCCCTTCATACGATTTGTTGTCCCTGATGATCACATTTTTCATGTGTAACTGACTGGAATCAATATATATACCGCCGCCCTTATAAGCAACATTACCATCGATGCGACCGGCATTTAACTGAAACGTTCCGCCTGTGCCTCCATGCAGATAATCATTATTATTTCCAATACAGATACCGCCGCCGGAAGCTTCAAGAGTATAATCACTACCAGGATCAACTGTATTATAGCTGACAGAACCACCATTCATCGTTAAATTGCCGCCGGCGTCAACCGCTATACCGCCACCAAACGCAGCATGTTCATCACTAAAATACTCCTCACTCCATATCCATTTATCCGGTGCCTTTTTTACCGCATTATGATCTATATTCCCGTCGTTTATAACCACCGTGCCATTTACATCAATATAGATACCGCCGCCCGATGCATGTGAACTATTGTCACGAGGGTGTTCATAGGATCCATCGACGCAGGTATTATAGTTTATAGTTGCGCCATCAATGCTGACATATCCGCCATTTCCTACGTAAATACCGCCGCCTGATGCAAACGGGCGTTTTCTGGATTTGAAATAACCATCATTGAACGCCACATTGTGATCAACAGACGCCTCTGGATTTAATTCTGCAGTCCCCAGAACATATAAACCACCGCCCATTTTTGAACAGAAGCCGGTAATAACAGCGCCTGAATTCATGATCAGCTTTCCGTTTTCCGATATCATTACAGGAGAAGTTGTTCTCGCTATTATAGCTTCTGTCTCACTTTCCTTATACTCTTGTTCATTTCCTTTTAACTTAATACCCTCAAGCGTTAATTCCCCGCCGTCCTGAATATCGAAAATACTGCAATCTGCGCTTCTGGTAAGCTCGCCGCCGGTAATTGTAATGCTTTTTCCATTAACTACGAGTGTTTCCGTCACATTGATCGCTTCTTGCGCTGTTATTTTAAGCGTATCTCCTGTTTTAGCCCCTTCAACTGCCGCTTTCAATCCAGCAAAATCTGTAATATTATCCAACGCCAGAAGCTTCGGCCCATCTACATACACTTTCACCACCCAGCTGAGCTCCTCGCCAGCCTCCAGCGGGATCTCATCCGTCAGATCCGGGGCGTTCTCCGGGGCGGCCTCAGTCTCCGGCTCGCTTTCTTCCGGCGCCGTCGTCTCAGCCGCGGCTGCAGTCTCCTCAGCGGATTCCGTCTCCGCAGGCGCCGTCGCCTCAGTCTCGGGCTCGCCGGCTTCCGACGCCGCCGTCTCAGCCGCAGCAACGGTCTCCGCCGCAGATTCCGTCTCAACTGCAGCCGTCGTCTCAGCCGCAGTCTCCGCAGGCGCTGTCGTCTCCTCAGCAGGAGCAGACTCCGCCTCGACCGGCTCTGTCTCTGCATCCTCGGTCTCCGGGACAGCTGCCGTCTCTTCGTCCGCGTCGTTGTCGGTCGCCTTAGGCGCTTCTGTCTCTTCAGGGGCAGAGCTGCTCTCGGCTTCCGAAGCCTCCTGCGGCAGTGTCTCCTCCGGCTCATAGCGGAATACGACCGTCACATAGCCCTCATCCAGAACATCGGCCGAGCCGTCCGGATATACCGTCAGCGCCTCGTCGTTATCGCCGGACCAGGTACCGGGCAGATCGCCGGGCAGCCCTCTGCTGCCCAGAAGCTCTGCGCCTAACGTATCTGTCGTGTATGTCTCGAGCTCTCCTGTCTCTTTGTTCCGGAGCAGAGAAAGCAGGTAATCATAGTTGTCCTCTTCCGAATCCGCAGGATCCTCGTCACCCTCCGAACTCTCCTTCTCTGCCGGCAGAACCGTTCCGTCATCATCGAGCCGGAATACCAATCCTCCCTGGCTGGCCCACGACGTCACGAGATTCACTCCGACATTGGACATCACCAAAACCAGTGCCAGCAGACTCGCTAAAATTCTTCTCCTTTTCATAATGTCTCCTTTCCTTACTTAACCCGAACCATTTTATGTCTCCGAAATACTCTGTTATGCTGTGATAAATTATGCTCTCCAAGTTTATAAGCAGATTCTACCACAGAACCTATCCTGCCAACTGTCTCGGGAAAATCATTATTAAGGAATATTTTTCAAAAAATATAAGGACGCGCTTTTCGGCACGTCCTCAACACATTCTTATTCTTCTGCCGGACCGGCAGACATCTCACTCCGCCTCTGCGGCAGAAGACTTCCCGGCCATAGCTTCTTCCAGCTCCTGGGTCATCGCGGCGTGATACCACAGCTCTCCTCCGCCGGGAGACATATTGTAGTAAGTCTTCTCGATCCGCGTGAATACGATCCCGCAGTCCTCTTTATTGATATCCGTCAGCATCAGTATAAAATGCCGGTTTCCATACCTCGTATAAGTATCTCCCCGCCGAAGGGAATGCCCGATCGCATCCTTCAGCGTATCCATACACTGAAGGGCCTTTTTGTTGCTGAAGCTCTGGTTCAGAGTCAGGAACATCAGCATCGCCCTGGGGTCATGCCGCGTCCGGCTCCGCATCAAAACGCGGCAATAGTCGATAAAACTGGGATATGTACAGTAATACGCGCCGGCAACGCCTTCCTTCTCGAAGATCGTCTTGATGATATTGCCCTCCCGGCCCATGAAGATCGTTTCCATCGTCTTCCAGCTGGACAGATCCCTGCGCTCGTGAGGACGGCCGTTGCCCTGAAGGCCCATCTCCTCAAAGCATTTCTGCATCTCCTCCGTCGGCGGACATCCCATGTCGCGGGCATACATTTCCATCGTCTGCTCGTAGATGGCCATAGCGTCGTCGTAGCGGTACATATCCATGCAGCAGCGGATCTGCCTGACCTGCCAGTTCTCATACGGATAAATGGACGCCGCCTGGGTATACAGGGCCAGAAGGCTCTTATAATCGCTGTTTTTCCGATACTCCTTCTCCAGCGCGTCGATCACGCGCAGAAACAGCTTCTTATAATAATAACTTCTCTCAATGAACCACTGGCATGTCGTCTGAGGCGGATACAGGACGCCGGCATAGAGGCGCTTCGCCTCCTCCAGGAGCCGGATATCCGGCTCTTTGCCGGAATCCAGCGCTTCCGTCACCGCCTTCTCAAAACTGTTCAGATCCGTTTCCAGCGGAATGCTTCCGGAAAGCCGGCAGATCCCGTCGTCATTTTCCACATAGTTATCAGCAGGGAGTCCGGCCGATACCAGGATCCCCCGCAGACGATAGATCACATTGTTCAGATTACGGTTACAGCTTGACTGATCCAGCCGTTCATCCCAGTCATAGAGACTGTCGATCAGTTCATTCTTGGTTACCCCCTCAGGCGCTGCGATCAGAAGCATAAGCAGAAGCTTTGCGGCCTTGGAGGTATCGACCTTTTTGATCAGGATCGGCTTCTCTCCGTAACGCATGGCAAATCCGCCAAACAGCTGCGCGTACAGCGTTAACATCTTCTCCCCTCCGAGTGATCGTACACATAGAATAATCTTATCATATCGCTAGAGGGATTGCGTTGTCAACACTTTATTTGTACAATTACTGTGCTGCAGACGCATTTTCAGGCATTCGCGCGCCGGTCAGAACGCGGACCCCATTCCCCCGGAAAATGCAGGGTCCGCGGCGACCGGCGGCACTTAGAGAGAGGCAGAATGGCAAAATAGTTTATCGGTCCAGCCTGAACCGCCATCCGGTTCCGCCGGCTTCCGGCGAACGCCCCGCCCTCAGGCGGGATCGCGCTGCGTCCGCTTCGGAAGCCGGGAACCATCCGGCCGCCCGGACTGTGCCGGGCGCCATTCCCTACGCAGGCTGTGCCGCGGCCGACTCTCCCCAGACAGTCAGCCAGAGTATTTATGTAAGCGGGGATCGCCTGCCATTTGACGGCAGCCGGTCTCCGTAGGGGACAGATCCGTTTAGTTCGCTCCGCGTGCCGCGGTTCCCGGCCTTTTCCTCCGGCCGTTTGCCCGCGGCCCCGGCTGCCTGCCCGCCCAACCCTGCAATAAGGTGGACAGGCGCCGGCGCTATGCAGTATCGAAAGCTTTGCAGTTTGTCTGTTTCTCCCGGAATCGATAACAGGATTATACCGAAAAAAAGGTGCAGATTCCATGGCTGTAATTCCTGGATTCCTGCACCCTGTTACGGTGAAAATGAGCTTCTGTTGATTTCTTCATGAATTTTGTATCTGATTACACAGATTTGTACAGGATTTCTCTGCGGTACTCCATCGGGGAGCAGCCGTATCTGGCCTTGAACGCGCGGCTTAAGTGGGAAGCGTCAAAAAAGCCGGCCATATCCGCGATCTCCTGAATACTCAGGCCGCGTCCTGCCATAAGGCTACGGGCCGCTTCCAGACGTACTTCCTGCAGGTAACAGCTGAAATTCTGACCGGTCTCCTTCTTGAAAAGCATGGAAAGGTAAGAGCGGCTCAGATGGACATGGCCGGCCGCCTCATCCAGCGTGATCTTATGACTGTAATTGTCCTTCACATACTGCACCGCCTGACGCACCGCGGGTGTGTACGACATGCTGCGGCTCTTCCGGCGCAGGATATTGTCGAGAAACGCGGCCACCTTAAAAAGCGCGCTGCCCAGCTCCTTCAGATCGGAAGCCGACCAGCCAAGCCACAGTTCGATGCCGTTGACATCTCTCCGCTCATTCTCGTCCAGCGGGTAGCGGCGCACCTCCTGAAGATAGGCGCTCAGGATATGATTGCTTAAGGCGCGGATGTAGGCCGGATGAAATGTGACCGCATCACGCAGGGCCGTCAGAAATGTACGCAGTTCCTCCAAAGCGGAGCTGTAGCGCTGCTCGTTCAGAAGGCTGACGACCTGGTCGGCGGACTGCCCGAAATTCACGCGGGCCGGCGCTGAGACGCCCGCCGGACCTGCCGCGCCGGACGCCCGGTGAGCTTCCGCAGATCCTGCGCCCTGTCTCCAGTCTTCTTCGGCGGACGCGCCGATCAGAAGCTGACTGTAGCGGATGCAGCCCGGGATCCTGAAAAATCTTCGGTTCTCCCGCGCCGCCTCTGCCTGCCGGTACAGTTCCGCCATGGTACAGGCAGGCCGCCGGCCGGATCCGCCGGCAGGTCCGCTGACGCCCAGATAGACCGGCACTCCCAGATGCGCCTGAAGAATGGAGCGCAGTCTGTTCAGATCATCCATCGCCCGCTCCTGCGCGCTTTGATTATAAATGATTGAAAATTCCTGTGAAGCATTTTGAAAGCAGTCGCCTGCCCGGCCTTCCTGCTCCAGATACAGATACAGAAATTCCATCACGGTTTCCCGCGGAACTTCTTTTCCGAAATACAGATTTGCCAACAGAAGACGCTGCGGATCCAGTTTCCGCTCCGCCGCGTACAATTCCAGCGAATCATCCTTCGCGTTTTCCTCCGTCATATGACGCAGATGCATCTCCAGCTTCTGCCGCGCGCCTGAAGATGCCGGACGGCCGGGCGGTGAAGCCTGTTCCTCCTTTATCTTTCGGCTGCGCTGAACATGCCATTTCTCCGCTTCCGCAAGGATCTGCCGCAGGCCCTCGCCCGACAGTTCGGATTTGGGCACAAACTCATGGGCTCCCAGCTTCATCGCCCAGCGGGCATAGTCAAACCGGTCATAGGCGCTGAATATCACCTTGTATACCGGCACTTCTTCGGCCTGCAGATAACCAAGCAGCTCCATCCCGTCCATCACGGGCATCCGGATATCCGTGAACACCACGTCCACCTCATGCGACCGGATGTATTCCAGCGCCTGAGAGCCGTTCTCAAATGCGCCCGCTACCAGGCAGTTCATCTCCAGCTTCTCGATCTTCCCCTTCATCCACTGTCTGCTGATCGCGTCGTCCTCCGCGATCACGATCTTCATACTCATATCCCTGGTTTTCGTCATGATGCCTCCCTGTCGTTGTCGTGTTATAACCAGTTCCCAAATGTTTTACGCGTCGTCCCCTTCGATTTCCGCCTCCCTGCGGGGATAACCGGACCTTGTCGTCCGGAACCATCCGCCGGCCGCGGGCAGTTCGCCGGCCGCGGGCAGTCCGCCGCAGCCCGTCAGCTCCGGCGCAATGCCGTCCTCATTCATCTCCTCCGTTTCCACATGCTGAAACACATAATATCCGTAAGCGCGCGCCGGATCGATCCTGCTGCCGCGGCTGACCGCGCCGCTGCCGCTGTCCCGCGGCGCATCCGGTTCGCCGCTTCCGCTCTCCCGCGGCGCATCCGATCTGCCGCTTCCGCTCTCCCGCGGCGCATCCGGAATCCCTTCCAGATCACAGGCGTATACCTCCCTCGCGCCGTTGCGCACCGCCTGATGCGTCACGCGCAGAAGCAGACGGTCAAAATCCCTCTCCGCGCACCGCCGGATCACCAGATACGCCCTGCCGTTTGCCACGATCTCACTCTGAATCAGCTCATAGGACCAGTCCTTATTCTCTCCGGCTATTTTTCCGGGCAGTTCCTTCTCGTACTCCATGCTGACCAGCGTAAGTCCTTTCGCCGGAGCGGTCGGTCCGGCCGCCCGCCGGTCCCTGGCGTCCAGGATCTCCTCCACATGCTCGGGCGGATAAACGCCGATCCCCACCTTGATCAGCGTTCCGGCAATGATCCTCACCATGTTATAGAGAAAACCGCTGCCGCTGACCCTCAATGTGATCATATCATTATTTTTCTCGATCGAAAGGCTATAAATGGTCCTGACCGTCTCCTCCGCCTGTCCTCTGGGCGCGCAGAAGCTTTTAAAATCGTGCTCTCCGATCAGATAAGCGGCTCCTTTTTTCATTTTTTCCACATCCAGGGGGAAATAGCAGAAATAGGAATAAAGCCTTTCCGTCGGCATATTGATCTTCCGGTTCAGGATCCGGTATTCGTAGGTTTTTGTGCAGTTCTGCTTCCGCGGATGCCAGTCCCGCGCCACCTCCTCTGAGCGCAGCGCGCGGATATCCTCCGGCAGCCACTGGTTTAACGCCAGACAGATCTTATCCGCCACCATCCGGTTCTCCGTGTCAAATACGGCCACATTTTCCAGCGCATGCACGCCCGCGTCCGTCCGGCTCGCGCCGATCACCGCGATCTCCTCCCCCATAAGCCGGGAAAGCGCCGTATTCAGAACCTCCTCGATGGTCACCGCGTTCTTCTGGAGCTGCCATCCGCTGTAATTCGTTCCGTCGTATGCAAGTATAAGCCTGATCCGTCTCACGCCTGACTCCCTTCCGCCGCTACCAGACAGTCCTTGTCAAAATGATGGTCCCCAGATACGCCGCGTACACCGCATACGCCGCGCGGTCTCTTGCGGCGTACTTAAGCGGCTTCATCTTCGTCCTTCCCTCACCGCCGTGATAGCACCGGGCCTCCATCGCCATCGCCAGATCCGTCGCCCGCCTGAACGCCGAGATGAACAGCGGCACCAGAAGCGGCACCATGCTCTTCGCCTTCTGGATCAGGCCTCCGCTCTCAAAATCAGCCCCTCTCGCCATCTGCGCCTTCATGATCTTGTCCGTCTCTTCCACCAGGATCGGGATAAACCGCAGCGCGATCGACATGATCATGGCCATCTCGTGGACAGGCACCTTCACCTTCTTGAGGAACCCCAGGCTCTTCTCCAGTCCGTCCGTCAGCTGGTTCGGCGTGGTCGTCAGCGTCATCACCGACGACCCCATTACCAGAAAGATCAGACGTATGGCCATAAATCCCGCCATTCGCACGCCCTCCCGGGTCACCCGCAGCACCCAGACGCGGAACAGCTCCTCTCCTTCTGTCAGAAACAGATTAAAGCTGACGCTGATCAGCAGCAGGAACAGGATCGCCTTAAGCCCCCTCACCATGAAGGAGACCGGCACCCGGGACAGCCGGATCACCACAGCCAGAAATACCGCCGCCGCCGCGTATCCCCACACATTGTCCGCCAGAAACAGCGATATGATGTATACCATCGTCCCAAACAGCTTTGTGCGCGGATCCATCCGGTGCAGCACCGAATCCACCGGATAATATTGTCCGATCGTTATCTCCCTTAACATATCTGTCCTTTCTCAGACCGCAGGCCGCCGCCGTTTTTCAGCACCGCCAGAAGCGCGTCGCGGGCCTCCTCCACCGTGGTAATATCCTCATCGATCTCCACGCCCCGCTCCCGAAGCGCATGGATCACATACGTCACCTGCGGCGCCGCCAGCCCCATCTGTTCCAGCTCTCTGTAATGCCGGAATATTTCCCTGGGCGTCCCGTCAAATGCCTTCTTTCCGTGGTTCATCACCAGAAGCCGGTCCGCGTAGCGGGCCATGTCCTCCATGCTGTGGGACACCAGGATGATCGTCATCCCTTTCGCCTCATGGAGCTTTTTGACCTGGTCCAGGATCTCATCCCTTCCCTTCGGATCCAGACCCGCCGTCGGCTCATCCAGGATCAGCACCTCCGGATTCATCGCCAGCACGCCGGCGATGGCCACCCGCCGCTTCTGTCCGCCCGACAGCTCAAACGGCGACTGTTCCCAGTATTTCTCCTTCATTCCCACCAGCCGCAGCGCGTCCTCGGCCCTCTTTTTGACCTCGTCCTCCGTAAGTCCCAGGTTCCTCGGGCCGTAGCATACATCCGAGATCACGTCCACCTCAAACAGCTGATGCTCGGGATACTGGAATACCAGTCCGACCCTGCTCCGCAGCTGCCGCAGGCTGTATCCCTCGGCATAGATGTCCTCCCCGTTGTAATAGATCTTCCCGCCGGTGGGCTTCACCAGCCCGTTCAGGTGCTGGATCAGCGTCGATTTTCCGGAGCCGGTGTGGCCGATCAGGCCCACAAACTGGCCGTCCGGGATCTCGAAGCTGACGCCGTCGAGCGCCCTCTGCTCCATCGCCGTGCCCTCATTATATACAAATGTCAGGTTCTCCACCTTTATCGCCATACTGTCCTGTCTCCTTTTCCGACAGCCGCCATGAAACTATCCACAAATTCTTCAAGAGAAAGGATCCCCTCCGGCATATCCGCTCCGCCTCTGCGCAGCTCGTACGCCAGCTCCGTCACCTGCGGCACGTCGAGCCGGTATCCTTTCAGTTCCTCTACCCGGGAGAAGATCTCCCTGGGCGTCCCGTCCATCACGATCTTCCCTTCGTCCATCACGATCACCCGGTCCGCGTGAATAACCTCCTCCATATAATGGGTGATCAGAAGAACCGTGATCCCTTCCTTCTGATTCAGTTCGCGCACCGTGCGGATGACTTCCTTCCGGCCGTTGGGATCCAGCATCGCCGTCGGCTCATCCAATACGATACATTCCGGCCGCATCGCCATGACTCCCGCGATGGCGACCCTCTGCTTCTGTCCGCCGGACAGCTTATTCGGTGATTTATACCGGTAAGCGGTCATCCCCACAGCCTCCAGGCTCTCGTCCACGCGCTTCCAGATGTCGTCCGTAGGCACGCCGATGTTCTCCGGCCCGAAGCCCACATCCTCCTCCACGACATTGCCGATGATCTGATTGTCCGGATTCTGGAACACCATACCGGCTTTCCTGCGGATCTCCCACACCTTGCTTTCATCCGCGGTGTCCATCTCCGAAACCCAGACCGTCCCCTCCGTCGGCACAAGGATCGCGTTGATGTGCTTGGCCAGCGTCGATTTGCCGGAACCGTTATGCCCCAGGATCGCCACGAAGCTGCCTTTCTCCACATCGACGCTCAGATCGTCGATCGCCCGGTCCACTTCCTCGATATTCTCTTCTTCATCCCGCCGTATATAATCAAATACCAGCCTGCTGGCTTTAATGATCCCCATGTCTCCTCCATCCGCCGTCCTTATCACATTTTTTCAATTTTAGTTGATATCGAGCCGTTCGTCAACCTGTAAATACAAAAACTGTAAATACAAATAGGCCGGTAAAATACAAAAGGCCGGCAAAAAGCGCCCCTCCGGCGTGCTTTCCGCGTTTTTGTCCAACAAGAAAAGGGGAACAGCGCAGCGCCGTACCCCTTCTCGTCCCTGTTCTGTTGCGCCTGCCCGCATTCCGGCCGGCAGGATCGCGGATCACGGATTCCAGACCCCGTTGGCGTCCACGTAGAAATACGTTCCGATCGTCGTGTTCGTCGCCATATAGCCGTAGCCCGGATAGAAATAGTGCCATTTCTTATCGATCTCCTGCCATCCCTCCAGCATGATCCCGCTGGAATTCAGGTAATACGTCTTGCCGCCGGTGGTCAGCCATCCGGTACGCATCGCGCCTTCCGTCCCGCCGTCAGCCACGGTATTCAGGTAGTACCAGTAGTCCCCTGCTTTGACCCAGCCGCTGTACATCGCGCCGTTCGCCTGGAGATAATACCACTGTCCTTTGTCCTGCTGCCAGCCGGTCAGCATCCTTCCGCTGCCGTCGAACAGATACCAGATCCCGTTCAGCTTCAGCCAGCCGTTCGTCTGATAGGTCCCGTTGGGGTACCGGAAATACCATGTCCCGTTGGACTGGATCCAGCCCACCTGCGTCGTCCCGGAAGTCACGCCGTCCACATTCGTCTGGCCGGTGCCGTCCGAAACACTCTCCTCGTCAATATAGAATTCATCCGACTCCGTCCACTCGCTCTTCTTGCCGTACTGCTTCTGGCTCTCCGTATGCGGAACTGTACGCACCCTGAAAGAATAGGTGCCCTTGCGGGTCATATACGGATAGAAATTATAGGTCTCGCCGTGGTAATCCTCCACCTTGTGGACGACTGTAGTGCCGCGGTAAAGATAGACATCGTAATAGCCGGAAGTAGTTGCGGTAATATAGTCGTCATAACGGTCTATGTCCGTATTCCACTCAGCCCTTCCCAGGCCGTAATCACGCCACTGGGCGTTGGCCGGAGCCGCGTAGGTTCCTCTGACCGGCACGGAAATGACTACCGCCAGCACCCCGTCGCCCTCTCTGCGCGCGCTGACAAACGTTCCGCCCTTGATCGTAATGCTGCTGGATCCGTAAGAGCCGCGGAAAGCATTCCCCGCCTCAGGTTCAAGATAGACCCGAAGCTTCGGCAGCTCTCCAATCGCGACATAACGGTCTGAGGAGGTCACCCATTCCGCGTCACTGACATAGTAACGCGCGGAATTGGTACCGACATAGGCTTTGTCATCCTTGACATCTGAAGAATCATTATAAACCGTGATGTTATCCGGCAGCGTATCCCCCGGCTCGATCGTAAGTCCGACCCGGATCGTCGCTCCGGAGATGGCCCTGTCGGTCGCCGCGGCCGCCGGCATGGCCCCGCAGATCCCCAGCACCATCGCGCACATCAGAACCGCGGCCGCGATTCCCCGACCCGTCTTCCTGTGAGTTCGTCCGTGATCTCTTCCTCTCATTACAATCCCTCCCAAAATCCGGTACTCTCTTTCCTGTCTGCAGAAACTCCGGCAATATTTCTCTCTGCTTTCATTATAGATAAACCCGCATCTATCGTCAACTTAAGATATTCTTTCTTTTTCATACCATTTTCCTAAAGAGGCAGACAAATCCAGCGGATAAACGGCATTCTCCGATCCGGACGCGGGCGGGCTGGCGAACGAATTTCCGATCCGGGCGCGGACGGGCCGCCGGGCGAAGCATGAAAAAAGCAGACAGGAATCTGCCTGCGTGCAAGCACGCGCATCTTCTTATCTGCTTTTAACCTCGTTCATTGCCCGCGGATCACACTAACTCGATCAGAACCATCATCGCGCCGTCGCCTTTGCGCTGGCCGATCTTGACGATCCTGGTGTAGCCGCCGTTGCGGCCGACATACTTGGGAGCGACCTCGTCGAACAGCTTCGCGACGATATCCGCTTCCCTGGTGTTCCTCTTGCGGCCTGCCGCGGCTGCGGGAACCTCGGTCACCGGATAGAGAACCTTCAGCATCTGCCTTCTGGCATGCAGCCTGGAGGGCAGATCCTTCTTGATCTCCTTCTCGACCTCATCGTAAACGGTCACTTTCTTGCCGTCCTTGACTTCCTTGACCCTCTTGCCGTCCTTGTCCTTGCGCGGAACCTTCGCGGTCACCTTGACGGTCTCGAAGTTGTCCTTCTCCTTGACAGCCTTGGCGATCAGGCCCTCGGCGATCTTACGGATCTCCTTGGCCCTGGCCTCGGTGGTAACGATCTTCCCGTGATACAGAAGAGCGGTCACCTGGTTTCTAAGCAATGCCTTTCTCTGACTGGACGTCTTGCCCAGCTTGCGATATCCTGCCATGTCTTTTTCCTCCATAGATTCTGGAGAGCGGCGCTGTGCCCTTCGGACTTACCTGCGCTGCGTCTTCCTGATAATGATTCTTCTGCCGGCTCCCCGCGGCTTCGGTCTTACGGAAACCGGTAGCCAGTCCGGTCCGTGAAGAACCGGTCTGCGTATCCGTGTCCGCTCAGCGAACGGATCACTCGTCGCCGGGATTCAGCTGAAGTCCCAGCTCCTTTAACTTGGACAGAACCTCTTCCAGAGATTTCCTGCCAAGGTTGCGGACCTTCATCATGTCCTCGGAAGTGCGGTTGCAGAGCTCTTCCACGGTATTGATTCCGGCGCGCTTCAGACAGTTGTAAGAACGGACCGACAGTTCCAGCTCGTCGATGTTCATCTCGAGGACCTTCTCTTTCTCATTGTCCTCCTTCTCCACCATAACCTCAGCGGTCCTGGCGTTCTCGGACAGATCAATGAACAGATTCAGGTGCTCGCTCATGACCTTCGCCGCGAGGCTGACCGCCTCATCGGGCGCCAGCGTGCCGTTGGTCCAGACCTCCAGCGTCAGCTTGTCGTAGTCCGTCTGCTGGCCCACACGGGTGTCTTCCACGTACATATTGACACGCTCCACCGGAGTATAGATGGAATCCACGGCGATCACGCCGATCGGAAGGTCGTCCTTCTTGTTCTTGTCAGCGCTCACATAGCCGCGGCCCTTGGTGATCGTAAGCTCCATGTAGAACTTGCTGTCGGTGCCGCCGCTCAAATGGGCGATCTCCTGCTCCGGATTGATGATCTCGATATCCGGATCCGCCTGAATGTCGGCGCCTGTGATGACGCCTTCGCCCTCGTACTCAATATATGCTGTCTTAACTTCGTTGCTCTCGCTGCTGTTCTTGATGGACAGGCTCTTGATATTCATAATGATCTCCGTCACATCCTCCTTGACGCCGGGGATGGAACTGAATTCATGGAGAACACCGTCAATCTTAACCTGACTTACCGCAGCACCCGGCAAGGATGAAAGCATGATTCTCCTCAGAGAATTGCCAAGTGTGGTGCCGTAGCCTCTTTCGAGCGGTTCAACTACGAACTTTCCATAGGTTCTATCTTCAGAAATCTCCGCGATCTCGATATTTGGTTTCTCAAACTCGAACACTCTGGCCCCTCCTTTTTGGGTATGCTCTACGGATTACTTGGAGTACAACTCGACGATCAGCATCTCGTTGACCGGAACGTCGATCTCCTCTCTTGTAGGCAGCGCGCTTACCGTGCCGCGCAGATTCTCGGAATCCACGTCAAGCCACGCGGGAATAAGACGTCCGCCGGTTACCTCCATGATATCTTTGTATCTCTGGGAGGACTTGCACTTCTCCTTGACCTCGATCACATCGCCGGCCTTCACCAGGTAGGACGGAATGTTCACGCTCTTGCCGTTGACAAGAAGCTGCTTGTGATCGACGATCTGACGGGCCTCTCTTCTGGTACGGGCAAAGCCCATGCGGAAGATCACGCTGTCCAGTCTTCTCTCCAGAAGGATCATCAGGTTCTCACCTGCCTGGCCTTCCATACGCTCCGCCTTCGCATAGTAATTGCGGAAAGGCTTCTCCAGCACGCCGTAAATGAATTTGGCTTTCTGCTTCTCGCGAAGCTGCATGCCGTACTCACTCATCTTACGGTTGGCTCTCTTTAATTCTCTGTTTGATTTTTTGTCTATTCCTAAATAGCTGGGCTCCAAACCAAGGGATCTGCATCTTTTAAGAACAGGAACTCTATCTACTGCCACTTTTCGTACCTCCTATCAGACTCTTCTACGCTTGGGCGGACGGCAGCCGTTATGCGGAACTGCGGTTACGTCCTTGATACTTGTTACTTCGATGCCGCACGCGGACAGTGCGCGGATAGCCGCCTCACGTCCTGAGCCCGGGCCTTTGACCATAACATCAACGGATTTCAGGCCATGTACGATCGCTGCCTTCGCAGCGGTTTCTGCTGCCATCTGAGCTGCATAGGGAGTAGATTTCCTTGAACCTCTAAATCCCAGACCACCGGCACTTGCCCATGACAACGCATTGCCCTGGGTATCCGTCAACGTCACGATCGTGTTGTTGAAAGATGCCTGGATATGTGCCTGTCCGCGTTCAACGTTTTTCTTGACACGCTTTTTTGTCACTTTCTTCGCAGTGGACACTTTTTTAGCCATTTTAAACTAACCTACTTTCTTCCTGATTGCTCGAATCGCTGTTTCCTGTTTTTAAAACATGTAACGTGATTCTACTTCTTAGATACTAAGCGCTTACTTCTTCTTATTCGCCACAGTCTTCTTCGGTCCCTTGCGGGTTCTCGCGTTGTTCTTGGTATTCTGACCGCGAACCGGAAGGCTTCT
>CANQGA010000033.1 GCA_947600145.1 uncultured Lachnospiraceae bacterium | reverse complement strand
CCACGATGGCCACCGGATTCGGGGCGGCCACCATGCGCTGAAAGCCTTTGCCGGGGATCTCGCGGACGAAGTTCCCCTTCGCTTCCTCGGCGGCGGCTTCCTCCGCCGTCAGGATGCGGCCGATGGACTTGACCGGCGTGTGGCTGGCTTCGTCGTAGGGGTCAACGGTAACCTGCGTCAGGATCGTGGATACCGGTTTATAGATGCCGCGGCCCAGGAGGGCTGCGCGGATCGCGTTCTGCAGGTCGTAGCCGATGTAGCCCTGACTCATGGCGGAGCAGACGGACATGGGGGCGGGTGTGTAGCCTTCGTGCGCCTTTCCGAACTCGTTCATGGCGGTGTGAATCATGCCGACCTGGGGAGCGTTGGAATGGACCACGGCTACCTGCCATCCTTCCTGGACAAAATCGGCGATGATCCTGGACATATGCTGGGCGGCCTCCTTTTGCTCCGGCAGGTTCGTTCCCAGAGCCTTGTGGCCCAGGGCCATGACGATGCGTTTTTTGGGCATATATGATACCTCTCTTTCTTGATTGAATTGATTGCGAGCAGTGTGCTGGCGCATTTCCCGGATAACACGAAAAATGTTTCAAGCGGTTAAAAACAGTATAAACTTTATATGGAAAAAAAGCAACTAATAAGTGAAATGTGGGAAGAACTGTGATATAATCATTACAAAGTTTAGGCAAACAGGAAGGAAGTGACAGACGATTGAATCAGGAAACATTTCGTTCTATTCTTGCAGTTGGCGAGACTGTGACGGTAGAATTTAAACGCTGTGGAAACGGAATCGAGCATGATGTTTATGAGAGTGTCTGTGCCTTTCTGAACCGTTTTGGCGGTGATATTTTCATGGGGGTATTGGATGACGGAACCGTAATTGGAGTACCGGAAAAAGCAGTACCTGATATGGTCAAAAATTTTATAAGCGTTATAAGCAATGATAGTTTATTTCATCCGACTGTTTATATTGCTCCTGAATTGATAGAATTTGATGGACACATGGTGATTCATGTCCATGTACCGCCCAGTTCAGAGGTTCATAGCTACAAAAAGGTGATCTATGACCGTATGGATGATGCAGATGTGAAAGTAACGGCGACCAGTGCGATTGCGGCAATGTATATCAGGAAGCAGAATGTTTTTACGGAAAAGAGAATATATCCATACGCTAAAATAGAGGATCTGCGGCTTGACTTGCTTCCGCGTGTGCGCCAGGCCGCAGCAAATCATGCGATGGGGAGACACCCGTGGCAGGATATGGATGATATGGAACTGCTGAAAAGCGCGGGATTGTATGGTCTGGATGTCGCGACAGGTGAAAAAGGTTTTAATCTTGCCGCGATTCTGCTGTTGGGAAAGGATGAGGTAATCCAAAATGTCTGTCCCGCATATGAGACGGATGCGATCGTGCGGCGCGTAAATCTTGACAGGTACGACGATCGGGAGATTGTGCGTACAAATCTGATTGAAAGCTATGATATTTTGATGGATTTTGCCCGAAAGCATTTATCGGACAAGTTTTTTCTGGAGGGAGTGGATCGTGTCAGTCTTCGGGATGTTCTTGCGCGGGAGATAGTGAGCAATATTTTGATGCATCGGGAATTTATCAGCTCTTATACGGCGAAATTTGTTATTATGCGAGACAGAATGTATACGGAGAATGCGAACCGGGCAGTGAAGGATGGGCTGATTACACCGGATAATCTGGAACCTGTTTCAAAAAATCCGATTATAGCAACGTTCTTTAGAAATATCGGCAGGGCCGACAGACTTGGTTCCGGCGTAAGAAATTTGTTCAAATATAGCCGTTTTTATTCCGGGAGCGATCCGAAACTCAGCGAGGGTGATATATTTCGGATCATTGTTCCGTTGGATGATTCTTTCTCTTATGATTACGCAGTGGGCAGAAGTGATTCGGCAGGCGTTATTCATGATGGTGGCTGTGCAGATTATGTAATTAATGAAAGCTATAGAAGAGGTAATTCCGGGGGCGCAATGGTAAGCTTGGAACAGGGCATGGCCCAAGATATGGCCCAAGATATGACCCAAGATATGACCCAAGACACAACCAGAAAAGAGATGTATCAGCAAATCCTTGCATATTGTGTAACGCCCAGAAGCAAACAGGAAATCCTTGCTTTTTGCGGTCATAGAAGCAAAAAGCGGTTCACGCAGTATTATATAGCACCATTGCTCGAAAGCGGGCAATTAGGAATGACGATTCCTGATAAACCCAGAAGTGGAAATCAGAAGTATGTTACGATTCGTTCTGAAAAAAGCAACTAATAAGTGAAATATAGGAAGAACTGTGGTATACTTTAAGCGGTATGGAAAATTGCGGCATATCAAAAACGCATGCCGGAAGAAAAGGCGCGGCGGCCTTCCGGAGCAGGCTGCAAGGAGGGAGCAGGCAGATGAAGCTGGTATGGCGGATCATTTATCCGATCGCTGTGTATGAGATCCTGACGGCTGGTCTCTTTCTGCTGTTTCCGGATATGCAGGCGCTCCCTGCCCAGGGGATTTCCGCGGCGGCGGCGCTGGCGATCCTGGGGGTCATATACGCGCGCGGAACGGCGGACGGAAGATTCTATACGGGGTGGCCGGACGCGCGGCAGGACGACCTCAACCGCTTTCTCATTCCCAGATCCCCGTATGAGCGCCTTTTCCAGTGCGTCTGCATCGGCTGTGTATCCTGTTTCCTGTTTAATAACCTGATTGCTATCAGCGGATTGCAGCAGGTGTTTACAGGTTACCAGGATAATCTGGTGCGTATCTACGAGCCGCCTCTGTGGCAGCAGATCGCGCTTGCGGGAGTTCTGATCCCGGCGGCGGAAGAGCTGGTCTTCCGCGGGATGATTTTCGGCACATTGCGGCCGCGGTTTTCATTTCCGGCCGCGATGATCGTGTCGGCATCCATTTTCGGCCTCTACCACGGAAGCGTGGTTCAGGGGGTCTACGGATTCTGCATGGGACTGGTCCTTGCGGAGAGTTATGAACACCGAGGGGGATTTTGGGCAGCGCTGACCGTTCATGCGGCGGCCAACCTGACGGCGGTTTTAGCGGAATATTTTGCATAATACTGGAGGGAAGAGACTTGAAACTGTTATCGATCGCGGTACCCTGTTATAATTCGGCGGCTTACATGGGCAAATGTATTGAATCCCTGCTGGTCGGCGGCGACGAGGTGGAGATCCTGATCGTGGACGACGGTTCCACGAAGGACGACACGGCCCGGATCGCCGATGAATATGAGAAGAACTACCCGGGCATCTGCCGGGCCATCCATCAGGAGAATGGCGGCCACGGAGAGGCGGTGAACACGGGGCTTCGCAATGCCTCGGGCGTCTATTTTAAGGTGGTGGACAGCGACGACCACGTGGACGCCGACGCCTACCGGGCGGTCCTGGACACCCTGCGCCGCTATGTTTACGGCAGTCAGACATTGGACATGCTGATCAGCAATTTCGTCTATGACAAGCAGGGGGCGGCCCATAAGAAGGTCATGAACTATCGGACGGCCCTGCCCAAGGACCAGCTGTTCACATGGAGCGATGTGAAGGTATTCATCCTGGGACAGTATATCCTGATGCACTCGGTGATCTATCGGACCCAGCTTCTGAAGGACTGCGGCCTGGAGCTGCCGAAGCACACCTTTTACGTGGACAATATTTTCGTCTACCAGCCTCTGCCCCATGTGAAGACCATGTACTATCTGGATGTGAATTTCTACCGGTACTATATCGGGCGCGAGGACCAGTCGGTCAATGAGCAGGTGATGATCGGACGCATCGACCAGCAGCTGAAGGTGACGAAACTGATGCTGGATTACTACGATATGGGCAAGATCTCCAACCGGAAGCTGCGCCACTATATGGTCCGTTATCTGGAGATCATGATGGTCGTTTCCTCGATCCTGGCGATCCGCTCCGGCACCGAGGAGAATCTGGCGAAGAAGAAGGAGCTGTGGCAGTACCTGAAGAAGAAGAGCTTCCCGCTGTGGCTGCGGCTGCGGTTCGGCTTCCTGGGCCAGGGCATGAACCTGCCGGGCAAAGGCGGCCGGAAGATCTCCGAGGCGGGATATAAGATCAGCCAGAAGTTTTTCGGGTTTAATTAAGAAGAGTGAACGCCGGATTATCCCCGGCTCCTGCCGAAAACGGGAGCCGGGGATATTTTTCCGCAATTTTTATAAAACCCCGCCCTTTTATTTATTGAGGGACTGACGGCGATGCTTTATCATAGAATTAACAAAAGCAGTTCGACGATAGCACAGTATACAGTGAGGTGAGAGAAATGGCAAGAAAATTTGTGTGTTCGCCTGATTATCCCATCGCGGCAATGGCGGATGGGAAGGTGAAGGGATTCGAACTTGACGGTATCCTGAATTTCCGGGGAATCCAATATGCCCGCGCCAGACGGTTTCATTCCGCGGAACCGGTTGAAACATGGGAAGGTGTAAAAGACGCTACGAGCTATGGACCTGTCGCTCCTCCTTATGGCGACTGCGCCTACGGCAGTTCTGTACCGCAGGGTGAGATTCTTATGTCGCACCGTTACTGGCCGCAGAGCGAAAACTGTCAGAATCTTAACGTATGGACAAAAACGCTGGACAAAACCGCGAAAAAGCCGGTCATGGTCTGGCTGCACGGCGGAGGCTTCTCAGACGGGTCCGCTCTGGAGATGGAAAGCTACGACGGAGCCGCGCTTTGTGAACACGGCGATGTGGTAGTCGTTTCTGTTAATCACAGGCTTCATCTGCTGGGATATCTGGATCTTTCTGCCTTTGGCGGGCAATACCGCAATTCTGTCAACGCGGGAATCACTGATCTGGTCGAGACCCTTAAATGGATCAGACGCAATATAACGGCGTTCGGAGGAGATCCGGATAATGTCACGCTTTTTGGTCAGTCCGGCGGAGGCGGCAAGGTATTTACGCTGATGCAGACCCCGGCGGCTGCGGGACTCTTTCACAAATGTGTTATTATGTCCGGCACGGACAACTTTGACAGAAGCATGGACCAGGCTCCCATTGTCCGGGAAATGCTTAAGAATCTGAATCTTGCTGAGGACGATGCGGAAAAACTGGAAAGGATCCCGTATTCTGTACTGATGAGATCCTACTGTAAAGCGGCCAGAACGACTGGTACGGCCATCAACTGGGGGCCGGTCGCGAATGATTACTACATAGGACATCCTGTAGACGTTGGTTTTACCGACTATGCGAAAAGGGTTCCGTTAATCGTCGGCACGGTGATCGCCGAGTTCGGCGGGTTCCGCGGAGATGTCACTGTTCTCTCCGGAGAAAGCGAGAAGCGTGCCGCGATTGAAAACGCCTTTCCGGGACACGCGGAGGAGATCACGCGGCTTTTCCGGGAGGCATACCCGCAGACCGATCTTTCCGTATTGCCCAAGTTGGATACCTGGGTTCGGCCAGGCGCGACCGCTTTTCTGGACGCTTTTGTGAAAGGAGGGGCGCAGGCGCCGGCGTATCTCTATCAGTTTGCTCTGGTATTTGATATCAACGGCGGGACCCCTGCCTGGCATTGCTCTGACATTCCCTTCTGGTTCCACAATTGTTATCGGGTGCCATGTGCGAATGTCGATGGGGTCACAGACCGGCTTGAGACAGATATGTCAGATCGCATCGCGGCGTTTGCCCATACCGGGGCTCCGAATCTGAAAGGTACGCTCCAATGGCCGGCTTATACTGCGGAGAGAAAAGAAACGCTGGTATTCGACCGGGAATCTGCGCTGAGAACCGGACGGTTTGATTCAGCGCTTCTTGAGGCGATCGAGGCAGGCAGGCCCAAAACCGGCGCGTCCTTCGCGATGCCGCTTCCTGTCGGGGAAGAAGATGGTAGCGATAAAATAAGAATGATATAGAGGAGGAACTGACAGTATGGCAAGAAAATTTGTTTGCACGCAGGACTACCCGGTTGTTGATACGGCTGCGGGTAAGATCAGGGGATTCCAGCTGGATTCGGTTTTTACCTTCCACGGGATCCAGTATGCCGACGCGGAGAGATTTCAGATGCCGCATCCGGTTGAGAGCTGGGAAGGCGAAAAGGACGCCGCAAATTACGGCCCCGTCTGTCCGACGTTCGGAAATCCCATTCCTAACGGAGAGCTGCTGATCCCGCACCGCTTCTGGCCGGAGAACGAGCACTGCCAATACCTGAACATCTGGACGCAGTCTCTTGACAGGACAGGAAAGAAACCGGTTCTCGTATGGTTCCACGGAGGTGGCTTTGCCGATGGTTCTTCTATCGAGCAGGTTGCGTATGAGGGCGACGAGCTCTGCAAGTTTGGAGACGTGGTGGTAGTGACGGTAAATCACCGTCTGAATATCCTGGGATTTCTGGATATGAGCTCTTTTGGGAAGAAATATGAGAATTCCGTGAATGCGGGTCTGGCGGATCTGGTCGCTGCGCTGCAGTGGATTCATGACAATATTGCCGCTTTCGGCGGCGATCCGGATAACGTCACGATCTTCGGGCAGTCCGGCGGCGGCGGAAAGGTCTATGCGCTGCTTCAGACTCCCGCGGCAGACGGCCTTTATCACCGGGCGTTTATGATGTCCGGCGGCTGCGGAGTCCATGACGGAAAGATCGATCATCGTCCGTTTATCCTTGAAATGCTGAAAAATCTCGGCTGTCAGGAAAATGAATATGAGAAGCTGGAAAAGGTACCGTATTCTCTGTTAATGAAGGCATTTAATAAGGCCTCGCGCAAATTAAATGTTCCTATGGCGTGGCACCCCGTGATGTGGCACCCTGTCGCGAACGGCTGGTATCTGGGGACGCCATTTGAGAGCGGATTTACAGAATATGCCAAAAAGGTTCCGACTATTGCGTCGTCGGTGATGTCAGAATTCGCGGCTTTCGGCGGAACGGGCAGTGTCGGACCGGATTCTCCCGCGGCGGAAAAGGAGGCCTTCGTTGATGCGTATTACGGGGGCCACGGAAAGGAGATTACCGCGCTTTTTGAAAAAGCATACCCCGGAAAGGAGATCCTCGTTTCCACGCAGCTTGATTTTGCGCATAGGCAATCTATCATCCGCTATATGGACGCCAGGACCGCCTGCGGAGCTTCCGCTCCTGCGTATACCTATCAGCTCGGTCTTGTCTTCGACATCCATGGAGGCACTCCAGCATGGCATTGCTCCGATATTCCTTTTGTGTTTCACAATACCTGCCGGGTTGGCAGCGCCAATATCGAAGGCGTCAGCGATGTGATCGAGGGGCAGATGGCCGGAGCGCTGGTCGCTTTTGCCAGAACAGGGAATCCGAATCATCCCGGAATGCCGGAGTGGAAGCCATATACCACTGAGGAGCCTGTCACCATGGTATTTGACCGGACGACAGCGGCGCAGGTGGATTTAGACCGCGAGCTGCTGGCAAAGGCCGTCGAATACGGACCGGAATGGCCGGCATTTAAAGGACTGGAGCCGCCAAAGAGTGACGATACGGAAGAAAACGGCAGGGATTGGCTCTATTAAATGAGAAAGGGGAGTCGGTTATGGCGCTGATCCAGTATAATTATAAGAGTCAGTCTCTGAGCATGAATGTAAGCTTTACTGTAATACTTCCTACCGACGGACTCAGTTTTTACGATCCGGATGAGGCGAAGGAACGCGGGCAGAATCCGATCCTGAGAACTCTGACGGATGTGTATGAAGACGGCATGAAGTTTCAGACTGTATATCTCTATCATGGAGGAGGAGAGGATCACTCGGTTACCTGCCGTTACGCGGCGCTGGAACGCGCGGCGCAGGAGAATAAGGTCATGCTGGTGTGTCCGAATATCCAGTTTTTCGGCACCGACTGCGGCGGGGGAAACTATTTTACCTATCTGACGCAGGAACTTCCTAAAGTCGTGCGGACGGTCCTTCCTTCCTCTCCTGCGAGGGAAGATAACTTTGTGGCCGGTTACGCCATGGGCGCGAATGTTGCGCTGGGGATCGCGATCCTGCGGCCGGATCTGTTCCAGACATGCCTGGATATTTCCGGCGGGATCGGATTTACACTGAAAACGCAGACGATGATCGATGAGCTGAGGAGCGATCATTTTCGGACCTATCTTCCTTCCTACGGAATTGCCTTCGGAAGTCCTGAGCAGTTCGCCGGATCGAGATATGACCTATGGCCGATCGCGAAAAAGTTCAAAGAGGAAGGCACCGGTCTTAGCAGTTTCATTCTGGCCTGTGGAAAAGATGAGTTTATTCGCGGCAGAGTGGAGGACGACGTAAAATGTCTCCGGGAACTGGGCTATCCGGTGCAGTATATCTGCGCGGAAGGCTACAGCCACAACTGGGAGATGTGGGAAAAATATCTGATCGAAGGACTGAACTGTCTGCTCCCGCTTAAGCGATCCTATCTTTATGCGAAAGAGCGCGCGGCACGGTGAAACCGGGCCGCGCACTTTTGAATCTCGTCATCGTTTTCTCACCTGGTTCCTGGCTTCTTTCGGCGAAACTCCATAGATGGATTTGTAGACCTTGCTGAAATACGCAAAGGAGTCGAACCCGCATTCAACGGCGATGTTTCCGATTGGCGTCGACGTCGTTTCGATGAGGCTGCGGGCATATTTCATCTTCTCCCGGGCGATCAGCTCTTTGCAGGAGCATTCGGCGATGGAGCGGACGATATGAGAAATATAATCGGGCGAGATATGAATGTATTCTGACATATCCTGCCGGGTGATAGGCATCGTGATATTAGCGCGGATATATTCTTCAATCTGCTCGTAGTAGCTTTTGTAATTCTGAGGGGCCAGATCCAGATTCCTGTATTTGGCTGAGGGATACAGTCTGGCGACTCCGGTATCCGCTTTCTCGTATTCCTTCGGAACCACGTCGGCGACAAAGTGGACGGTCTCTGAAAGAGACGGAAGGTCGGTCAGACAGAAATAGATGCTGACAGAGCATTTCAGCTCTTCCCGGATCTGCTGCCGGAGTTTGCCCAGACGATCCTCCGCGTTTTCAAAGGAGGGCAGGAAAAGAAGCGTGACAAAATGGGAATCGTTTTCGCTGTATGTAGAGGCCTGACCGTTTACGGCGGAAAAGACTGAGTGAATGATTCTTGCGCAGCGCCGGCGGCATTCGATCTCTGACAGCGGAACGGCAAACCATTGGTCGATCACGGTTAAAAACAGGATGCATTCGCTCGTTTTTTCGCAGAGATATCCCAGTTCGTTCAGACGGCTGACTTTTTGGTCCAGAACATTCTCAAAATGATCGGTATCTTCAGGATCCGGCCAGGTTTTGAAAAAATGCTCTACGGCGTGGTTCATTTCATGATCCGTAAACTCACCTGCCATCTGTTTCTTCATCACGGTGTTCTGAAAGGTAAGCTTATCGGCGATCTTTTTTACTACAGCCAGAATATGGGCGTTAGCGGCCGGCTGCACCACATAATCTGCCACACCAAGCTCGATTCCCTCCCTGGCGTAGGCGAACTCTGTGTGCGAGGTGAGCAGAATGCATTCGGTTTCCAGTCCCTTTCCGCGGAGCCAGCGAATCAACTGCAGCCCGCTTTCCACCGGCATTTCGATATCGGTAAGCAGGATCTGAATGTCCGTGGAATCGAGGATCTCTTTGGCTGCATGGGATGAAGCGGCGGAATATACGCCGTCGATTCCGATCGACCGCCAGTTGATGGTGGTGGCGAGGGATTCCAGCACACTTGGCTGGTCATCTACAATCAGTATGTTCATAGTGCTCCCTTTCTGTGTTCTGCATCAGACGGCGTTACAATCTCGACGACAGCGTCGCATCCCTCGTTTCGCAGAGTGAGGGACGCTTCGGAGCCGAATACAAGGAAGAGACGGTAGCGGACGTTGTCTATTCCGATATGACTGCGGTGGTAGATCGGTTTCGACGGGTCTATGCTGTGCTGCTCCTGCAGTATAGTTTCCGGAAATCCGCCGCCGGAATCCCGAATCGTATATTTTATGAGGGAATTACCGTCCGGATCGGAAAAAATCTCCACTGCAATGAAAACAGCGAGATCGATTCCGGTTTTGGTATGCTTGATACTGTTTTCTACAAAGGTGAGGAGAGACATCGGGAGACAGTTCATGCCGGGAGACCGGCCGTCCAGCTTGAAACCAAGCTGGATATTGTAGGAAAGGCTGTTACATAGGTCAACATAGTTCTGAACCGCTTCAAGCTCTTCGCGAACGGTGATAAATTTTCTGATGTCCAGGAAAGCGTGGGGGATGTAGTTTGCCAGGGCGTAGATCAGGGTCTGCGCCTTTTCGTATTCTTTCAGATCGATCAGGGAATTCAGGTTTTTCATGCAGTTAAGGTAAAAATGGGGTCGTATCTGCAGCTGCAGATACTGAAGCTGCGCCTGCATCGTATCCAGATGGCTTCTGTATTTTTCATCCTTGGCCCGCTGAATGGTATCCAGCATCAGGTTGACGCCGTCGGCGTACGTTCTGATATCGTCGATTGACCGGACTTCCGGGATACGGTAATCGAAATCTCCTTCTGTGATCGTGCGCATTCCGTTTGAGATCAGGCGCAGCGGTCTGGAGATCAGCCGATATAAGATCATCGCCACAAGAGGAATGGAAAGCAGCAGAAGGAAGATGACAGCGAGAAAGGCAAGCTGCGGAGCGGATATGGTGCGAAAAAGGTCGTAAGTGTAAAGCAGATAGAGGTTTATCGAGTCCATCTTCAGACTGGATACGGATGTGTCAGTATCCGCAGGGGGACAGACGGAAAATGAAAAATGAACCGAGTCATTGTAGATGGAAGCATAATCTTGAAAAACGGTGCTTTTCGCCGGATCCACCATAACGGTGATCATTCCGTACCGGTCAGCGATGGAATAAAAATAATAGAGCACGCCGCCGATCTCCTTAACGGAACAGAAAAAATCCGCTGCATCCGGGAAGTCCAGTACGGTGTTTTCGATTTCCTGGTTGAGCGGCAGCATCTCAAAAGAACGGGAGGAGCGAAGGATATAATCGCAGCGCGAATTGCTCAGGAGGACGGCCATGACTTCAGGTCGCGCGAAAAATCCGGATTCGCAGGAATTAAGAAGCCGGCGCGCGTTCGTGTTGACTGTGTCCACGTTGCTGCTGTTGCAGACATAGATAAATTCATTGGAGTATGTAGCGTCGCGAAGCGATTGAAAAATCCCCTTTGACGCGAGCTGCAGGGATTGGGAAATATTCTCTGCCGCCGTTCTGTATTCTTTGCGTGCGCCCGAAATGTTCTGATGGATCGAATATACCTGCAGGAGGATAAGCATAATGACAAAAGGAACCGGAAGAAACAGCGTAATATAAGTGAAGATATTATCCAGCCGGATTTTCTTTTTCATAAGTACCCCCCAAGACTTATATTTCCCGCGGACTGTTTGGCAGGCAGTTTCATTGTATCATAAAAAATATGGAAAAGCAACCGAGCCGTCGAGTACGGTTTTTTATAATTTCACGGCGCGTATTTTATAGAAATAGGAAAATACAGAAAGTATAATAAATACAAAAAAGAAAAGGGGGCTGGAATTGTGAAAAAGAGACAAAAACCGGTTGGATCCGCGGCAGGAGAAAGACTGGGGTATCAGGTGGGCGGCGGGATCAGAATGCTTCCTCACAATTTCTGCCTTGATGTGAGACGCAACAAAATATTGTATTTTTTGCTGCTGATCGTGCTGGCATATTTTGTTATCTTCAATTATCTTCCGATGTTTGGAATCATCGTCGCGTTTGAGAAGTATTCTCCGGTAAAAGGTGTTTTTGGAAGCAAATGGGTTGGAATGGATAACTTTATCTCTTTTTTCTCCGGCCCTTATGCAGGCAGGCTCATCCGAAACACAGTGGTACTGGGCGTTTTCGACCTGCTGGTCAATTTTCCAACGCCGATCATATTTGCGCTTCTGTTAAACGAGATTAAAAACAAATATTTCAAAAAGACTGTCCAGACCGTCAGCTATATGCCATACTTTGTTTCCACTGTCGTGGCTGCTGGGATGGTGATCGGATTTACCAAGGCCGGAGGAGCCATTTCGGAGGCCATGAAATTTATGACCGGCGGGGTCAGCGAGAATCTGTTAAACCAGACTGCCTGGTTCCGTCCGATCTATATACTGATGGGAACATGGCAGGGTATGGGTTACGGCTCTATCATTTATCTTGCGGCGCTCAGCGATGTGGACCAGGAACTCTATGATGCGGCTAAGGTGGACGGCGCCGGATACTGGAAGCAGATGTGGCATATTACGCTTCCCGGAATATCCTCCATGATCATTATGATGTTTATCATGCGGATGGGAACGGTCTTTTCAGTTGGCGCGGACAAGATCCTGCTCTTATATAACGCTTCGACCTATGAGGTATCAGATGTGATCAACACATATGTGTACCGGCTCGGTATGCAGAACGCGGACTTCGGAATGTCCACGGCTGTCGGACTGTTTAATTCAGTGATCGGAACGATCCTGCTGCTGACGTCCAACCAGGTGTTGAAGAAGCTTTCAGGCACGTCAATGTTCTAAAAGGGGAAAGGAGCAAAACCATGAGTAAGAAGAAAAAGGAAAAACCGAGCCGTATTCTCTTTCTGGCTGCGGATGTCGTGATCCTGATTCTGATCACCTATGTCTGTCTGGTTCCGATCTGGCATATGGTTATGGCTTCCATAAGCGATCCGACGGCGCTGAATGTTCATACCGGCATGGTTTACTATCCGTTAAAGAAAGTGGACGTGCAGGCTTACAGGATCATTTTTCGTTATAAGCAGCTCTGGTCGGCATATCTGAACACGATATTTTATATCATAGGCTCCTGCCTGCTGACCGGCGTCCTGACTACGATCGCGGGATATGTTTTTTCGCGGAAAAGGTTTTATTACCGCAACGCCTTTATGATGTTCATTTCCTTCACGATGCTGTTCAACGGAGGCATGATCCCCAATTATCTGGTAATGAGGGGACTGCATCTGACGGACAATCCTCTGGTGATGATCATTCCGGGATCGCTGAGCGTGTTTAACATTATCATCATGAGAACCTCCATGCAGAACGTTCCGCAGGAGCTGGAGGAGGCTGCCAGGATGGACGGGGCTTCCGACCTGAAGATTCTGTGGGATGTCATACTTCCTCTGTGCAAAGCGACGTTTGCGGTCATTATGCTATTTACGGTGGTTGCCAAATGGAACGACTATTTTTCTGCGCTGCTCTATCTGCCAACCCGGCAGGATCTTTATCCTCTGCAGATGGCGCTGCGGCAGATCCTGATCACCTCGACTTCGGATATATCTTCAAGCGCGTCGAGCCTGATCGATAATTCATCCATTTACAAGAAGTCCATCGAGTACGCGTCTATCGTGGTTTCGACTCTTCCGATCCTTTGTGTTTATCCGTTCGTTCAGAAGTATTTTGTGACGGGAATTACAATGGGCGCGGTGAAGAGTTAAAAATAAACTAAATATTAAGAGGAGGAAAACACAATGAAGAAACAAATTATGGCCGGTCTGCTCACGGTTTCTGTACTGACGGGCACCCTGACGGCATGCGGCGGCTCGTCGTCAAACAACACATCCGCGACTTCCGCGCCGGCAGGAGAAACTTCAGAGGCGGCAGCAGAGACCAGGGAGATCAATGGGCTTACGCTTCCGGTCAGCGATGAGAAGCAGGAGATCAGCGTGCTGATCGTGTATGATGGCAATGTCGTGGATGACTTAAACGAAATTGCTGGAATCAAGGCCATCGAGGAAGCCACTAACGTCCATGTGAATTGGACGACTTACACGCAGGCAGAAATGCCGGAACGTTTCCAGCAACTTTTGGCTACCGGTGAGTATTTCGACGTAATGTTTCCCGGCGGCGTAGAGAGTTATTCTGGAGGATATGAGCAGGGGATCGAGGACGGCGTTCTGATCGATATGGATCCCTATATCCGTGAGTATATGCCGAATTATATGTCCCTGATCGAGTCGAATGAAGAGGCGATGAAGCAGGCCACCTATGATGACGGAAAGCTTCATTCGGTCAAGGTCATCAAAGGAACAGACGAGCATGTCGAAGGACCTGGGGCGATCATGGGGCCTTCCTATCGGGCGGATATTCTGGAAGAGATGGGAGAGGATGTCCCGGAGACCGTAGAGGATCTTCACCAGCTTTTGATCAAAGCCCGCGACAGAGGCATGACGGCGCCGATGACGCTGGAGAGCGACGGCGGTACCAGCCTTTCCCTGGCCTGGGGGATCAATACCGACTGGTCTACCAACTACTGGCAATATGATATAGAGACGAAGAAGGTAGTTTATCCTCCCTTTGCCACTAATTGGGACGATTATCTGGATACGATGCGCGACTGGTATGCGGAGGGGCTGATCGATAAAAACTTTACGGTAGGCTCACCTTTGCTTTCCGGAGATTATTCTAATTTTGAGAATGATCAGACGTTGTTCATTGATTACTGGTTCAGTCATGTGATGGGCAATGAGCTGTACTCCCAGGGGTACATCTCCAACGAGAAGGTCGATGTAAAGCCGCTGGCCGGCATTGTCCTGAATAAAGGCGATGAGATTACTAAGTGTACCTGGGACGCATGTATCGGTCAGGATATCTTTGTTACAACACAGGCCGAGGATAAGATCGAAGTGATCAGCAAGTGGCTGGATTACTGGTATACACCTGAAGCGCTGAGATATAAGTATTATGGGATTGAAGGAGAATCCTACACGGTTGGGAGCGACGGTTCCATCGAGTTCACGGATCAGATCCTTCACAGTCCGGACGGACTTTCCATTTCCGATGAACTGTCAAAATACGCGCTGCGTTCCTACTTCGGATATCAGTCCTCCACCGGTGAGAATTCCGTTCCCATTGCAGCAGCCGGCGGCGATGCCGTTCCAATGATCGAATCGGTGAAGATATGGGCCAGTCCCGAAGTCACAATTCATCTTCCTCAGGTTACGCTGAGCGCGGAGGATACCGAGTATACCAGCCGCTATATGACCGATATACAAACGCTTCTGCAGGAGCGGATGGTAAAATATATCATGGGTACGGATACGGAATCCCACGACGCGTTCCGGGAGAAGCTCAAGTCCTTTAATATTGAGGAATGTACGAAGCGGTATCAGGCGGCGGTAGACCGGTACAATGCCAAATAAGAGCGGAACACGCTTTTGCAGAGACGCTGCGCGGGCCTTGATGTCCGCGCAGTTCTTATCAGAGAAAGGAGACTGCTAATATGGAAAAAGCTTTTCGGTATGATTTTGAAACGGCGATCATCAAAACAGAGCAGGGTCTGGTTCATGGCTATGAATACGACGGCATGACTATTTTCAAGGGGATCCCATACGCCAGGGCAAGGCGGTTTCATGATCCCGAACCGGTTGAGCCCTGGGACGGCGTTTTGGAGACCTGCAATTACAGTTATGTCTGTCCGCTGATGGATCCGGAACGCCCGGATATATCTTTAAACACGCCGCACCGGATCGGTGTGCAGAGCGAAGACTGTCTGAATCTGAATATCTGGACGCCCGGCTGCGATGATGGAAAGCGGCCGGTCATGGTATGGCTCCACGGAGGCGGCTTTTCATCGGGTTCCTCCATGGAGATGCTGGCTTATGAAGGTGAAAATCTCTGCAAATACGGACAAGTCGTCCTTGTTTCCATCAATCATCGCCTGAATGTCCTCGGTTACTGCGATCTCTCGGAATTCGGCGATGAATACCGCAATTCCGGCAATGCCGGAACATCCGACATGGTCGCGGCTCTCCGATGGATTCACAATAACATCCGCTCTTTTGGCGGCGATCCCGATAATGTGACGATCTTTGGACAATCCGGCGGAGGAATGAAGGTAACGGCGCTTCTGCAGACGCCGGCGGCGGACGGACTGTATCATAAAGGCATCATCATGAGCGGCGTGCAGGGCGGGGCCTTTTTTGACGCGACGGGCTCCGGCAGGAGAATGGGAGAGATCATGATGGAGCGCCTGGGTGTATCCACAGTGCAGGAAATGGAGACCGTCCCCTATCAGAAGCTGGCAGACGCTTTTCGCTGGGCCCGCTGTGAGCTCCGTCCCAAACGGTTCAACAGCGGAGAAACTCCGTGCCGGAACGGATTTTACGCGGGCGATCCGCTGGAGGTTCCGTTCCGAAAAGAGACGGCGGATATTCCGATCCTGATCGGTACAACCTTTGCGGAATTCAGCGGTTTTGGCGTGATGGGTTACGACAGGAAGCGTATTACGGATGCGGAAAGCGTGAAAGCCGTAGAAGCGAGGTTTGGGAAAACGCTGGCAGATGAGGTGATCCCTCTTTTCCGGCGTGCATATCCGGAACGCGGACTTATCGATCTTCTGGGGCTGGACTTTATGTTCCGTAAGTACACGCTTGATTATGTGGAAAGGAGATCCACGCTCAACCATTGCACCTGGGACTATCTGTTTAATCTGGACGGCCCCATGTGCGGAGGACAGCTTCCTGCACATTGCGCGGACATCCCCTTTGTTTTCCGAAATACGGAGCTTGTACCCGCGACGCAGCAGGCGGGCGTCACGCAGAAAGCGGAAAGCCAGATAGTGGACGCGGTAATTGCCTTTGCAAGAACCGGAAATCCCAACCATGCAGGAATTCCCCAATGGGATCCCGATACGCCGGCCCGGTTCCACACAATGCTGTTTGATCAGAACACGGGCATCCGCATGAATTATGACCGGGAACTGATCAATGTTTTAAGCGACAACTGTCTGGAAGAAATGGTGGAAAGCATCCTGAAGAATGTGGCCAGAAAGCCTGAGTAGATGATAAACCGTCCTTCCGGAATATAACCGGTATAAATTTAACCATGAATATGAGGTCAAGCATGAAAGAGAGTAAAACAGAACTTTTTGAAAATACGCCTGTTGTGAGAGCGGTTCTGGCGCTGGTGGTTCCTACGGTTATCAGTCAGATCATCACTGTCATTTATAATATGGCGGACACATTTTTTATAGGGCAGTTGGGGGATCCGAATCAGGTGGCGGCAGCTTCTCTTTCCCTTCCGCTTTTCTTTCTGATAACAGGAATGGCCAACCTTTTCGGAATCGGAGGAGCAAGCCTGATTGCCCGGAGCATGGGGGCGGGAGATGTGAGCAGGGTGAAAAAGACATCTGCCTTTTGTATCTGGACGTCCGCCGCCGTTGCCTTCCTGTACGGACTTGTGATCCTGCTTTTCCGTAAAGCGGTTTTTCCGGCTGTGGGCGCCAAAGAGGATACGTTCGGATTTTGCAGCAGCTATCTCTTCTGGACACTGACCGTCGGCGGGATCCCGACCGTGCTGAACGCCGTTTTGGCGCACCTTGTCCGGGCCGAAGGGTATTCCGGACAGGCGAGCTTCGGTATGGCGCTGGGCGGAGGACTGAATATCGTGCTGGATCCGGTGCTTATTTTCGGATTTCATCTGGAGATCACAGGAGCAGCCATCGCCACTATGCTTTCCAACCTCATTGCGACTTTGTACTTTATTGTGCTGATCCTTCGGAAGCGGGACAGATTCCATCTGACGCTGAGTCCCCTTTTTTATTCTGTTTCGGACGGTCTCCCGAAGGAAGTGCTTCTTGTAGGACTGCCCAGCTGCGTCATGAGTTTAATGAGCATCTTTTCCAACATCACGCTCAATAAGCTGCTGGTCTCTTATTCCAATGCGGCGGTCGCGGGAATCGGTATCGCCAAGAAGATCGACATGCTGGCTGTCGCGATTGCCAATGGTCTCTCTCAGGGCGTGATCCCCCTGATCGGATACAATTATGCTGCGAAGAATATTAGGCGTATGCGGGAAGCGGTCAGGGTAACCCTGCTTCTGAGCGTTGCCGTTACCACGGTAGGAGCAATTCTTCTTTTCACCTGCGCGAATCCTCTGGTACGCGCATTTATTGATGACGCGGACACTGTAAGGTATGGGAGTATGTTTCAGCGGATCATCTGCATCACAGGTCCTTTCACAGCCGTCAGTACGGTGATCATCGCGATCTTCCAGGCGGTCGGTCAGAAAGGCAAGCCGCTGATCCTTTCTATGATGAGGAAAGGAGGACTGGACGTACCGTTTATGTTTCTTCTGGATGCCCTGGCGGGAGTTAACGGAATTGCATGGGCTACACCTATCGCGGACTGCGGAGCGATGCTTGTCGGAATCCTTTTATTTGTTCCGCTCTGGAAGAAAATGGGAAGAGAGACATAGTCTTATCCGGGGGGAGCAAGCTTTTATCCGGTGAAAAGGTTCACTATTTTCATACAGGCAGGGCGCCGGTGACGCCCTGCCTGTATGATGTCAGTATGCAAAAAAGCGCCAGTGACGCCCTGCTCGTATTACATCATCGTATCATCCCTGAGCACCTCGGCCAGACGGATCCTTCGTACGCCGCGCCATGCCAGATAGTACGCCAGCGCTACGGAAGCAAGGATAGCCAGCATGAATAAGAGAATCGGAATGAACGGTGCATCCGTCAGAAATACTCCAATCTCCATATAGCTTGCTTTCAGCATAAATCCGATCGCGGCGACCACGATCGGAAGGCTGATGAGGATCGGACGCCCGGCGATCACGACCGCTTCTATACAGAACATTTTTTTCAGTTCCTTCGGCGTCAGGCCTACCGACATATACCGGGCAAACTCCCTCCTCCTTTGACGTACAAAGCCTAATGTATTGGAGAACACATTGCCGATGCCGATGAGCGCGAGCAGAACACAGAAAGCCCCGAAAACAGTCATCATTCCCTGGATCTGTCTGTTATTCGTCTCATACTTCTGAATACGGTTTTCCTGTTCTATGGCATATTTCCCATCGGCGAGCCGCGCGATCTCGTCCTGCAAAGCGTTCAGTTCTTCCAGAGCCGCGTCTTCTCCTGCGCGGACACAGATGTAGCTGTCAGCCTCTGTTCCCCCGATCTGTCCCTTGATCTCTTTCCATAAGGACGCGGGGATAAAATGTACCAGCTCGTAATAATCAAGCGTTGCGTATTCTTCCCGAAGCGCCGGAACCTCCTGCGTATAAGCCAGGACGGGAACCTCCGCCGTCGTTTCCATATGGCTGCCGGATGGCATAGCGGCAGGCCCGGCGGGCGTCTCTTCACTGCCGGACCGTCTCAGCGCGCTCACCGCGTTTTCATGGGCGCCGGGCGTCTTTATATAAGGCATGAAAACGGGATGCCGGAAATCAGGGTTTGTCACGTCGCGGATCTGATTTAAGATCACCGCGCCGTCAAGACGCGGGGCAGTGCCGATCTGTTCGCAATACGCTGCAAAACTCCGGTCGTCCATGATAATAATCGGTGCGTTTACCAGCCATCCTCCGTCCGCCTGCGTCACATAGCTTGCGGGAGCCCCGGAAAACCCGCCGAAGGATTTCATATCTTCGCTCATTTCTTCTTCAGGAATGAGCCTCTTTGCGGCGGCCTTCTGGTAAACAACGGCGCTTTCCACATCATCAAGCCCCCGGATCCGGTCGGCTTCTTCAAATTCATCGACGCTGGTATCTTTTACAGTAACCATAATATCCCATACGTCCTGATACCGTTCGAAATAGGTTTCCCTCGTGCTGATCCGGGAGAGGGAGAAGAAACACTGCATGAGCGCAAACGCGAGGAATGAAACGATAAGCGACAGGGACGCGGTCCGCAGAGCTTTCTTTTGCGCCTTCAGCGCGCTGCCGGCCAATTCTCCTTCTATTCCGAAGAGCAGCGGGAGCAGGCGGGGGTTTTTCCTGCGTTTCAACTGGAGTTCCCCGGTATTTTTAATCGTCTCCAGCGGTGTGAGCCGGCTTAAGCGCCGGGCGGGGAGCCATGCGGAGATCCATATCGTTATGATTGTTACGAGCAATGTCAGCGCCAGCACCAGCGGGTGATAGCCGAAGATCAGAGGGTGACGCCCCGGAACATCGCTGCCGATATAGGCGTCTACCAGATACAGAAGTCCCGCGCTGCCCGCGATGCCAAGCAGGGTTCCGGCAATCAACGGCCCCGCGCAGAGCACGGCCGCTTCCTGCAAAAGACACGCCCGGATCTGTTTCGGCGTGGCTCCGATACTGGAGAAAATGCCGAACTGATGGATCCTCGCGTTCATGGATACCGCAAAGGCATTATGGATAATGATGATCAGCGAAAAGGACGCCGCCGCCGTGATCAGAAGAAACAGCGGGAACAGAAGCCTCGGGGCGGTATCGCCGGGACCGCGGATCAGGTACATGGCAAGAAGCTCATAGTTATAAACGATCCGTTCCTGCGGGATACCGAGCTGCTGCGCAATGCGGGGAGTATCCGTAAAAACAGCCCTTTTATCGCTGAAATAAATATCGACGGTCGGTTCTGTTCCTTTTCGTCCTTTTTCGTTTACCGCGGCATCTCCTACATTGGCAAAGTTCCTGATCGTTTCAATATCCTCTGCCGCAAGCTCGCCGATGATACGGCTGTGCCAGCCGCCTTCCTCCAATTCGATCCGCTCCGCTTCATATTTCCACGCGTTATAAAACAGGCCGCACAGCAGGGATAAGAGCAGGGCGGAGATGAATGCCGCGATCGTAACGGACAGACCGGCCGTGCGGTTGTTTTTCATATAACCTGATGAGTAATCTCTCCACATAACCGTTACCTCCGCCGCTCGTCACTGACGATACGCCCATCCTCAAGCGTAACGATCCGTTCTGCCGCCAAAGCAACCTTTTCGTCGTGGGTGATCAGCAGAATGGTCTGTTTGAGGTTGCGGTTGGAAAGCTTCAGCATGTCAACGACCTCTTTGGAGTTCTTCTGATCCAGATTTCCGGTCGGTTCGTCTGCCAGAAGCAGGGCAGGCCGGTAGATCAGAGAGCGGGCGATCGCCACGCGCTGCTGCTGGCCGCCGGATAACTGGTTCGGCAGAAGATCAAGCTTATCGGCGATCCCGAGAGAGCCTGTGATCGTATCAAAATACTCCTGGTTCGGCTTTTTTTTATCAAGCGCGAGCGGCATTAAAATGTTTTTCCGCGCTGTGAGAGTGGGGATCAGGTTGTAAAACTGATATACCAGCCCTACCTTCCTGCGCCGGAAGACCGCCGCCTGCGTCTGATTCAGTCTGGAGAGGTCGGTTCCGTCTATGATGACCGTTCCGCTTGTGGGTTTGTCCACGCTCCCAAGAATATGCAGAAGCGTTGACTTGCCTGATCCGGAAGCCCCGAGGATCGCTACGAATTCGCCTCTGTCCACAGACAGGTCGATCCCGTCAAGCGCTGCCGTCTGATTCCCTCCGGAGCCATATACCTTTCTGACTTTCTCACATTTTAAGATTTCCATTTCGCTGTTCTCCTTTCTTTCGCGCGCCTGTCTTTGGACACTGCGCTTCCCGGCGGAGGGATGGATCCCCCCGCTTCTTACAATTGCATTGTATCAAATGAAAGTTACAGCTCAGTGACAGTAGAATCGAATCTCGAAAAGGGCGCCTCCGCCGGGGCTGTTCGCTGCCCGGATCGTTCCGTTCTGGCGTTCAATGATCTCTTTAGCCAGCGCAAGTCCGATCCCGATCCCGCCCTCATGGGCATTTTGCCCCCGGTAAAAGCGTTCAAAGAGATGCGGCAGGTCTTCCTTTGCAAATCCTTCCCCGTTATCCCAGATCAGGATTTCCGTATACAACGGATTTTGGGCATAGGAACAATGGACAGCGCCCCCGGGCGTATGTTCTATACAGTTTTTCATCAGGTTCATGAACGCTTCCATCGTCCAGTCCATATCCGCTGAAATTAACAGTTCCTCCTGCTCCGGGATCTCGATGGAAGAACCGGAACTTAGGCAAAGTTCCTGCAGATTATCCGCCGCGAGGGTAAGGAGAGTAAAGACATCGGTTTTCTCTATTTGCAGAACCAGTGTCCCTGCGTCGAGCCGGGCTAAGGTCAGCAGGGACTCTTCCAGATAAGTCAGCCGCGAGAGCTGCTTTTCGATCTGCTCCAGGGCGGTATGCCTCAGGGTCTGTTCCGGGACATGGTCAATATTCGCCAGTACCGGGACCGCCCGGTCAGGATCCTGCTTCATCCTTTGAATGGACAGGGAAATCGCGGTGATCGGCGTCTTGATCTGGTGCGCGATATTGGATAAATTTTCCGCGAAATCATTTTTGGCCCGTACTGCCTGATCTTTTGCATGATAAAGCGATGTCACGGTTTTATAGATCTCATCCTCCAATTTGGAAAAATCGTCTTCCCCGGAAGCGGACAGGATCAGCGCCCTGCCGCTGTTTACCTGTTCCAGATACGAAGCCAGATCCTTGATTCTCCGGTTTTCCGCCCTGTTCCGACAAAGGAAAGTAAAAAGAAAAAGAGAAAGTCCTGTGATCCATCCGGCCGCGGCGAAGGAAACGATCCGCCTGTATTGAAAGCTCGGGAAATCAGACACATGATACCCAAGCGAGGACAACGCGTTGTCTTTCGGACGCCCGGGCGGGGACAGCGCATTATTTTCTAAAAGGGCATCGGGGTTTTCTTCTGTATATTTCTTTAATGCGGCAGCTATGGTCTTCTGTGTTCCCGGGTCCTGTCCGGTCACTTCGCGGCAGACCGCGTTTGCCAGATCAAAGGAGGCCCTGCTGTAATGCCGGGAGACCAGCCACGCGGCGGCCGCTGCAGCAATAAAGCTGACCGATAATACAAATCCCAAAGTGATAAATACATTCCTGCGGCTGTTCATATCGTATCCTCCATGCGGTAGCCCACGCTTCGGACCGTCTTCAGGCACGCCGGCTGCGAGAGCTTGCCGCGAAGCCGTTTCATCGTGACGGTCAGCGTGTTGTCATTCACGTAGCTGCCGTTCACATCCCATACCTGCTGTAAGATCCCTGCCCTGGTGACGGTCCGCCCCTTGTTCTGCATCAGATACAGTAAGAGCTGGTACTCAGCCGCGCTTAAAGATATTTCTTCCGAACGGCAGAATACGGCGCGGCGGTTCCGGTCGATCGTGATCCCGCCGCAGGAGAGATACCGCTCCGCCGCGCTGCCGGTCCGGCGGAGTACCGCGAGGAGCCGCGAATACAATACCTCGAGTTCAAACGGCTTTACGACATAATCGTCGGCGCCGCTTTTAAAGCCCGCGACAATATCCGCGCTGTCGCCGCGGACAGTCAGAAAGATGACCGGCAGATCCCTCCAGCGACTGCGGATCCATTGACACAAACCGTCTCCGCGGCCGTCCGGCATATTCCAGTCCAGTAAGATACAGGCCGGAACCTTCTCTTTGATACGCTGTCTGGCCTCCGCGAGGGTCGCGCAGATCGTCACATGAAAATTCTTAGGCTCCAGATATTCTTTTACGGCGAAGGCGATATTCGGATCGTCCTCAATATAATATAGATCCACATAAAATAAATCCGCCATGGCAAATCCTCCCCTTGTCAATTATGGAACAGTACGTCGGTAACAATAAATCTTCCCATTTTATAGGATAGCAGACAAAAGTGACAAATCGGTGACAGGACTTAATCGAAAGGCTGTTTGCTGTCCTCAGTCTGAGTCTGCGTATTCTTGTATGAATTATAAGTTTAATCGTTGATTAACGCAACATCCGAACATTTACAATATATTTCCTGTGAAAATGACAATAATAATAGTGCTTGCAATTGTGACCCAGCAGGAGTATATTAAAATCGGAATGGGAACATGAAAAGCGTGGCAGGAGTCCGGATCGGTTCAGGATGCGGCCGCGCGGGTAGTTTATTTTGGGATTATACAGGAGGCGGCAAAGGGGCTGCGCGAAAATAAGACGGACGGAGTTGAGACGGAAGTCTTGTTTTTTGTGCGTCCAAACCGAATAAGAATGGCAAAAGATTTTAAGGATCCGGTGAAGAACACAGTGTGGGAGTACGGGATGATCACCTTAAGCATCATGGTCATGGTGATCGGCGTCTATTTCTTCAAATTCCCTAATCATTTTGCGTTCGGAGGTGTCACCGGCTTCTCGGCGGTGGTCAGCGAGGCGACGAACCTGTCGGCCAGCCAGTTTACGTTCGTGGTGAATATGGGACTTCTGGTGATCGGCTTCATTTTCATCGGGAAGGGCTTCGGCATGCGCACAGTCTACGCCAGCGTGCTGATGTCGGTGCTTCTGGAGGTGTGCGAGGTGCTCTGGCCCCTGGACAGCCCGCTGACCGATGAGCCGCTTCTGGAGTTGATCTTTGCGGTCTTCCTGCCCGGCGCAGGCTCCGCGGTTCTGTTCAATATCGGCGCGTCCAGCGGCGGCACGGATATCATCGCGATGATCTTAAAGAAGCATACCAGCTTAAATATCGGCTCGGTGCTTTTCCTGGTGGACCTGCTGTCGGTGGTTCTGGCGTTCTTCGTATTCGACGCCACGACCGGCCTGTTCTCCGTGCTGGGACTTCTGGCCAAGTCCCTGGTGGTGGACGGCGTCATCGAGAATATCAACCAGTGCAAATGCTTTAATATCGTCTGCGACGACGCGGATCCGATCTGCGACTATATCATCAATAAGCTGCATCACAGCGCTACGGTCTACCGGGCGGAGGGCGCGTTTACGCATCACGAGAAGACGGTGATCATGACCACCATGCGCCGCGGCGAAGCCATGCATCTGCGGAATTACATCCGTCAGGTGGAGCCGACGGCGTTCATGCTGATCACGAATTCCAGTGAGATCATCGGGAAAGGATTTTTGACGAATTGATGCAAATTTTCCTTGCCACAAAAGATGTCTTCGTGCTATACTGATTTCATAGCAGGAATGCTTTCGCGATGCTGCGGGCAGGAATGCATTGACTTACGAATTCAGAGATAAAGGCAGGTGAACAGAGTGGACGGAAGCGACAGTCACGAA
>CANQGA010000032.1 GCA_947600145.1 uncultured Lachnospiraceae bacterium | reverse complement strand
CTGCGGGACTTGAACCCGCACGTAGTTGCCTACAACAGATTTTGAGTCTGCCTCGTCTGCCATTCCGACAAGCCGGCCCTGTGTAATACGCCTCAGATTCGAGCGGCACTTCCGCACGTCTGAAAGCGAATTCAGTTTATCACATCTTTTCGGCTTTGGCAAGTAGTTTTCTCAGAAGAATGATTGAAATTCTCCATACAATTTGGTAGAATAAATTAAAATAACATATGTCTGCAAAGGAGGACATCCATGGAAAACGTAATCATTCTCGACCACCCGCTGATCCAGCACAAGATTTCCATGCTTCGCGACAAGAACACAGGAACCAACGAATTCCGCTCGCTGACTGAAGAGATCGCCATGCTGATGGGCTACGAAGCGCTGCGCGACCTGCCCGTCGAAGATGTGGAAGTGGAAACACCTATCGAAAAATGCATGACTCCCATGCTGGCCGGCAAGAAGCTTGCCGTTGTTCCGATCCTGCGGGCCGGTCTCGGCATGGTAAGCGGCATTCTGTCCCTGGTGCCCTCCGCCAAAGTAGGCCACATTGGTCTCTACAGGGACGAAGTGACCCATGAGCCCCATGAATATTTCTGCAAGCTGCCCCATCCCATCGAACTGCGCACCATTGTCGTCACCGACCCGATGCTGGCTACCGGTGGCTCCGCAGTAGCCGCTGTAGATTTCATCAAGCAGCACGGCGGCAGGCACATCAAATTCATGTGCATCATCGCCGCGCCCGATGGATTAAAACGGCTTCACGAAGCCCATCCGGACATCCAGATCTACGTCGGCCATCTTGACCGCTGCCTGAACGACGACGCCTACATCTGCCCCGGCCTGGGCGACGCCGGCGACCGGATCTTCGGCACGAAATAAATAACCTGTTCATCAAAACAGACTGTCCGTCATATCGCGTCGGGCAGTCTGTTTATATTATGAAAAATGTATCCGGCTCTCTTCCAGCGCTCTAACGGTCGTCCTTCTCCACGATCACGCCGTCCCTCTTAAAGATCGAATTGGGAGCTACACAGCCCCTCACGCTTGACAGCGGATAGATATTGGAATGGCGTCCCACCACCGTGCCCGGATTCAGCACGGAACCGCAGCCCACCTCCACGTAATCCCCAATCATCGCGCCGAACTTCTTAAGTCCGGTCTCGATATCACCATCCGAAGCGTGAACCTTCACCAGCTTCTTGTCTGACTTCACGTTGGATGTCAGGGAAGCGGCGCCCATATGGGACTTATATCCCAGGATCGAATCCCCCACATAATTATAGTGGGGCACCTGAACATTGTCAAAAAGGATCACATTCTTAAGCTCCGTGGAATTGCCGACCACGGCGTCCGCTCCGACCAGCACATTCCCGCGGATAAACGCGCCGGGCCGGATCTCCGTGCCGGCCCCGATGACGGCCGGGCCTTTGATCGTGGCCGTCGGAGCAAGCTGAACCGTCTTATGGATCCAGATATCCTGCTGGGGATGATCATATTCATCTTCGGAAAGCGTGCCGCCGACGGCAAGGACGATCTCTCCGATATAGGGCAAAACCTCCCATGGATACACATACTGCGCCAGATACGGAGCGGCCATGGTCTTTGTCGTATCGTACAGATCCGCTATCGTCATCTGCTCCCGGTTCATCTTCTCTGCCTCCGGATCTGCTTTCTACAGCGACGCCTGATACTCACGGATCGCAGCGACGGTCTGGGCATAATCGGCCTTCACCTGCTCATACAGCGGAGCGGCCCCCTCGATATCGTGGGCGCGAAGAGCCTCCGTCAGAAGGTGGCTTGACTCATAAAGCTTATTGAAGCTTAAATTCTGTCCGACGCCCTTGATCGTATGGGAAGCGCGGAACGCCTCCTCATAAGCACCCGATTCCATCGACCTGGTCAGCAGGTCATAGCTGCCGTCATCCAGAAACTTGAGGACAAATTTCTGGACCAGTCTCTCCGTGCGCAGGCGTCCCATCACGCCCTCGTAGTCTCCCTCAAGTGCCGCGTAGCATTCCTGTAATGTCATGATCATAACCCCTTTCTTTCGGTCTGATTGTCGTCAGTTCCGCTGCCATCCTTAAATTCCTTCCCGTCGCTCTCCCGGCCGTCCTGCTCCGCTTCCGTCTGCCGGTCGCCGTCGATCGGCGATATCAGAGACAGCGTCTCACAGCTGTCTCCGTCATAGAAACGGAACTGGCCCCTGCCGCCTCTCTTCGCCGCGTAGAGAGCCTGATCAGCGGCGTGGAACAGGGTATCGTAATCGGTTCCCAGCATCTGCGTCTTCGCGACACCCATGCTGACCGATATCGGGAAGTTCTCATAGGTACCGATCAGGGAGTTGAAGATACGGTTGATCGCCAGATCCACGTGCTCCCGGTATTCAAAAAACAGCAGAAACTCGTCGCCGCCCACACGGGCTGACACAGTTCCTTCACGCATGTTGCGCTTCAGCGTCTTCGCCATATGGATCAGAACCTGATCCCCGAACATATGGCCGTATGTATCGTTGGCCTGCTTGAAATGATCCACGTCGAAGATGCCCAGCGCGAAATTGCTGTCAGGCTTTCTCGCCATCATGTCCTGGATCCGCATCTTCGCGAACTTGTGATTGTAAAGCCCGGTCATCGTGTCATGGGCCGCCATCTCCTCCAGCGCGGCCATCTTCACGCGGGTCTCATGGATATCGATCGCCTTGCCGATCGCCCCCGTATAGACCGGCGGTTCCTCCTTCGACCAGGTAGCCCTGGCGATGATCTTCATCCAGCGCTCCCCGCCGCGCACGCGGATCACGCTGTCGAAATCCACGATCGGATTCTCCGGCGTGCTCTTCGACAGAAGATCCGCCAGCTTCTCCATGCTCTCCCTGCTCATAGTGGCGAGCACCTTCTCATCCTGGTGCGGGTCATAAATGATCTCATCCAGTCCCAGATGCCTGGCTCCCCACTCGGAGATCGTCACGGAAGGCGGCGATACCTTATACTCGAACTGGACCTCCTGGGACATATCCGCGAAGAACTGGTACTTCATGCGCTCATGCTCCAGCAGCTGAAGCGTGCGGTCTGAAGCCGACATCTCCTCCCGCTGCAGCACATCCTCCGCCAGGTTCAGCAGCATGTTCTGATCGTTCCAGTCCCGGACCTCGTTGTTCTTCATCGCCGCGGGAATGTTCTCCGCCATCTCACGCAGACAGTCCATCAGAAGCGGATTAAACTGACCGCACTGGCCGTCCAGGATCATCTCCACCGCCTTCTCGGGGGGAATCGCTTTCTTATATACCCGCTCGCTGGTCAGCGCGTCATAGACATCCGCAAGAGCCACCACCTGCGCCGTGATCGGGATCTCATCCCCAACAAGGCCGTCCGGATAGCCCCTGCCGTCGTACCGTTCATGGTGCCAGCGGCAGATCTCATAGGCACGCCGCACCAGCGGCTCATTCTGATGGGCCGGAAGGGCTTCGAGCATCCTGGCTCCCATCTCGGAATGGGTCTTCATGATCGCGAACTCCTCGTCGGTCAGCCTGCCCGGCTTGTTCAGGATCTCGCCCGGAATGGCGATCTTGCCCACATCGTGGATCGCAGCCGCCGTGCTGATCAGGGAGATCTCCGTCTTGCTGAAATTATATCGGTTCGACATCTGGTTGAGATGCTTGAGCATCAGCTCCGTCAGCGTTCGGATATGCAGAACATGCTGACCGCTCTCGCCGTTGCGGAACTCCACGATATGGCTGAGGATGTCGATCATCAGGGCGCTCTGCTTCTCCTTCTCAAGCACCTGGTCCGTGACCATGTTCATCAGTTTCTTCTGCTTCGCGTAAAGAAGCAGGGTATTCACGACACGGTGGTGAACCACGACAGCGTCAAACGGCCTGCTGATAAAATCCGTAATTCCCAGTTCATACGCCTGCTGCACGCGGGCCGGCGCGCTCTCCGCGGAGATCATGATGACCGGCGTGTTCTCGATCCACCGGAAATCATTCATCGCCCGCAAAACGCCGAATCCGTCCATCTCCGGCATCACGATGTCCAGAAGGAGCAGATCGATCTGTGCCTCCTGCTTCTGCAGGATCTTCACCGCTTCCTTCCCGTTCTCCGCTTCAATAATATCATAATCGTCCCCAAGCATATCCGCGAGGATCGAACGGTTCATCTCGGAGTCGTCGGCAATCAGGATCTTCTGTCTGCGCTTATCTGCCATACTTATGACTCGCTCCCTTTCTTCATTCAGTCCCAATCCGCAGAAAACACACAAAAACTGGTATAAGTATAGCACATCAGACTTTTGCGGGCAAGACTATTTGACGGGTTTTTCGGTCGTCAGACGCGTCAGATGCGAAATCTATCTCCGTTCTCCCTTAAACTCCGTCATATAAGGCCGGAAGCGCAGGGGAAGGTGGGTCATCTGGCACCGCGGATTCTTCCGCTCCGGGATCGCGGTATGCTCATGGAAGATCTTCCACAGGCTCTCGAACTCCTGCTGGTCTCCGGAATCCGCCAGCTTTCTGCGGAAACTGTCATCCGGCAGCCGGGCCGTTAACCATCCGCCCCCGGCCCGGTGGATCACCGCCTTGCGCCGCTTCTCATCATAGATGATCCAGTTCTCCGCGTTAAGCCTTTCGGAAAAATGAGGCGCCATCAGCGCGATCACATCGCATCTGGGCCCCACCACGCCGAAGAGGATCCCGCTGTCTGTCCGGGCAAAACGCACGAACTCGATCAGCGACCGCGCCTCGTTCTCAACCGACCGGTTCATCCGGAACAGTTCGTAGACCGCAGGGATCTGCAGCATATTCACGATCTCCGGCCCCACGCGGAAGGCGCAGACCAGAAAACGGTAGATCCGGTCCGCCTTCTGCTCCTCACAGCTTAAGGACGCGCGGTAAACGCGCTCGCACGCTTCCCGGCCTGCCTTCCGGCGGATCGCTTCCATGACCTTCTCCGCTTTCCCCGGCGATTCCTCCGCCCGCCGGTACTCGGCAAACATGCGCAGATTCCCGGTATCCTCCAGCGCCAGACTCACATTCTCATGGCCCAGCCGGCTCATCCAGGCGTCGTGGACGCCGCAGAGGATCCCTTCAAAAGAATCCGTACAGGTAAATATCGTCATCATCCTTCCCTCCTCACATCTGTCCCAGCGCCGCGCTTACCCGGTCCTCCGCCGTCGGGACCGGATTCAGGAAGCCGTCGTCAAACATGGAAAGCTGCCGGTAGCTGTCCTTCTGCCCGATATCCCAGGCGCGCCTTCTCTCCTCCCCGAGCAGCTGCGCCGCGATAAAATCCTGATCCATCGGAACCGGATACATCATACGCCCGCCGCATGTCAGAAAATAGACCGCCCGCTTCAGTACCACGCCCATCCGCTTCAGGGCCGCGAAATCCAGCCTTCCCGCGCGTCTGGCCGCCACGATCCGCTTCGCCGACCTCACGCCGATCCCCGGCACCCGCAGAAGCGTACCGTAATCCGCCGTCTGCGCCTCCACAGGGAACATCTCCAGATGCCGGAGCGCCCAGTCGCACTTGGGATCCAGAAATATGTTGAAATCGGGATGGCTCTCCGAGAGAAGCTCCCCGGCCGTAAAGCCGTAGAACCGCAAAAGCCAGTCCGCCTGGTAGAGCCGGTGCTCCCGAAGAAGCGGCGGCCCGCCGGGCAGAGCCGGAAGGAGGCTGTCGTCGTTCACCCGCACAAACGCCGAATAAAACACCCGCTTCAGATCATAGTTTCTGTAAAGCGCCTCCGCGACCGTCAGCATCTGATAATCATTCTCCGGCGTCGCCCCGACGATCATCTGCGTACTCTGCCCCGCCGGGACGAACTGGCGCCTCCAGGGATAGACGGCCCCCTTCAGCGGTTCCCCGCGCGGCACGATCCCTCTCTCCATGGCCGCGATGCCCGTCTGGATCTGCCGCATCGGTCCAAGGATCCGCGCCCTGTCCTTGGACGGCGCCAGGCTCTTAAGTCCCTCCGCCGTAGGAAGCTCCAGATTCACGCTCATCCGGTCCGCCAGGAGTCCCGTCTGCCCGATCAGAACCGGATCGGCGCCGGGAATCGCCTTCACATGGATATATCCGTTAAACCCGCATTCATAGCGCAGCTTCCAGACCGTCCGATGCATCAGCTCCATCGTACGGTCCGGACTCTCAAGCACTCCCGAACTCAGGAACAGGCCTTCGATATAGTTGCGCCGGTAGAACTCCATCGTCAGACGGCATATCTCATCCGGCGTGAACGCCGCCCGCGGCACGTCGTTGGAACGGCGGTTGACACAGTATCTGCAGTCGTAAACGCACTGATTCGTATAAAGGATCTTCAGCAGAGAAATACACCTGCCGTCAGCCGCGAAGCTGTGGCAGATACCGGCAAACGCCGTGCTTCCCAGCTGTCCCGGCTTCCCCTTCCGCTCCACGCCGCTGGACGTACAGGCCGCGTCGTACCTGGCCGCGTCAGAAAGGATGGCGAGCTTCTCCTTCAGATCCATCTCCTGCTGTATGAGCATAAAATGGCCTCCGTGGTGAACGTATGTTCTGTTCATAGTTTACCATAGAGGCTATAAAAATGCAAGCGGTTTTTCGAACGTATGTTCTGTTCTTGTGGAGCTCTGACGGGGGGAGGCGCGGTGCACAGCTTCTGTTTTTCGGATATCTGACGGGTGGGACGCGGTGCCAGCTCAAAAACCTGCGGTTTTTTCGCTGCGGGCATTCGCCCTATGAAAACGGGTGTATGGCCGGCTGCTTATGTGCAAGCACAACGCCGCCGGCCATACACCCGTTTTCGCACCGCTCATTGCTAATCGACATATCCGTCCGGATTGTTCTTCTGCCAGTTCCATGCGTCGCGGCACATCTCCCTGATACCGCGGCGGGCCGTCCAGCCCAGTTCTCTCTGCGCCTTCGACGGATCCGCGTAGCAGGCCGGCACGTCGCCGGGCCTCCTGGCCTTGAAAACGTAGTTGATCCTCAGGTCGTTGGCCTCCTCGAAGGCATTGATCACATCCAGTACACTGTAACCTGTTCCGGTTCCAAGGTTATAGATCCAGACGCCTCCGTTTTCGTGATCCATCTTCTGCAGGGCCTTCACATGGCCGTCCGCCAGATCCACCACATGGATGTAGTCGCGGATGCAGGTGCCGTCCGGCGTATCGTAGTCATTGCCGAATACGCCCAGGCACACGAGCCTGCCCACCGCCACCTGTGTAATGTACGGCAGAAGGTTATTCGGGATGCCCTTCGGATTCTCGCCGATCCGCCCGGACTCATGGGCCCCGATCGGATTGAAATACCGCAGAAGCATCACCTTCCACTCCGGGTCCGCCGTATGCAGATCCGTCAGGATCTGCTCCAGCATCCCCTTGGTACGCCCGTAGGGATTCGTGATCACGCCCTTCGGGCACTCCTCGGTGATCGGAACAAAGGCAGGATCCCCGTATACGGTGGCGGATGAACTGAATACGATGCTCTTCACGCCGTGCTTTCTCATCTCGTCGCACAGGATCAGCGTGCCGGTGATATTGTTATGATAATACTCAAGCGGCTTGAACACGGACTCCCCCACAGCCTTCAGTCCCGCGAAATGGATCACCGCCTCGATCTTCTCATTGTCAAACACATTCTTCACCGCCGCCTGGTCCAGAAGATCCGCCTCATAGAAAATGACCTTCTTCCCCGTGATCTCCTCAACGCGTCTGAGCGACTCCCTGCAGGAATTGCAAAGATTATCCAATACCACTACCTCATATCCCGCGTTCAGAAGCTCAATGCAGGTATGGCTGCCGATATACCCGGCGCCTCCCGTAACCAAAACCGCCATATAAACCTACCTCCTGTCATACTGTACTCCGCGCGGCGCCGCCCCGGCAGGAACCCGTTCCGCCCGCCGGCGTCTCTCCTTAAGCCTGCCGCGCTTTCTCGCCGATCAATTCTATTATAACGGCAGGAGCGGGAAAATACAAGCGTCACTTCTCAAACTCATCCCGGATCTTCTCGATCGCCTTTTTCTCGATTCGGCTCACGTAGGACCTGGAGATCCCCATCTGCTGGGCGATCTCCCTCTGGGTGTATTCCCTCCCGCCGAACAGCCCGTACCGAAGCCGCAGCACCTTCTGCTCATTGGGCTTCAGGCAGTGGGCGTAGGCCTCGTAGAGCTCTTTCACGTCCTGTTCCAGGATCATATCTTCAAGGGTGTCCCTGCTGTCCGTCTCGATCACGTCCACAAGGCTTACCGTCTCGCCGTCCTTATCGACGCCGATCGGATCGTAAAGGGACACCTCGCGGGAATATTTTTTGCTGGAACGCAGCATCATCAGGATCTCGTTTTCCGCGCACTTGGCCGCGTATGTGGCAAGCCTCCCCCTGTCGGCGTTAAAGGTGCTGACGGCCTTGATCAGCCCGATGGTGCCCACAGACAGCAGATCCTCCGTATCATAGCCGGAGCCCTGGTATTTCTTCACCACGTGGGCCACCAGCCGCATATTATGTTCTATCAGCTTCTCCCTGGCGTCCTGATCCCCCTCTTCAAGACGCGCGAGGCACTCCCGCTCCTCGCGGGCGGACAATGGTTTTTTATAGGTCTTCAAATCGAAAAGCCACCCGAAAGCAAAACTTAATGTAGTTTATGCTCGGATGGCTTTGCAAGTGCTTTTACAACTTTGCCGGCGCTTATCCTATTTTGTCTCCGCCATTTTTATTTTGTCTCCGCCATTTTCAGCTGCGCCGTCACCAGGCCGTAGTAGATCCCCTTCTTCTCCAGCAGCTCATTGTGGGTGCCGATCTCGGCGATGCCGTGCTTATCGATCACGACCAGCCGGTCGGCATTTCGCAACGTGGAGAGCCGGTGGGCGATGGCAAATGTGGTCCGCCCCTTCACGAGCCGGTTTAGCGCCTGCTGGATCAAAAACTCGCTCTCCGTGTCCAGCGCCGACGTGGCTTCGTCCAGGATCAGAAGCCGCGGGTTATTTAAGATCGCCCGGGCGATGGAGATCCGCTGCCGCTCTCCGCCGGACAGGCTGTAGCCGTGCTCGCCCACGTAAGTATTGTAGCCGTCCGGGGTCTTGCAGATGAAATCGTGGGCGTTGGCCGCCTTGGCCGCCCGGATCACCTCGGCAAGAGGCGCGTCCTGCCGGGCGAAGCGGATATTCTGGAGGATCGTGCCGGAGAACAGGAAGGTCTCCTGCAGCACCACGCCGATCTGGGAATGGAGGCTCTCCATCCTGATGTCCCGGATATCTGTGCCGTCGATGGTGATCCGGCCCTGGTCCACGTCGTAGAGACGCATGATCAGGTTGATCAGCGTGGATTTGCCGGCGCCGGAAGCGCCCACCAGGCCGATCATCTCCCCGGGCTTCACCTCGAAGTTGATATCCTCCAGGACCGGCTCATAGGTCTGGTAGCCGAAGGACACATGCTCAAATGTAAACGCGCCCCGGATCGGGAACTCTTTCGCGTCCGGCTTATCCGCCATCCGCGGCTCCTCATCCAGCACATCGTAGATCCGGTTCAGGCTGATGATCAGCTGCATCACCGCCCTGGGCAGATGGGTCATCCAGTTTAACGGCCCGAAGAGATAACCGCAGTAGGTGATATACTGGACCAGCTGGCCCATGCTCATCCTTCCGTCCAACACGTCCAGACCGCCGAAGAGGACCGCGAAATAGGTCCCGCAGCTCATCAAAAAGCTGATGATCGGGAAAAGCACCGCCCAGAAGGTCTCATTTTTCCGGGAAATCGCCGCGAAATCCATGGCCGTCTGCCGAAACCTTCCCGCTTCCCGCTCCTCCTGGCCGAAGGTCTTCACCACCCGGATCCCGGAAATGATATCCTGCAGCCGGCTGCTTAGATCGTCCGATTTCAGCCACTGCTTATGGAACATCACATGGGTGTGGTGATGGAAAAGCCGGAAAAGCACAAACACGAGCGCCACGAACGCCATGGACAGAAGCGTCATCTGCCAGCTGATCGTCATCATCATGACCAGGGAGACGAACATCGTCAGAAGCGTGGAGAACATATCTCCGAACACGTCCTCCATGAACTGCCGGACCTGCCTGGTGTCCCTGGATACGCGGTTCATCAGCTCGCCGGGCCGGCGGTTATTGATGAAGGACAAAGACAGGCTCTGGATCTTAATGTAGAGCTTCTGCCTGAGCGTCATGCTTAAGGACGCGCCCAGCTTGGCGCAGTTCCAGTAGCGCACCACCGACAGGATGATCCGCAGGAGAAGAAGCGCGAAGCTGATCCCGGCGAAGAGCCACAGATTCCGCCAGGTCCCCTGTCCAGTCGCGAGGGCATTGTCGATAAAATCCCTCTGAACCATGGGAGTCAGCAGGTTCACCACTGACACCAGGACCATCAGAAGGGAGATCAGCAGAAGCTTCCCCATGTATCCGCCGCAGAGCGTGAAAAATTTGCGCATGATCTCGCCTTTGCCCGAGCAGTAGGGACACTTGCTGGTCCCCGGCAGGGCGCGCCCGCATTTCTCGCAGTATTTCTCATATTCGTGGCTGTGGACCCTCTCCTCCTCGCCGGGGATCCGGCCGTCCTCAAGGGCCGTGATCAGGGCCTGGGCGCCGCGCACCGCATAGGAGACGCGGATGATGTGGCGCATGGAGAACCGCGCCGCGCAGATCTCCTGACCGGCTTTCGTCAGGACTGTGACGATCCCGCTGTGGACCTGGTGCTCGCAGCGGATCCGCTCGCAGTCCGCCAGTTTCCAGGAAGCGGTCACCGCCTCGCCGTCCAGCACCAGGAAGCGCTTCTGCGTCACGGCCAGCCAGATCCGGTCGGTATAAGCCTCGCGGACCCGCTTCGCCTGATTGTCATACGCCAGGTCCACCGGGACGCAGTACCACAGCTTCTCGCCGGGCGCAAGATGAAGCGCCGCCGTCTGGGCGGGCGATAATGTATATAACAGCTTCATGTAACCTGCCTCATTTCCCGCGCCGCTGTCTGAACTGACGATCCGGACGGCAGCGCTTTTCTATCCGCCGGACAGCACCTGAAATGGCTGTCCGGCATCTTTCTCATCAGATAAACAGATCCAGCTTCTTCCTCTCCTGGACGCTCAGCTTATAGAAATCCGGGATCTCATACCGGTTCCCGTCGATGTCCGTCACCATCAGCCGGCTGTCCCCCAGAAAGATCACCGCGTCGCCGCTCATCCGGGTGGTGAAGCGGCAGGCCCCGAAGCCGGTGGTCACGTTCCAGTAGGCGTAGCCGTACTCGTCCTTCACGTCCAGCACCTTCTCGATGACCGGCATGAAATACCGGAGACGGATCTGTTCCCGGATCATCTCCTGCTGGTCTTTGTCCAGATCGGACAGCTTCCCGATCAGGCCGATCTCCTTCGCCTTCTCGTCCGCCTCCCGGATCGAGATGAATTCATCCGGCTCCGTCAGCGGGAACGTCAGATAGACCCCGACGCGGGAATACTCCTTTTCCCCGTATTTCAGGGAAATGAATCCGCCTCCCGTCCGGGCGAACCGGGCGTTTTCGCGGGTCAGAAGACGCATTTCCAGAAGCTCCTCCGACTCTTTCTTCAGAGCCTCCTCATCAAATTCACGCAGGTTCAGAAGATCCTGGTGTTCCTGTTCTCTCATTGGCGGCATCTCGATCCCTTCTTTCTATTTCCTTCTCTCCGCACAATATTTTTACTCAATCCCGCGCATCGCCAGCGCCTTCGTCTGCAGTTCGCTCAGCTTATAATAGGTTCCCTTCTTCGCGAGCAGCTCCTCATGGGTTCCCGATTCAGTGATCTTTCCGTCATCCAGCACGATCAGATGCGTCGCGTTGCGCAGCGTCGACAGCCTGTGGGCGATGGACAGCACCGTGCGGCCTTTCTCCAGCTTCTCAAGCGACCTCTGGATCGCCAGTTCGGTCTCCGTATCCACGGCGGACGTGGCCTCGTCAAGGATCAGGATCTTCGGATCCGCCAGGATCGCGCGGGCGATGGAGATCCGCTGTTTCTCGCCGCCGGACAGCTCCCGCCGCGAGGAACCGAGAACCGTATCGTATCCCTCCGGCATCCGGCAGATGAAATCGTGGGCGTTGGCCTGGATCGCCGCCCGGATGATCTCCTCCCGGGTGGCGTCAGGACGGGCGTAGGCGATATTTTCCGCCACGGTGCCCATGAAAATGTAGGTCTCCTGGGATACCATGGCCACATTTTTGCGCAGCTCCTTAAAGCCGTACTGCTTCACGTTCACGCCGTCCACCAGCACCTCGCCCTCCTCTGTATCGTAGAGGCGGGAGATCAGGTTCACAAGCGTGGACTTGCCGGAACCGGACCGGCCCACGATGCCGAAGACCTCTCCTGCGTTCACATGGAAGCTGACGTCCTTCAGCACCGGCTTGTGGGCCTCGTAGCTGAAGGTCACATGCTTCAGCTCGATCTCGCCCCGCAGGCTCTGCGGCCTCAGAGGATCGGGGGACTCCTTCACCTCCGGCACGGCGTCGATGATCTCAAACATTCTCTGGGCGGAATTCATGCAGTCGGTGTACCAGCGGACGATCCGCGACATGAATTCCAGCGGCCCCTGCAGCTGCCCCACATAGCCGGAAAAGGTCAGAAGCATGCCGACCTCCATATTGGAGCCGCTGATGATCAGCGCTCCGCCAACCGCCCATACCAGGAAGCTCAGCGTGTCCTCCACGGCGGCGTAAAGCGCGTAAAATTTGTTGTCATAGCGCGCCAGATCAAGCTCCGCGCCCCGGACCCGCCGGTTGCTCGACAAGAAGCGGACCGTCTCCTGCTCTTCCTGACCGAACGCCTTCACCACGCGGGCGCCGGTGAAATTCTCGTTCATCTGCGCGTTTAAGCGCCGGTTGGCCCGGTGCCTCTTGCCGTAATAATGCCACAGATGCGGCATCATTTTCGCGCTCATGACAACCAGTACAGGCATGAGCGCCATGGACACAACGGCAAGGAGGGGATTTAAGCAGAGCATGATGATGCCGGTCGCCAAAAGGATACCCGCGTTGATGAATATATAAGGCAGTCCGTCGATGAAAAAGCTGGAGATTTCTTCCGCGTCGTCCGAGACCCTGGTCATCAGGCCTCCGGTCTGCCTTCTGGAATAGAAGCTGATCGACAGCCTCCCCATGGAATCAAACACCTGGCTTTTCAGCGTGGCAACCACCTCCGGGGCGATCCGGGCGGTCATCACGCCCTGCAGGATGCCAAGCGCCTGGAGCGCAACCTTCGATACGACGATGGCGATCACCAGCATGATAAGGGCGGTTACAAACCGTCCCGCCGGCAGATGCAGAAGCGCCAGAAAACTCTCGTCCCGGGCCAGCACACGGTCGTAGAGAATGGTTCCGCTTAAGTACGGCCAGGTCAGGTTTAAGACCGCGGTTCCCAGATAGCAGAAGATCATCACCGCCAGCTCCGGCTTATACGGCTTAAAATACGACAGGATCCTCAGAAGGATCGATTTCTTGTCCATACATTTTGGACAGACCTTCCGCTCCTGGTCCGGATAGATCATGCCGCACTTTGGGCAGCACTCCCGGCCTTTCCTCACATCCAGATCTTCAGGCGTGATCTCCTCTCCCTTCCTGATCTTGCCGAAGATCCTGCAGATCCGAAGGAAAACTTCCATCCGGGTGTTGGAGAAATGGCACAGGCACCTCTCCGTTCCGTCGATCACCGCCATCAGTACGCCGGTGCTGACCTCGCGGATCACCTCCAGCCGCTCCACGCGCTGAAGCTCCCACAGCCGGAGCGCCGGCTCTTCAAACTCTTTCGTATCCTCCATCTGCCAGCCGCTGTAGCCGCCGAAGCGGTATTCCCTCTTCTCCCGGTACGGATACGCCGCGAAGATCAGGTGCTCTTTCGTAACCGCCGCGATACTGTCCGCGAAACGGTATTCCATATCAAGATCCGCGGCGGCCGTGAAGACGATATCTTCTTTCCGGATACCGTACCGGCCCGCCGCGCGGATAAAACTGTCTGGTACATTCATAAAAACCGTAAAACCTCCAAAAAAGCGCTTTGCCGCTTCAGCAATATCTCCTCAGCAGCCGCTCCGTGATCCGCCCCAGCATCTCCACCTCGCTCTTTGCCGTGTCGTCTAAGAGCGCCCGGTCCTTCGTCCGGGTCACCGTCGTGATCGGAAGCCCGCACCGCTGCAGGTAATATTTCGCGTTCACCGGATACACCTGCCTCTCGATCAGCGCGCAGATCGTCAGCGCGTCGGACAGCTCCTCCATCCGGCTGCCGGACGGATCCGTACAGAGCCTGGCGTAGAGCCGGCACTGCATATTCGCCATGACGCCGCTGTAACCTGCCGCGCCTGACAGAAGCGACTCCCGCAGGGTGGCGGTATTGGCGTTGTAAAGCTTCATGTTCGTGCCATCTGCGGCCTTCAGCTTCTCCCGGATCTGCCCGATATCGCAGCAGGTATCCTTCAGGAAATAAAACCGGCCGGTGCGGGCGCATTTACGGATCATATCCGCCGTCAGCAGCCGCTTATACGGATAGGGACACTCATAAAAGCCCAGCTTGATGTCCTCCGGCAGAGCCGCCAGAAGCCGCTCAAGATTCGCCATCCAGACCTCGTCGCTCTCATCCTGCCGCGCCAGCCGGTTGGTGATCAGAATCACCGCGTCCGCGCCGGCCGCGGCGACAGCCTTAAGCTCCTCCGCCTGATCCTCAAACGAATCGGAAATGTGCCCGGAGGCGATGACCGGCACCCTTCCGGCCGCCTTCTCCTTCACGAACCGGGCGTACCCCACCCGTTCTTCCAGCGTCAGGCAGAACATTTCCGTCGACTGACAGACTGCGAACAGTCCGGACGAGCCGTTCGCGATATACCATTCCACCAGTTCTCCAAGCCCGTGATAATCGATCTGGCCGTCCTCCGTAAACGGGGCCAGCATGACCGGCCAGACCCCGCCGGGGAAATGATTTCCTCCCATAAAAAATCCCTCTCCTGTCACTTTCTATCTCAACATCCCGCGCAGCATGAGATAACCATACCACAAAAGGGCAGGCCGGTCAATGCGCGAATATGTTTTAAAAGATTTCCGGGCCGGCGCAGATTTTTTCCCGCGGAAGGCCGGAACGTGGTATACTGTTTCTCAGACAGGCCGCTCCGGCCACGAGGCCGGCGGCAGGAAAGGAATTGCCTATGAAATCCCAACAACAGGAAAAACGATATCTTCTGGAATGCTGTGTGGACTCCCCGGAGTCCGCCCTCGCGGCGGCGCGCGGCGGCGCCGACCGGCTGGAGCTCTGCGCCGGCCTGATCATCGGCGGCATCACGCCGACGATGGCCCTCTATGAGAAAGTGAAGGAGCTGACCTCCCTGCCGGTCCACGTGCTGATCCGTCCCCGCTTCGGAGATTTCCTCTACACCGCGGAGGAACGCGACATCATCTGCCGTGAGATCCGCGCTTTCGCAGAGGCCGGAGCCGACGGCGTCGTCATCGGGAGCCTGCTGCCGGACGGCACGCTCGATACGGACAGCATGGGACGCTTCCTGGACAATGCCCGCGGCATGTCCGTCACGCTTCACCGCGCCTTCGACATGTGCGCCGACCCCACAGGCGCCTGGGAACGCGCGTCGCGGCTGGGCGTTGACTCGATCCTCACCTCCGGCCAGGCCTCCTCGTGCCGCGAAGGACTTCCCCTTCTGCGGAAGCTGTCGGAGCTGTCCGCATCAGGCGGTCCCGATATTCTGGCCGGCGGCGGCATCGATGAAGACACCGTCCGCGACCTGCTTGCGCGCACCTCCGTCCGTTCGTTCCATATGTCCGGAAAGACCGTACATAACAGCGGTATGACCTACCGGAATCCCTCAGTCTCCATGGGACTGCCGGGCATGAGCGAATACCAGATCTGGCGCACGGACGAAAAAACAGTCCGGAGCGTGAAGGCGCTGCTGAACGCAGCCGCCGTCCATCCGGACTGCTGACGACAGTTTCCGTAACTTCGGGATCTTCAGAAAGTACCGCTGATATACCCGTGCAGTGTCCTGCGTACGGCTCCGGGGCCGGCCAGGAGCCCGGAGAACATTTTCTCGATCTTCGGGGCCAGGCCCGCCTCTGTCAGATCTGTTCCGAACAGGATCGGATTGGACAGGATCGGCTCCAGCTTTCCATCCGCGCTTTCAGGCATGCCGGGCGTAATCCCCGCCAGCTGTCCCTGCAGCTTTTCAAGCATCGGATCGCTGCTCAGCTGCATGGGCTTCCCTTCATCATCCACAGCCAGCAGATAGCGGAGCCATCCGGCGAGCACCAGGGGAATTGCCGTCAGGCTGCGCACGTCGGGCACGCCCGGCTCCCCCTCGCGGCCGGTCCGGCCGGCCTCCAGGTACGCCTTGATGGTCTCCCCGAACCGCACCGGGATCTTCTGGCTGGTATCTGTCGCGATCCGCTGCGGCATATCCGGAATGAACGGATTCGGAAGACGTTTTTCGATCACCTCGCGGATGAAATCCATCGGATCTATGATGCCCGGATGCGTCACCACAGGCATGCCCTCATCATAACCGATGATCTCCACGAGACGCTTCAGATCCGGATCGTTCATCTCCGCGGAGATCCGGTCGTATCCCAGCAGACACCCGTAGACAGCCAGCGCCGTGTGCAGCGGATTCAGACAGGTGGTCACCTTCATGCGCTCGGTGCGGTTCACCGTCTCCCGGTCCGTCATATAGACGCCCGCCTTCTCAAACGCCGGACGCCCGTTGGGGAAACGGTCCTCCACGACCAGGTACTGGGGCGTCTCCGCGTTGACGAACGGCGCGATATAGGTATTACGGCCGGTAACGATGGGCGCCATATCCTCGATCCCGGCACCGGCAAGCGCCTCCTCCACCTCTTTCGCAGGCCGCGGCGTGATCTTGTCGATCATGGTCCACGGGAAGGAAATGGTCGTCTCATCCGTAAGCCATTCCACGAAGTCCGGGGATACATGCCCGCGCTTCTCCCACTCCTTCGCCACGGTCACGATGCTGTTTTTAAGTTTCTCTCCGTTCCGGCTGCAGTTATCCATGCTGACCACTGCCAGCGGCGCGCGGCAGGTACGATACCGCTCCAGAAGAAGCGCCGTTACTACGCTCATGGCGTGTCTGGCCGCCCCGGGCCCGTTCTCCGCGTCATTTTGGAAGACCGGGAGGGCATTCCCTTTCAGATCCGTCAGCGCATAGCCCTTCTCTGTGATCGTGAAGCTGATCAGCTGAAGCGACGGCGACGCGAACATCCTCTTCAGCTCCGCGAAAGCCTTTTCGTCCCCTGTATCCGCCTTCACGCCTTCAGCGACACCGGCCACGATCTCTTTCTCCATGGAACCGTCCGGACACAGGCTGACCATCATGGTCAGATTGTCATACGGCTCATAGATCCGGTCAATGATGTCATAGTCGAACGTCTCTGCCGCTATGATACCGCATTTCTCCAGGCCTTGCTCCAGCAGCCGCTGCTGAAGGACGGCGAGAAAGCCGCGGAAGATATTCCCCGCGCCGAAGTGGATCCAGACCGGATTCTTCTCCGTCGCCTCCCGCATCGCCTTCACATCGAAACAGGGCAGCTTCACATGCGCCTTCTCCCAGCCTGCCGCGTCGCAAAGTCCGTCAAGCGTCATCCTCATATCCTTCACTCCTCTCGTCAGGATCACTCCGATAAACCGGAACTGTCAGGAAATGATCCCAATCTCCCACCGGTTTTCATATCTCTCCCCTGCCCCAAGCGCGATCAGCCCGGGCTGGGCGGACAGTTCTTCCACGATCCCCTCCCTGGAAGGAAGCGACGACCACGGCTCGATGCAGACATAGGGCGCGTCCGAATGGGGCTTGTGCCAGACACCCAGATAGGTCATCTGCGGGTAAGACACCCTGACAGCCCTGCGGCCGTTTTCTGCCCGCAGGCACACGGAAGACGGCACGCCGGTGAGAACGATGGCGTCGTCGTCAAACAGCCCGTGGCGCAGCGGCAGGATCCCTCCCTCCGCCAGCTCATACGGAACCGTCCCGGTCACAAAACAGGCGGGAGAAAACATAACGCGCCGGATCTCTCCCCTTGAGGAAGCCCCGCCGTCCCCGCCGAACCGCAGCTCATAATCCTCAAAACGCAGCCCGTCCTCCAACGGCACGCGGAATCCCGGATGGCCGCCGATCCCGAAATACATGGTCTTTCTGTCCTCATTTATCACCCGGTATGTGACCGCGATGCGGCTTTCCTCCAGACTGTATTCGATCTCATAGCAGAAATGGTACGGATACTGCGCAAGAGTTCCCTCATTATCCCTCAGCCTGAGCAGAAGCCGCGACACGCCGCGTTCGGCCGCCTCCATCTCGCTGTCCTTCACAAAGCCGTGGATATCCATATGATACTCCCTGCCGTCCAGCGTATACTTCCCTTCCGTCATCCTGGCGATGTAAGGGAACAGATTCGGCGCCTGATCGCTCCAGTAAGCCGCATCGCCCTGCCACAGATACTCGTTTTGATCCCTGTCCCTGATCGAGCAAAGGCTTCCTCCGAGCGTTTGGACCGTTACATCAAGATATTCATTCCTGATCGTGTATTTCATCTCGTCCTCCTTTTCGTCAAACGCCGGCCGACGCAGGCGTCACCGGCGCTTTCCTCGAGATTATATCATGCCCTGCGGACACCGAACCGGCGCAGTATAATCTCTTTCGAGATTATACCACTCAACGAGAAAAAACTCTACCGCAAATTTGCTGAGCGGCCGCAAAACAGTAATCGCCCTGACGTATCGCTAAATTTATGTCGTGCAGGGCGCAGCTGCCGTCAGCAAACGGGTGAATATTTCATTTCCTTCATGGTGTTTCCTCACAGAACCGAATACAGGATCAGGCCGGCGGCGCCGGCGCCGGCCATCACGCCGATCGGATTCAGCTTCCATTTTCTGAGGCAGAAAAAACATACGGCAAAGATCGCCGCGGCCGTCAGGTCGATCCCGCTTTTGCCGGCGGGCAGCGTCCTCTGTCCGAACACGGCCATAAACACGATGGACAGCCCCGCCGACGCGATCATGGCGATAACGGCTGGACGGAGCCCGGCCAGGATCCCCTTCACCAGGGTCAGCTCCCGAAAATGATAGTACAGATAAGCCAGCGCCGTCACGATCACACAGGACGGGGCCACGCAGCCCGCGGTAGCCGCCAGGGCTCCCGGCAGACCGGCCGTCCGGATCCCCACAAAGGTGGCGGCGTTAATGGCGATCGGTCCGGGCGTCATCTCCGCGATCGCCATAATGTCCGCAAACTGCCCCATGGTCAGCCACGGATGGAGATCCACCGCCTGCTGCTGGATCAGCGGCATAGCCGCGTAGCCGCCGCCGATACTGAACAGGCCGATCTTAAAAAAACTCCAGAACAGTTCAAGACAGATCATGCTCCGATCCCTCCTTTCCCTCCGTACCGCCTTTCGCAAAACGGAGCCGTTCCTTCGCGGCGCGGTTCCGGTATATCGTATCCGCGGCTCCGATAAGACCGCAGGCCAGGATCACCGTCACGATGCCGACGCCGAAGAAACGGACCGCCGCGAACGAAGCGATCAGCATCACAAACGGCAGGACCCGCTTCGTTTTCAGGAGTCCCTGCGTCATCGTGACGACCACATCGCAGACCACGGCCCCAACCCCGGCCAGCATTCCGGCCATGATCCGGTCCGCCGTCCTGCTGCCGCGGACGGCCGTGTAGAACATTGACACCAGCGAGATAATGACCAGCGGCGGCGTCACCGTCCCCAGCACGGTAAGAAGCGCGCCCGCCGGTCCGGCCACACGGTAGCCGATCAGGATCGACGCGTTGACGGCGATCGCCCCCGGCGAGGACTGGGCGATCGCCGTCAGATCCAGCATTTCCTGTTCCCCGATCCAGTGAAGCTCATCCACGAATTTCCTGCGCATCAGGGGAATGATCACGAATCCCCCGCCGAATGTGCATGCGCTCAGCATAAATGTCGAGCTGAACAGTTTCCAGTATTTCCGGGCTTTCCCGCCCGGCGCCGGCTTTCCTGATTTCCTTTCTTCTTCTCCGGGCAACGCCGCTCCCTCCTTCGCTCCGCTCTGTTTCCGCAATAAATCCCGCAATAAATCCCCGTCCCGAAACCAGTATACAGCTTGACAGTATATAATGGAAATAATATAATTTTATTGAAATGATAAGCAATATTGTATTAACGGGCACTGAGACGGGCACTGAGCCCGCGGATCAAAACACTCAGGGAGGAATACGCGATGACGCTGAGGCATATGAAAATCTTTCTGGCCGTCACAGAACACGGCTGCAACACCACGAAGGCCGCGCAGGCCCTGATGATGAGCCAGCCGGCCGTAAGTCTGGCGGTCAGGGAGCTGGAACAGTATTACGGCGTGGTCCTGTTTGACAGGATAGGCCGCAGGCTCCGGATCACGGAGGCGGGGCTTCGCTTTCAGGACTATGCTTCCCACATCTGTTCCCTCTTCGACGACATGGAAAAGGGCATGCGCGGCTGGGACGTCTCCGGCCAGCTGCGGGCAGGAGCCAGCATTACCATCGGCTCCCAGTTCCTTCCCGCCTATGTCAGGGCCTTCCGCGCCCTCCGCCCCGAGATCCAGATCAGGGCCCTGGTGGCGCCTTCTGATCTCCTGGAAAAGCGTATCATGGAAAATGAACTGGATTTCGCGCTGATCGAGGGCGTGACTCACAATCCGGCCCTGTGCGCGGAAGAATATATGGATGACTGCCTGACCGTGATCTGCCCGGATCAGGATTTCTTCAGGCAGAACCGGAAAATGTCGCTTCAGACCTTCCAAAAGCAGTGTTTTTTGCTGCGGGAACGCGGGAGCGGCACCCGCGAAGTGATCGACCGGGTCACGGAAAACGCCGGTTTCCTCATCACTCCCATGTGGGAGGCCATGAGCACCACCGCCCTGATAAACGCCGTGATCAACGGTCTGGGGATCTCGATCCTGCCCCACCGGATGGTCGCTGAGGCCGTCCGGCAGGGCCTGGTGATCGCCGTGTCCGTAGAAGGACTTGAATTCAGGCGCAGATTCCGCATCATCTATCACAAAGAGAAATATCTCACGCAGGCGGCAAAGGAGTTTCTGGAGCTGTGCAGAAGCTTCGATCCGGATCATCCGAGGTCCGGCTCGTCCATGAACTCGATCTCCCCGGACGCCCTGCCTTCGGTCTCAAACACGATCACTTCATTTACGCCCTCACGCAGAAGCGGCGCCGGCACATAGAGCCGCTTCTGGGGACCGATCTCCCAGAAACGCCCGATATGAAAGCCGTTGACAAAGACGCAGCCCTTGCCCCAGCCGTCCAGCTTAAGGAAGGTATCGCCTGTCTCCTCCGCCGTAAACTCAAAGCGGTAAAAGGCCGGTTCGCCTTCTGTGTAACCTCTGCTAAAATCGAGTCTGTCAAGGTTATCAAGCGGCAGAGGGTACTGCTTCCAGCGGGTATGGATATGGCCGTTTATCTGCACGCATCCGTCGATCCCTTTCCGCTGTTCGTTCATGCGGGGGCCGAAATTCACCCGGCCCATATTTTCCACGAGGATCCGCAGCGTCTGGCCTTCCCCCGCCTCCGCGTCCAGCTCATGCTCCGTCAGAAGCTCCCGGTCATAGAGGGTCAGAAGTCTCTTATCGTCCAGAAATACGTTCGCCCGGTCGTTGGCTTTCAGAAGCCGGATGCTCGTCAGCTTCCGCTCGTTGCGCACCGGCGACGTGTACAGGATGTAGCCGTAATTCTGCCCAAGCCGCTCCATGCTCCGCGGACAGATGCACTCGACCGGATCTGACAGAATCCCAATGGACTCCCACAGTCCAACCTTCTCCTTCGCCTTCACCGCGCCGTAGGCTTTCTTCGCGGCCGGCGCGGGCAGCTGCATCTCCGGCAGAGGCGCGTACCTGCCGATGATCTCCCGATAGCGGTAATACTTGGGCGTAAGATCCCCCGCCTCCGTCAGGACCGCGTCGTAATCGTAGGACGTCACATCCGGCGTAAGCTCGTCATAATAGTTGGCGCCGTTCATGAAGCCGAAATTGGTGCCGCCGATAAACATATATATATTCACATGCCCCATTTTCAGCATGTCTTCCAGATCTATGGCGCTGCGTTCCAGATCGCCGGTCATGTGGCCGCCGTTGCCCCAGTGGTCAAACCAGCCCACCCAGAATTCCGCGCACATCAGAGGTCCTCCCTCTGTAAATTTCTTAAGGATCTCAAACCGTTCCTTCGTATGGGAGCCGAAATTGCCCGCGGCCAGCGCGCCCTTTACCCGGCCTCCCTTAAGGCTTTCCTCACGCGGGTCGTCCGACGTGATCAGAGGGACCGTGATCCCGCCCTCCAGAAGCAGATCGCGCATCGCTTCCATATACGCCGCGTCGTCCGCGAAATGACCGTACTCATTCTCCACCTGCATCAGGATCACATTGCCTCCCTCGGTGATCTGAAGGGGCTTTAAAATGGGCAGGAGCACCTGATAATACTCCCGCACATGGCGCAGGAACGCTTCCGACGCGCTCCTGACGGAAATATCTTCCTTAAGAAGCCAGGCGGGCAGCCCGCCGAACTCCCACTCCGCGCAGATATAGGGAGAGGGACGCAGAATCACATACAGGCCGAGTTCCTGAGCCAGCCTCACAAAGCCGGCCACGTCCGCCATGCCGTCGAACACGAACTCGCCCTTTCTCGGCTCATGCACGTTCCAGGGAATATAGGTCTCCACCGTATTCAGTCCGAGGCTTTTCAGCTTCATCAGCCGGTCGCGCCGGTACTCCGGCACGATCCGAAAATAGTGGACGCTCCCCGACAGGATCTGAAATTTCTCCCCATCCAGATAAAATGTATCCCTAACCTCAAATCTCATTCCTGTTTTCCTCTCCTTCTGAACTGCCATTTCATTTTCTCTGTCCCGCGCCGCTGTCTGTCCGGCCGCCCGAAGACTGCCCAGGCGCCGCTGCCGCGGACCATATCTTATCTTTTGCTGAAAAAGGGAGCCCCAGCGCACAACTGAGGCCCCCTTCTGAATCTCAACTCATGCTGCGATTGAAGCCTTCTTCATTTCCTCGCGTCCGGGATTATTCTGCCGCCGCTTCGGTCTCTTCCGCGGACTCTTCCTCCTCGGTGATGACCATCTCCTGCATCTCCGCGTCATAATCGTGGTTCGCAAGATCCGCGATAGCCGCGTCGATCTGGGACTGATAGGTCTCGATGGCAGTCTGCGGGGTGGTGGTTCCGGCAGCGATGTCGTTGAACATGTTGTTCACAGCGTTGTTCAGGTCAGAGAAGCCGTTGATCGTGTTGATGTTGGTGATGCCGTTGTTGTAGATATAGGATACGTTCTCAACGGTCTCGCCGTCGTCGCACCAGCTCTCCAGCTTATCTTCCATCAGGTCGTCCCACTCTTCGTCGGTGTCGGCCAGATCCGTGATCAGGTCATAGATCAGGGCAGCCTCTTCCGGCTTGTCGATGCCGTTCAGCATGATGCGGCATCCGTTCTCCTTGCCGTAGCAGGACCAGTCGGTCGCGGACGGTCCCTTCGGGAACGGCACCCAGCCCCAGTCATCCTGCATCGGCGTGTCGGCGTTGTTCAGATAGCTGTAGGAGATCCAGAACTCCTCCAGGCACATCATGGCCTTGCCGTCGCGGAAATAATGGATCATGTCGTCCCAGCTCTCGGTGGACCAGTCAATATCGTCGTCATAATCGACGGTGGTCGCAAAATCCTGCAGCGCGGTCAGCGCTTCCACAACGGCGGGATCGCTCAGATCGATCTCGACGCCGGAGTCCGTCTGCTCGCAGACCGTAACGCCGTTGGAGGACATGAAGCACCAGGGCAGGTTCTCTCTGGCGTTGAAGCCCACGATATCATAGGTACCGTCGTTGTCCAGATCCTGGTTGCCGGCGATGGCGATCTCTTTGAACTTCTCCCAGGTCCACTCGTCGTTCTCCATCAGCTCGTACAGATCCGGCAGACCGTACTGCTCGAACAGGGTCTTGTTCCAGAAGATGCCGTAGCGGATCTCCGGGTCTTTTAAGCACCAGGTATAGGTCTTGCCCTTGTAGGTGCCGGCCTTGCTGACGTCCTGACGCCACTTGTACGCGTCGAAGTCAAATACGCCCAGATCGCTGACCGGATACGCGATGCCGCCCTCGATCAGGGACGGAAGCACGCGGTTGGTCACGGCGTAGCCGATATCCACGACCGGGTCGCCTGCCAGAACGCTGGTCACATAGTCGTTCATGTAGTCGCCTTCCAGGTTCACGAACTCGATCTTGCAGTTGTAATTGTCCTCAACGAACTTGATCCTCTCGGCCAGAGCCGCCTCGATGGCGTTGGCGCTGGGATCGGGCGCCATGTCATAGTAGGAACCGATCCTTAAAACTCTTCCGCCGAAATCATATTCCGGCTCCGCCTCAGTGGGAGCTTCCGTCTCGGCAGCCGCTGTCTCAGCCGCCGCTGTCGTGTCGGCTGCCGCTGTGGTGGCCGCCTCAGTGGCTGCGGCAGTCGTCTCTGCCCCCCCGCCGTTGCTGCTTCCGCAGGCAGCCAGGGACAGCACCATGGCCGCGGACATCAGAAGCGCTGCAGCCTTTTCGATTGCGATGCTTTTTTTCATAGTTTTTTCCTCTCTTTCTTGGAATATATTCTGCTAAAGTCCTGACACGCAGGGCCTAACATTCATCTGGTATCCGTTCCCGCGCCCGCGCGGGAGTTTCCGGCGCCGCAGCTTTGCCGCGCCGTACTCCGTTATCCGACGATACCGGACCTCTCGATGCCTTCCACGAAATACTTCTGGCAGACCAGATACAGAAGGATCAGCGGTACGATCGCCAGCATGGTGCCCGTGTTGTTCATCAGGGAAACAAATCCGGGACTTACGAAGTTCATGGAGCCTCCGTTATTCTCATAGAGCGAGTAGACGCCCACCGCCAGATTGCTTAAGGAGGAGGACATCACCTTCGTACTGTTTAAGTACAGGGATGTGTAGAAGGTGTCCGTCCACTGCCATACGAAGCCGAACAGGAACACGGTGACCATCATCGGCACGGCGCTGGGCAGCATGACCTGCACGAAGGTGCGCAGCTTTCCGCTGCCGTCCACGAACGCCGCTTCCTCCAGCTCCCTGGGCATACCCTTGAAGAACTGCCTCAGCATGTAGATATACAGGCCGTTGCGGATGCCCATGCAGGTGGCCGACTGAAGGACGAACGGCCAGTAGGTGTCGATCAGGTTCACGCTGGCTCCCGTCGTCGCCTGAAAGATACCGAAAATATCGAAGAACCGGTACTTCATGAACAGCGGCAGCATGATGACCTGGGGCGGCACGATCAGCGACAGGATCACGCAGCCGAACAAAAGCTTTTTGAACGGGAAGCGGAACCGGGCGAAGCCGTAGGCCGTCAGCAGGCAGGAGCACAGCTGCAGAAGCGAGATCCCCACCGACAGGACCGTGGTCCTTATCAGCACCGTCCAGTAATCCATG
>CANQGA010000031.1 GCA_947600145.1 uncultured Lachnospiraceae bacterium | reverse complement strand
CAAAATGATTATATTCCTTTTGTGCAGTATATGCTCGGCGTAGTGGCCGCCGCCTATAGAGATTTTTCCATGAGAGTGGAGGTATTAATCACCGGCGGTTTGTCCAAACCGGAGCGCATTGCGAAGCTGATCCAGAGCACCTATGGGGAAATAACGAAATCGCAGATTTTGGAGCGGTGCCCGGATATCAGCCAGATCACGGTGCAGAGAACGCTTGCCGCGCTGCTGGAGTCGGAGGATATCATAAAGATAGGCGGCGGCCGATACACGAAGTATGTTTGGAACAGGGAGAAAGAGTGAAGGAAATCCAATGCCAGAGCCATAAAGGAAATATGTATGAAACAGTTAAAAGAAAAAGAATATGAAGAATTCCGGCAGTATCTCTATAACAAGACACACGGGTACATTTGGACGCCGGATACACTGGAGCTTATCTGCAGCGGGAACGATAACAATCCTGAGCAGATCGGTAAACAAATGCTTGAGATGATGTACAGGATGCGAAACGAGCATATTTCCCATATGACGAGCGATAAGCGAAAGAAATATGTGATCCGCAGCCTTCGCAGGGGTGAGGCCGATCTGCTGAAGGACTTCCTGTATGAAGCCGTCTTCGTGCCGGAAGGAACGGAGCCGCCTGCGCGGGATATCATAGAGAAGCCTGAACTGCGCGTATACACGGATGATTTTGGTTCCCGGAAAGGCGATAACTGTCTGGCGGCCGATCTCGGCGGTAAGGTGGTCGGAGCGGTCTGGGCAAGGCTCATGGACGATTACGGCCACGTGGATGATGAAACGCCGTCCCTCGCCATTTCACTATATAAGGAGTATCGCGGTCAGGGCATCGGTTCGCAGCTTATGGTGAAGATGCTCGAACTGCTGAAATGGCAGGGTTTTGAACGGGTGTCCTTAGCGGTTCAGAAAGCGAACTACGCTGTGAAAATGTATAAGGCTGTCGGATTTAAGACGGTCGATGAAAACGCGGAAGAATATATCATGGTATGTGAATTATAAGGAGAGATAAATCAATGAACCTGAAAGCCCAACTGGAATCCGTCATGCGGCAGGCCGTGGAGAGCTGCGAGGCGGCGGGAGTGAACCTTCTGGTGGAGAAAGACGGAGAGGAGATCTGTTACTGTGAGACCGGGATGGCCGACGTGGAGAAGCAGAAGCCCATGCGCCGGGACACGATCCTGCGGCTCTATTCCCAGACGAAGCCTGTTACGGCAGCCGCGGTAATGATCCTGATGGAGCGCGGGGTGATCGATCTGTGCCAGCCGGTGTCCGATTTCCTGCCGGCGTACGGGCAGCTGAAGGTGTGGGAGAACGGAAGCCTGCGGCCGGCGCAGACGCAGCTTCGCGTATTCGATCTTTTGAAAATGACTTCGGGTCTGCTGTATCCGGATATGCAGACAGATGCCGGGCGGCATTCGATGGCTGTTTTTCTGGAAATGGACCGGCGGCTTTTTACGGATCACGCGATGACCACCCGGGAAGTGGCGGACGCGCTGGCGGGCGGCGGTCTGGCTTTTGAACCGGGCAGCTCGTGGCAGTACGGCACTTCGGCCGATGTCCTGGGAGCGGTCGTGGAAGCAGCTTCCGGTATGTCGTTTGCCGCATTTCTTAAGAAGGAGCTGTTCGATCCGCTCGGGATGAAAGACACGGCGTTCTGGGTGCCTGCCGGTAAGCAGGACAGGCTTGCGTCGGTCTATGAGACGGTGACGGAGCCGGACGGAACCCGCGGCCTGCAGCTTTATACAGGCAATCATCTGGCGATCCGGAACGATATGAAGGAGGAGCCGGCGTTTGCGTCGGGCGGCGCGGGACTGGCTTCCACGCTGGACGATTATATGAAATTCGCGCGGATGCTGATGAACGGGGGCGCGGCGCCAGATGTCGCGGCAGCCTGCGCCAGGATTCTCCGCCCCGCGACGGTCCGCTATATGACCACCGGCGAGCTGACGGACGTCCAGCAGCAGGGCTTTGACCGCTGGCAGAATCTGGAAGGCTTCAGCTACGGAAGTCTGATGCGCGTCTGCAAAAACCCGTCCCGCCCCGGGTTTGCGGCCCGGAAGGGCGAGTATGGCTGGGAGGGCTGGCTGGGCGCGTATTTCGCCAATTTCCCGGAGGAGAGGCTGACGATCCTGATGGGAACCCAGAAGCGGGACGCGGGTACATTTGCGCTGACAAGGAAGCTGCGGAATATCATTTTGACATCTTTAGCTTGATCGCACTCGTTTCAGTGACAGAGTCAGAATAATCGCTGGCGTGAAGACTGTGAATCGCTTTAGGCAGAAATCATGTGTGGAGAGATAGAAGTGATTTTCAGAGGCGGAGAAATTCTGCCATATAGAATCAGGAGAAGAAAACAATGAACCAGAATTATAAACTGCTCATTTCCTATGACGGGACCCGGTATCACGGCTGGGAGGCCAAGCCGGATGCGGAGATGACGGTTGAGGGGAAAATGGAGACTGTGCTTGAGCGGATGACGGGCCATCCGGTGAAGCTGACCGGCGCCGGGCGGACGGACGCCGGCGTCCACGCCAGAGGCATGGCGGCGAACATGTTTCTGGATGTGGAGATGAGCGAGGAGGAGATCCGCGGCTATCTGAACCGGTACCTGCCGGAGGACATCAGTGTGCTGGAGGTGAAGAAGGCTTCGGAGCGCTTCCACGCCCGCTACAACGCCGCCGGAAAGACCTACCGTTACACCTGTTACTGCGGTCCTGTAAAGCCGGTGTTCGACCGCAAATATGTGTGCGTGCTGGATGAGGAGCCGGATATGGAGCGTATGAGGAAGGCCGCGGCTTATCTGACGGGGGAGCATGATTTTGCAAGCTTCTGCGGGAATCCGAAGATGAAGAAATCTACCGTTCGCACCGTCACATCCATCGAGATTGCGCGGAACGGCCCGTATTTCTATTTTACGTATCAGGGCGACGGATTCCTGAACCATATGGTCCGTATTCTTACGGGGACGCTGCTGGAAGTCGGCTATGGGATGCGCGCGCCGGAGAGCATGACGGAGCTTCTGGAGGCGAAGAACCGGGCGGAAGCCGGGTATTTGATGCCCGCCAGGGGGCTGTGTCTGATGGAGGTTTATTATTCCTGACAAAAGGGGCGGTCGGTGTCCGCCCCGGAAAAGGAGGCAGTTTCATATGCTGTATGCTGTAAAACCGCCGTCGCCCAGTATCACGAATGTTCGGAGAGAGGGCGGCAGGATGATCCTGGAATCGGAGCTTTTTCTGACGGTTCTGGAGCCAAAGGCATCGGGGATCGTCCGGGTGACGGTCACGCGGGAGAAGGAGCTTTCAGATATGCCGAGGCCGGGGATCGTTTCGACGCCCGCGTATATGGACTGGACATACGAGGAGACTTCGGACGAGATCGTCCTGACGACCGGCCGGACGGTTTTGCGGATCCTGCGGGAAACCGCTTCTTTCTCGTGGTACGATGAAAGGGGCCGGCTGCTTCTCGCCGAGGCGGAGAAGGACAGCAAGGTTCTTGAAAAATTCCCGAAATGGATGGCCGCGGGACGGACCGAGCGCGTGAAAACCTCCGACGGTGAGAAGGAGATCATCCGGGAGGCGGAGCGGGTCGAGGACGGCTTCAGTTACCACGCGGCGCTGAATATCCGGTTTCAGGACGGCGAAGCGATATACGGCTTCGGACAGCATGAGGAAGGTTATGGGAACCTTCGGGGCAAGACGCTCTATCTCTATCAGGAGAACCGGAAGATCGTCGTTCCGATGATGGTTTCGAGTCTGGGCTACGGGATCCTGATGGATACGTACAGTCCGCTGATTTTCAGCGACGGCGGGTACTGCCAGTATGCGGGAGCCGCGGCTGGCAGAGGGAAGGATGCGCTGCAGCAAAATACAGGATACGGCGTTGCCGGCATTTCTGCGTTTTTCTCTGATGGCGAGATCTCTGCATTCCCGGCGTACATCTACTCGGAAGCGGTGCCGGAATTGGATTTCTATTTCATAAACGGCGGCACGATGGAAGGCGTCGTCCGGGGGTACCGGTATCTCACCGGCGGCGCGGCGATGCTGCCGAAATGGGCGTTCGGCTACATCCAGTCCCAGGAGCGCTATGAGACCCAGGAGGAGATTGGGCGCGTGGCCGCCGAGTACCGCAGAAGGGGGATCGGGCTGGACTGCGTGGTTCTCGACTGGTGTTCCTGGGAGGATGGAAAATGGGGCCAGAAGACCTTCGACGCGAAGCGTTTTCCGGATCCTGCCGGTATGGTGGAGCGGCTTCACGGACAGCATACCCATTTTATGATCTCCGTCTGGGCAAACAGCGATCCGGGCTGCGAAAATCATGAGGAATTTAGGGCTGCGGGGCTGTTCCTGCCGGGGCAGAATATTTACAACGCCCTGTCCGCGGCCGGCCGGGAAATGTACTGGAAACAGATGAACGAGGGGCTGTTCCGGTACGGGATCGACGCGTGGTGGTGCGACAACAGCGAGCCGATCACGCCGGAGTGGAACCATGTGGAGCGCCCGGCGCCGTCGAGGGCCTACGACGAGTACGTCAGGACCGCAGCGGATCATCTTCCCGCCGAGCAGACGAACGCGTTCGCGCTTTACCACGCGCAGGGTGTCTATGAGGGCCAGCGGAAGACCACCGGCTTAAAGCGGGTCTGCAACCTGACGCGCAGCGCTTACACCGGTTCCCAGAGGTACGGTACGATCCTCTGGTCGGGGGATGTCGCCGCGACGTGGGACACGCTGACGCGGCAGATCGCTGCAGGCCTGAATTTCTGCGCTTCCGGCCTTCCGTACTGGACCACCGACATCGGCGCGTTCTTTGTCAAACGCGGGCTTAACTGGTACTGGCGCGGCGATTTCGAGGACACGGTCAACGATTACGGTTACCGCGAACTGTTTACGCGATGGTACCAGTGGGGCGCGTTTTTGCCGGTTTTCCGCGGCCACGGAACCGACTGCCGCAGGGAGCTTTGGCTGTATGAGAATACGGAGGACGTGGACTTCTATGACGCGATCCTTAAGGCCAACCGGACCCGCTACCGGCTTATGCCGTATATCTATTCTGTCGCGGGAAACTGCCGGCTGAACGGCGGACTTATGATGGAGCCGCTGGCCTTCGGCTGGAGCGATGACACGACCGCGCTGGAAGTAAAGGACCAGTACATGTTCGGACCGTCGCTCATGGTCTGCCCGGTGCATGAACCGATGTATTATCTGCCGCGGTCGCGGCGGATCGCAAAGGAGCGGTCCCGGCGGGTCTATCTGCCCGAAACGCCGGGCGGATGGTATGACTACGAGACCGGCGAGCGTCTGGAGGGCGGACGGTGGATCTCAGCGCCCGCTCCGATCGACAGGATCCCGGTGTTCGTAAAGGCCGGCTCGGTGATCCCGGAAGCGGACTTCGCGCTGTCCACCGAGGAACAGAGCAGGGAGATCCGCGTGAAGCTATATCCCGGCGCGGACGGAGAGTTCTGCCTCTATGAGGACGACGGTGACGGATACGGATATGAAAACGGCGAATACCGGCTGACCATGCTCCGCCGGGACGACGGGAGCGGGGAGCTTTCCGCGGAGATCGTTCATGATTATGAGGGCGGGAAGCGGGGATACATCATGAAAGAACAGATATTGGCTGGTTGTGAAATGGTTTCTCTGTGTGAGCGATACGAAACCCATCATCTGCGAGGAGACCATTCATATGGAAGAAAATCTTACTCAGATAAAGCAGGATACGATGATGTTCTTTGACGGGCACCGGGAAGTTTTTCCAATATACGAAGCTTTTGAAAACAGGCTTCTTCACCGGTATCCGCAGACAAAAATGAAAGTCCAGAAGACGCAGATCACCTTTTCAAACCGGCATGTTTTTGCCTGTGTTTCTTTTATGCGCCCCAAAAAGAAATCCGAACTTCCCGCGTCCTATTTTGTACTTACTCTGGGATTATCCTATCCGCTGGAATCGGAGCGGGTGGCCGTAAAGACGGAGCCGTATCCCGGGCGCTGGACGACGCATATCGTTATTTCTGCCGTATCCGATCTTGATCAGGAATTATTTGACTGGATCAGACAGGCGTATGGGTTTGCAGAATGTAAATGAATCCGTAATTTCAGGATTGAGCCGTTCTGGCTTTTTGACGGGATTTTGTCGGAATTCAACTGTCGGGTTATAAGAAATCAACCTTCCGGTTACAGTATTCCCCGTTTGGTTTGTGTTCAAAAGATACGTTTTGGCTTAAGATTGAGGTACAACAAAAGAACATAGCAAAGGAGGATTTCACATGCTCGACACACTTGATGAACGCATCGCATTCTACCGCAGAAAATGCGGACTTACGCAGGAGGAACTGGCGGAGAAATGTTCCGTCACGCCGCAGGCAGTTTCAAAATGGGAAAATGCCATAACGTCGCCGGACATCTCGCTCCTGCCTCGGCTGTCGGAAATTTTCGGCGTCAGCTGCGACGAGCTTCTGGGCGTGCGGAAGCCCGAGGCCGTCGCGGTCGCGCAGAATGAGTTTGATCCGTCGCGCGCGGTACTTAAGATACGCGTTATTACGGATGAAGCCAGGGTGAATTTAAATCTTCCGCTTGAGATCGTAAAGCTCCTTCTGGCGACCGGGGCGATCGATCTTGTCGAAGACGAGTCGCTTAAGGGTGCGAAAAGCGCGCTCGAAAGCATTGATCTCGACCGTGTGATCGCGCTCGCGAACGCCGGCGTCATGGGGAAGCTGGTTGAGATCGAAGTGAACGAGGAAAATACGAAAGTGGAGATCTGGGTCGAATGACGGTCAGGATCCGCGCGGAGGGCGTACGTCTGCTGTTCATAATTCCGCGTTTTCTTCTGCCGATCGGACTGCGCGCCGCCGTCCGCTTCGGAGGCGAAGAGATGAGCGACAGTCAGAAGGCGCTTATACTTGCACTCTCGAAAGCGCTGCGCAAGATGCACTGGCGCCGCTTTCGGGGCCTTGAGCTCGTCCGCGTCAGCGTATCGGACGGAACGGAGATCGTCGTAAAATTGTAGGAACGCAGGGCGGGAAACCGGCGCAGACGGTTTATCTTTTGGCGGTTTCGAATGCAGAAAAAGACGAGCCGTCTGCGCCGCTGCAGCTCTGACGCGATTTCTGTCATAAAATGTAAATTAGGGATTGATTAATTCAGGGAAGTCCACTATAATATGCGTTGTTTGTTTTTTTAATCCCCTATAAAAAGACAAGGAGAATCGTACAATGGAAAACAAAAACGGACTTTCTGAGGAGGCATTTCAGTTTGAGGGCAAGATGCCTCTGGCCCAGGCAATCCCGCTGGGCCTGCAGCACGTGCTGGCCATGTTTGTGGGAAACCTGACGCCTCTTCTGGTGATCACCGGCGCCTGCGGACTGGCGGGCAACGCGGAATTCGCGGATCTGCGGGTGGCGCTTCTGCAGAACGCCATGCTGGTGGCCGGTATCGTGACCCTGATCCAGCTGTTCTCGATCGGGCCCATCGGCGGCAAGGTGCCGATCATCATGGGTACCAGCTCCGGGTTCATCGGAGTGTTCAGCGGCGTGGCGGCTACCATGGGCAGCGGCATCCTGACCTACGGCGCGATGATGGGCGCGTCCCTGCTGGGCGGTCTCTTTGAAGGCGTGCTGGGCTTCTTCTTAAAGCCTCTGCGCAAGTTCTTTCCGCCTGTCGTCACGGGCACTGTGGTGCTGTCCATCGGACTTTCGCTGATTTCCGTCGGAATCAATTCCTACGGCGGCGGCAATACGGCCAAGGACTTCGGTTCCATGGAGAACCTCCTGCTGGCGACCTTCGTGCTGGTGGTGATCCTGGTCGTGAAGCACTGCACGAAAGGCTTCTTAAGCTCCTCGGCGATCCTGGTAGGCATCGTGGCCGGATACATCGCCGCGGTGATCATGGGCCTGGTCCTTCCGCACACCGCGATCGACGCGGAGGGCGTGGAGTACACCAAGTCTTGGGTCCTGAACTGGAGCCAGGTAGGCACCTCGGCCTGGATCGAGATCCCGAAGCTTATGCCGGTGAAGCTGGTCTTCGACCTGCGGGCGATTCTCCCTGTCATGATCATGTTCATCGTGACGGCGGTGGAGACGGTGGGCGATATCTCCGGCGTGATCGTCGGCGGTATGGACCGTGAGGCGACGGACGACGAGCTGGCCGGCGGCGTGATCTGCGACGGTATCGGTTCCTCCATCGCGGCCCTGTTCGGCGTACTGCCGAATACTTCTTTCAGCCAGAACGTAGGCCTGGTGGCCATGACCAAGGTGGTCAACCGCGGCGCTCTGGCCTGCGGCGCCATTTTCCTGGTTCTGTGCGGCCTCGTTCCGAAGCTGGGCGCGATCATTTCCATCATGCCCCAGTCGGTGCTGGGCGGCGCGGCCGTGATGATGTTCTCCTCCATCGTACTCAGCGGTATCCAGTTGATCACGAGGAAGCCCCTGACGGCCAGAAGCCTGTCCATCGTGGCGGTGGCGCTGGGCGTCGGCTACGGCATGGGCGCCAATACGGGCATCCTGGCCCATACGCCCCAGTACATCCAGCTGATCTTCGGCGGTTCCGGCATCGTGCCGGCGGCCATGGTGGCGATCATCTTAAACATCGTGCTTCCGAAGACCAAGGAAGATCTGGAGCAGGAAGAGGCGTAAGAGGCGCGGCGAACGCGGGGCGAACGGCGAGTGATTCTTTATGGGTTTAGAGAATCTGAGATAAATGTAATGCGGACAGGTTGTCGCTGACACTCTGTTCTCAGGAAAATATACAGGCGTGCTGCGGCACCGGGAATCCCGGGCGGGCACGCCTTTAATTTAACGCTTTTTTACTTCTGCGAAGGGATAAATAAGCGGTTCATTCTCCTTATCTTCTGATATGAGATTCAAAATTCAGGCAGAAATTATTTCTTCCAGAAAGGCCAGATCCTCCGCGGTATCGATGTCCTTCAGCTCCATTGCAGAGGCGGCTTCGACCAGGCGAACCTGCTGCGGGAAGGACTTTGCTACATAGGCGCCGCCTTTGTCCGGTGGAAGATCCTTAAGCGCGGGGAAATGTTCTTTCGGGAAAATGATCGGGTTGCCCGGCGTGTCTTTGTATGCGAGACGGTAAATGAACTGCGGTTCCGCCAGAAAGGCGCGGGCCATCCGCTCGATGGTTTCACGAGACAGCAGGGGCTGGTCGCAGGCGCAGAACATACAGCCGTCAGAGAGACAAATGTCGGAGGCGTCGCCGGGCGATATGCAGCTGGTGGTAAGGCAATCGCCAGGAATGTCGGGGGCGTCGCCGGGCAGTATGCAGTTGATGGAAGAGCCGTTGACAGCATGAAAATCAACATCCGCACGTTGGCTGCCGCAGACCGCTTCCACCCCCAGGCGGACGGTATCGCTGCGGTACGGGAGTGAATGCAGAACCGTCTGGATCCCCATTTTCTCACATAGCGCGGCGATCTCCGGGTACCTGGTCACGACGACGCGGCGGGAGAACAGAGGCGAGTCGGTGGCTTTCAGGATCCGGCAGATCAGCGGCTCTCCGTGAAACGGTGCCAGAAGCTTGTTGCCGCCGAAGCGCTGCCCCAGGCCGGAGGCCATGAGGACGCAGGCGAGCCGGGGATGCGCTTCTTTCAACTGTCCTTCTTCTCCAAAAACCTCGCGGTAGATCTCCAGATTCGCCTGATAACAGGCGTCGCGGTAGGTCTTATATTTCTCAACAAAATCCCGCGCCCCGGCGGTAAGCCGGCTTCCGCCGCCTCCTTTGCCGCCGATGGTCCGCTCGGTCAGCGGAAATCCCAGCGTCTCCTCCGCGTGTCTTAACAGATGCAGGGCTTTGGTGTAGGCCATCTGCATTTCCTGGGCGGCGGCGCGCAGCGAGCCGGTGCGCTCGATGCCTTCCAGCAGCCGGCAGGGGCCTTCGCCGAAGAATTTGTCTCCGTTATCGTCTTTCAGGAAAACGCGGGTTGTCGGGTACATGGCAGACTCCTTTGCTTTATGTGTGTCTGGATAATATTTTCATTTCATTATCATAACAGATTTGGAAGGAACCGGCAAGAAGAGAAGACCGGTTTTCGTTATTCTTAACAGATTGTCAGAATCCAGTCAGAGACCATTCATTCTTCCCTGCTAGAATCAATAGTATTACAAATATTTTCCATTAAGAGGAGGAAGGAAAATGGCTGCATTTATTGGTTTCGCTATGATCATCCTGATCGTGGTCCTGCTGCTGAAAGGCAAAATGTCCCCCATCGTGGTGCTGGCAGTCGTTCCCACCGTCGCGGCGCTGCTTCTCGGCTTCGGACCGCAGGAAATCGGAGGGTTCATAAAAGACGGCATCGGAACCACCACAAGCAACGGTATCCTGTTCATTTTCTCGGTGATCTATTTCGGCGTGATGTCCGACACCGGTATGTTTGACGTGATCGTGAATTTTCTGGTCAAGCTGGCCGGCAACAATGTCATCGCGGTTACCGTGGCTACGGCGATCATCGCCACGATCGCCCACTTGGACGGAACGACAGCTACCACTGTCCTGATCACCATCCCGGCGCTGTACCCGGTCTACAAATCCATGAAGATCGACGGAAGGATCCTTCTGTGCCTGACCGGCGCCTGCATGGGCGTTATGAACCTGCTTCCCTGGGGCGGCCCAGTGGCCCGTGCGGCTACGGTTCTGCAGATGGACGCCAATGAGCTGTGGCATATCCTGATCCCGATCCAGATCGTCGGCCTTGTCTTCAACATCGTCGTCGCCGTTCTCCTGGGCATGCTGGCCATTAAACAGGGCGCGGGCGCGGGCAAGGGCGTGACTGTTGAAGTCGACGCGAAAGCGCAGGAGGAAGAAAACGCGCTGCGTCGTCCGAAGCTTCTTATCTTCAACCTGATCCTGACGATCGCGCTGATCGCCGCTTTGTCCACCGACTATATTACCAGCTATGTGGCGTTCCTGCTGGCTCTGGGCGTGGCGCTGGCTGTCAACTATCCGGATCAGAAGCTTCAGGATAAGCTGATCAAGAAGCATGCCCCCGCGGCTTTGATCATTTCCGGAACCCTTTTCGCTGCCGGCGCTATGGTCGGTATTCTGGACGGGACCGGTATGCTGACCGCGATGGCCAACGCGATCATGGGGATCATACCTGCTTTCCTTGGAAAATTCATTCATGTCATCTTCGGTATCCTGGCGCTGCCGCTGGGACTGTGTGTAGGAACTGACGCTTATTTCTACGGCGTTATGCCTCTGGTCATGGAGGTAGGAGAAACCTACGGAGTAGCTGCCTTAAGCACCGGCATTACGATGGTGATCGGAAAGAACCTGGCACTGATGGTCAGCCCACTGGTACCGGCGACGTTCCTGGCTACCGGCCTTGCCAATATCGAACTGAAAGATCATATGAAATTCAGTATCCCGATTTACTGGGCCATCAGCATTTGCATGGTCATCATCGGAATCATCATCGGAATCGTTCCGATCTGAGGCGGACATTTTACATAATATTTGCTGCTATACCTATAGGTGCGGGAGGGAGTCGTTAAAAGGCTCCTTTCCGTACCGCTCCATTTGTATACTCCCGCCTTGTCCGGCAGGTTAAAATATGGTAAAATAACGAGGAAAGCGCCGATGACGCTTGCGTCAATCGGCGTTTGACGAGTATCGCCATCGAGACGTAAGTCAAGATGGTAAAATACTATAGTACCGTTCTCAGAAAGAGGCAAATTCCTATGGCGAATGAGAAAATCCTGGTTGTTGACGATGAACTGCCGATCCGCATGGCGCTTAAGACCGCCTTTGTCCGGGAAGGAATGCAGGTGGCCGAGGCCGGCTGCGGCAGGGACGCTCTTCGGCTTCTGCATTCGCAGAGCTTTGACCTGATCGTTCTGGATATCATGATGCAGGATATCGACGGCTACACGATCCTGCAGTCCCTGCGATCAGACGGCATTCTGACGCCGGTCCTGATGCTCAGCGGCAGGCAGGAGGAGATGGATCAGGTGCTTGGCCTGGGACTGGGCGCCGACGATTACCTGACAAAGCCGTTTCATTTATCCGTGCTGATCCAGAAGGTCAAGGCCCTGATCCGGCGCAGTTCCATCTACAACCAGTCGCGGCAGAATGTGATCGCCGTCGGTCCCTTCCGCTTCGACACCATGCGGCTGGAATGCTATAAAGATGACCGGCTCTTAAACTTTACGGCCCGGGAACTGGCGCTGTTTCGGTTCCTTTTGGAGCATCCGGGGCAGGTATTTACTAAGGAGCAGCTGTATCAGCAGGTCTGGAATGAAAACCTGGTCGACGATAATACCATCATGGTCTACATGAAACGGCTGCGTGAAAAAATCGAAGACGACCCCAAAAATCCCAGATACATCACTACCATCAGAGGAATCGGGTATTTGTTCTATGGTCAAAAACAGTAAACTGTCATCATTTAAGGAAATGCTGCGCGAGCGCCGCATTCAGATCATCAGCGGCGCTGGATTTCTTCTTGCGTCGCTGTTCATCATTTATCTGAGCTTCGTGACCTACGCCAATTACCGCCGGGAGCTGATCCGCTCGGAACAGGAAGAGCTTCTGACTATGGCTGAGACCGTAGGGAAGAGTCTTGTCAACTATGTGGAGCAGGAACTAAATAGTCTGGATCTGTATTTTGCGGCGCTGGAGATGGATATGGAGAACGGCCGGGAACTCATCTGGCAGGCCGCCGGGGCATATCTGGAACAGAAAAACGGGCTTTACGACGCAGTGGTCTGTTATGCGGAAGACGGGAGCCGGCTTTATCAAAAAGGCGAGATCCATTTTGACGATGCGCAGGTCTTGGGTTCAGACCCAACCGATCATACCGTCATTTGCGGCAAGCAGTTTTGCGACGGCGGATGGTATGAAATGTTTCTGGCCCGCACCTGCCGTTTGGGCGGCTCCGCCTGCACATTTATTTACGCCATGAACCTGGATACCCTTTATTCCTACACCGTACAGCCGGTGCGCATCGGCGAGGGTGGTTACTCTGTCGTCAAGGACCGGGATCTCGCCATCATTATGCACCATGCCGCTAACCAGATCGGCATGGACGCCATTTACGACCGGGAGGAGCGTTATCCTCAGCTGGATCTGACAGATCTGACCCGCTGGATCGAACTGCAGCGGACGCAGGAAGAAGGCTACGACATCATCAATTCCTACGTCTGGGACGACCCGAATCCGACTCCGGCTTTCCAGCGCCGCATTGTTGCCTATACCACGATCCATCTGCCCGGCGAAGACTGGATCGTCAATTCCACGCTGCCGTTCGAGGAACTGAATCAGCCGCTGAACAGCATGATTGTGCGTCTGCTCGTCATGAGCAGTCTGTTCCTTCTGCTTCTGGGTATATTCGTGTATATCACGACTCTGATCCGGCTGCGGGCCGAGAACCAGAAGAAAGAGATCGCCTACCTGAAAGAGATCAACGAAGGCATGGAACTGGTGCGGCACAAGGAGGAAGAACTGCAGCACTATCAGCGCGTGCAGAGTATCGGTCAGATGAGCAGCCACATCGCCCATGAATTCAACAATTATCTGACGCCGGTTATGGTATACGGTGAGCTTCTGTCCGAAGACGAGACGCTGAGCAAAGAGGATCACGAACTGGTGAAAGGAATTTTGAATTCTGCCGGACAGGCTGCCGGTCTGTCGCGGAGACTGCTGGATTTCAGCCGTCAGGACTCCGGCACCACACTCGCTACCCAGTGCCTGACAGAAGAAGTCCGGTCGGCGCTGGAGGTCATTCGGAGACTTGTGCCGGAAACGATCACATTTACAGCAGAGATCGCAGACAATCCCCTTTACATCCGCGGACGTGCGCAGATGGCGGAGCATCTGCTGATGAATCTGTGCAATAATGCGTTTCACGCTATGGAAAATGGCGGAACGCTGACGGTTCGGCTTGAGGAGGCGCATGGATCCGCCGGCATTCCGGAGGGCGACTGGGCTCTTCTTTCCGTTGCCGACACCGGATGCGGCATCAGCCGGGACGCGATGGACAAGATATTCGAGCCCTTTTACACGACGAAGCGCAGCGGCAAAGGAACCGGGCTCGGTCTCTCTGTCGTCCAGAATACGGTGACCGCCCTCGGCGGCCATATCCGTGTGGAGAGTACCGAAGGACGCGGTACCACCTTCTATCTGTATTTTCCGGAGACAGAACCGGAAGACAAGGCGGCCCGGCCGCTGGTCCGCCCCTCTGACCGTATTGTGGTCGTTGATGACGATCCGGAAGTTTTGAAAGCTGTCGGAGCGCTGCTTAAGGGTCTCCGCTGCAAAGCCGAATGCGATAGCCACCCGGCCGCCGTCCTGTCCAAACTGCAGAGCCAGAAAGATTACTGCGATGTGCTGATCACCGACTATGCCATGCCCACGATGAACGGACTGGAGCTGGCAGAGATCGTCCGCAAGCTGAATCCATCCATCCGTCTGATCCTGATCAGCGGAATGGAGGACAAACGATTTGAGTGGTATCTGAAAAATGAATTCATCGATGCGTTTATCCTGAAAAGCGAGCTGGCGGAGACGCTGACGAAGATTCTGAAGTGAGGCGGCGTCATGCACACTCTCAGTTCGGCTTTCTCCCCATCCGGATCTTAAGCAGAAGAAGCGCAAACGCCGCGCCGCAGGCTTCTCCAACCGGCAGGGCGCTGGCCAGGCCATTTTCCCCCGCAATACGGTCCAGCAGGAACATAAACGGGATGTAGAAGACCAGCTCCCTGACCACAGCGTGCAGCAGGGTCCCGAAGCCGTCGCCCATGGCCTGCATGCAGTAGGACGTATGGTAGTTAAGGAACTGGAACGGAGACGCCACGCAGCGGATCCGGATAAAGATAACGGCGAAGCCGATGGTGACAAGCGCCGCTTCCACGTCTCCCGCGGAAGTGCTTAAAAAGATCCGCACCAATGGAGCTGCGAACGCCTGAAACAGCGCCAGACTCAGCAGGGAGATCCCCAGGCCGCAGACGCGGGCCGTGTTGATCGTGCTCTTCATCCGCTCCCGGTTGCCGGAGGAGAAGTTGTAGGCCACGATCGGAAGCATTCCCTGGCAGATGCCGATGTTGATGGCGTTGGGCAGGCGCTCCACCTTCATGACGATCCCTACCGCCGCCAGGGCCAGATCTCCGTGAACCGCCATTAGCGCGTTCAGGAAAATATTGGCCACGTCGAACAGTCCCGTCAGGATCGCCGACGGCACGCCTACCGTAAAGACGCCCTTCATATCCGCCTGCTTTACGCCCCGGATGTCGGCAAATCGGATACTGAGGGCGGAGGTCTTTGAGACTTTATTCAGCATATACAGTATGTAAATACACGAAGCGATATTGGAGATCAGCGTAGCCAGCGCGGCGCCCAGTACTTCCCAGCCGTCGGGAAGAAGAACGAACATGAACAGCGGATCCAGCGCCATATTCAGGATCCCGCCGCCGGACAGGCCGATGCTGGCCTGTCTGGAATATCCCACATTTCTCAGCAGATGGGCTCCCATCATGGAAAGGATCGTCGGGAGACTGCCCGCCACCACTACCAGCCACACATACTGTTTCGCGTAGCCTATGGTGGACTCCGACGCGCCCAGAAGTTTCAGGACAGGCGTCATGAACAGCCCGATCAGCAGAGAGTACGCAAACGCGATGGCGATCGTGGCGTAGAAGCTGAACGCGCTGACTTTCTTCGCGTCCGTGTCCCTGCCGCTCCCGATCATCCGGGCCACCTGGCTTCCGCCGCCGATGCCGAACAGATTGGAGAAGGCGACGGTCATCATGAACAGCGTAAAGGCCACCGTCACCGCCGCCACCATGTAGGAATTGCCGGTGCGGCCGATGAAAAATGTGTCTACCATATTGTAGATCAGGTTGATCAGCTGGCTGATGATCGTCGGTATGGCCATGGCCGCGATGGCCTTTGGCACCGGCATTGTCTCAAAAAGTTCTTTTTTGTCGTCTGTCTTCATAAGAATCACCTCTGTCTCACACAACTATACTTTTTTGAAACGGTTCTGTCAATTCTCGACGGGAATTTTTTGGCATTTTAAACAGATTGCCGGAGACCGGACATTCGTCAGATTCTGATCAGAAGAGTAGAAAATAGCCCGTGGTTCGTTTTGACGCAGCCTGTTTTTGTGCGGGCTGTTTTCAACAGAAACGCTTGATTACAGTGCGCGGAAAGGATATAATAGAAATGAAATTTCTGTCAGTATGGAGAAGGATATGATATGGAGTCGATGGAAAAGAAGCCAAATATAACATATAATATTCCCGGCAGGGTTTTGGAAGACATTTCCTTCTATTCTCAAAAAAACGGAATTTGCAAGGTCGTCTTGTTTGGTTCCCGTGCGAGGGGGACACATATGGAGAGAAGCGATATTGACATTGCGGTGAGCGGCGGCGACTTTAAGACGTTCTATTGGGATATAAAGGAACAGGTTCATTCGCTCCTGACGTTTGACGTGGTCGATCTTGATTCGGGCATTTCTGACGAACTGAAAAAGGAAATTGAAAGGGATGGGATAACGCTTTATGAAGAAGCTTGATAATTTTTCCAGATGTCTTAGCGTGCTGCAGCATGCAGATTTCGCTGCGGCGGAAAATGATGAAATCTACAGGACCGGCGTGATCGGACAGTTTAACCTGACCTTTGAACTTGCCTGGAAAGCATTGCAGGCAGTTCTGAGAATGCACGGCGCAGCGGGGGCAGAGACCGGTTCTCCCAGAGAGATCCTGCAGCTCGGCTATAAACTGGGTTTTCTGGATGACTCCGCCGTATGGCTTGCCATGCTGAAAAAACGCAATAGCCTGACGCATATTTACGACGAAGATGATGCGGACGAAATGATCCTGCTTATTCGCGACAGCTTTATACCTGCGTTTCTTGTATTGGAGAAGACACTGTGGGATAAACTTGAAGAAGCCGAGGGGAATTTTTGATTTGCGATAATAAATCGAATCTGAAAGAATACGCCGATATTTGTTGTAGGAAAACGTACAGCAGATCAGCGGATTGTTTCAATTTGTATGCAGTTTCTGAAAATGAGAAGACTATGCGAAATTCAGCCGCGCGGCAGCAGGATGAGGCTGCGGCGGCCGTTTTCTTCGAAGGCGCGTAGGCGGATGGGGCCGTAGACTTCGGACAGGGCGGCTTCCATATCGGGGAGACTGTCTGTGGCGGGATGCAGAATGGCGGTGCAGACGCCGTCCTTCAGAAGCACCAGGCGGCTGCAGTATTCCAGGGCCAGCTGCGGATCGTGAAGCGTGACAAGTGCGGCTTTGCGGGGGAAAAGAGTTTGTTGATCGGAGCTGCTTCCGCTCAATGTGTTTCTGGCAGTATCGCCAGAAGTGTTGGAGAAGCGGTGAGCGTTCGGGTTGGAAGTATTGGCAGAGACATTGTGTGTGGCCTCATTGATAGCGGTGGAAGAGACATCGCAGTTAGCGCAGGACAGATCCTGGCCGCGGATGATCTCCGTCAGCAGTTCCATGATCCGGTGACGGTGCGGAAAATCCAGGGAGCTTTCCGGCTCGTCCAGAAGGAGCAGGGAAGCGTCTTCCACGATGGTGCGGGCCAGGATGCAGAGCTGCTTCTGGCCTTCGCTGAGCGTCTGGTAGTCCTGTTCGGCGGAAGCTTCCATGCCCACGGCGCGAAGGGCCCCGCGGGCTTTTTCTTTTTGCGCGCGTGACGGCTGCTCCAGAAGGCAGAGAACAGGATTAAAGCCCATCAGAACCACGTCGATGACCGGCATGGAGATGGCGATGCCGCTGCGCTGGGGAATGTAGCTGATCTGTCTAGCCAGCTGGCGGGAAGTCATCTGCTCCAGGGGCCGGCCGTTTAAGAGGCAGGAGCCGGTAAATGGAAGCTGGCGGCAGAGCGCCCGCAGAAGCGTCGTCTTACCGCAGCCGTTGGGTCCCAGAAGTCCGGTGATCCCGCCCTGCTTCGCGCAGAAGGAGACGTCCTTCAGGATCTGTGAGCGGCCGTAGCCGGCGCTTAGGGAGGATACCTGAAGGCAGATCGAAGGTTCAGATGTTAAGTCGTTATAGCCGGAATTCCTGTGTAAGTTATTCGGCATGTCTGCCGCCTCCATTTCCGTTCATGATCAGGTACAGTAAAAACGGCGCGCCCAGAAGCGATGTGAAAATGCTTACCGGAAGTTCGGACGCGGCAGCCGTGCGGGCCAGGATATCGGCCGCGGTCAGCAGAATGCCGCCCAGCAGTCCGCTTAAGAGAAGCGTGCGGAGCCGGTTATCGCGTGTCAGAAGCCGCGCGATGTGCGGGGCCAGCAGACCGATGAAACTGATGACGCCGGTGACGCTGATCACGGAGGCGACCACCAGGGTGGCCAGCAGCAGGATCAGCAGGCGCATCCGTCCGACAGGTACGCCGAGCATCCGGGCTTCCGCTTCATCCACCGACAGCAGAATGATCTGGCGGTGGAGCAGGAAAAGTCCGGTCAGCCCGATGACGCACACGGCGCAGTAAAATGGAATCCGGCCCAGCGTGATCGCGTTTAAGCTGCCCATGATCCAGTATTCGATGGAGGCCAGCTGGCGCTCCGGGTCGGCGGTCAGCTTCAGGACCATGAGGAAGGTCTGTGCCAGTGAATGTACCGCGATGCCGGCCAGGACGATGCTGCCGCTGCCGGCGGCCGGGTTTCTTCTGGCGCCGTATCCGCCGGCGGCGGAAGCCAGTCCGAGGGCGATCCCCACGGCCAGCAGGCCGCCTGCGAAGGCGGAAAGCGTGACCGCGGCAGCCGACGCCGGGAGAAACAGGATCGCGAAGGCGGCCCCGGCGCTGGCGCCTGAGGAAACGCCGATCATATCCGGCGCGGCAAGGGGATTGCGGAACACGGTCTGAAACACGAAGCCGGCCGCGCCGAGGGCGAAGCCGCCGAGGACGGCCATAAGCGTCCGGGGAATCCGAAGCGTTAAGAGAACCTGAAGCTGCATGGCGTCGCCTGCGAGGATCTTTTCCAATGAGAGCGGATATTTTCCGGCCAGCAGGGAGACGGCGCAGGCGGCGAGAAGCAGAAGAGCAGAAAGGTACGGGGCGGGGCGTGTATTCTGTTTGGCGTTCTGCTTTTGTTCCGTGCGCATATCTGATCCTCTGGTTTTCTGTTTCCTGTCGTTTTGAAGTTACTCCGCCGCGATGTACAGGTTCTCCGGATCCGGCGTGAATCCGTAAAATGTCTCATAATATTCCGCCGCGGCCTGTTTCCAGCCGTCTGCCGGATATTTGTCCGGATGAATGACGCTGGCCAGCCACATGCTTCCCAGAATGCTGCTGGGGACAGGGCTGTCCCAGGATTCGATGGCGTTGGGGAACTGGTATACATTGCCGTTTGCGACGGCTTTCAGACCCTTCAGGTTCTCGTCCTGCAGGACAGAGTCCACGGTGTATTCCGCGTCGGCGGCCAGGATGATGTAGTCCGGATCCCACGCCAGAAGCTGTTCATAGGAAATGTCCGCCCAGTAATCGTCGGTGATCTCCGCGGCCGCGTTTGCGCCGGCGGCCTGCTCGATCAGGCTGTTCTGGTACATGGCAGGACCGGCCACGGACAGAAGGGAGCTGTTGCTGGCAAGATACACCGTGGGAGCGGACGCCGGGTCGATATCGGACAGCGCTTCCGTCAGGGGTTCCAGCTGTTTGTCGTGGAAAGCCAGGAGCTCTTCGGCGCGGTCTGCCGTATTCGCTGCGGTTCCCAGCAGGGTCACCGCTTCCTCCAGAAGATCCTTGTCTTCCGGATTCACGGCGATGACGGTCAGCCCCAGCTCTTCCAGAGACGGAATGACGTCCTTCAGCTTGGCCGGAAGCACGATCAGATCCGGTTCCAGGGCGACGCATCCCTCCAGGTCGAATTCCTTGGCGGTGCCGACGCTGGGCAGATCGATGACCTCGGGAGCGCTTAGATGGTAAATGCTGCGGCTTTTCGCCTTGGCTTCGATACCGATCAGCTTGTCCTTTAACCCCAGCGCGATCAGCAGACTGGTGGAAATGTAGTAACCGCTGACCAGGGTTTCCGGTTCTTTCTCGATGACAACCTCGCGCCCGATCTGATCTGTGACGGTTACGGGATAGGTTACCGTGGCGGAAGTTTCTGCTTCTGCCGTCGCTGCCGCCGCCGTTTCCGCAGCTGTCTCTGCCGCCGTTTCCGCAGCCACTTCCGCAGCCGTCTCTGCAGCCGTTTCCGTGGCCGTTGTCTCTGCGGATGTTGAAGTCTGACTCCCGGCGCCGCCGCAGCCGGCCAGAAGGATCATGGCTGCCGACAGTATGATCGCAAGTGTTCGTTTCATAAGAAGGTCTCCTAATCGTTATAGTTTTAAAACAACAACGACATTCTAACAGGCAGACCGGGATCTGTCAACAGAAATCCAAAGGGAATGAGCGGCATGAGTCGCAAGCCAAAAACATTTCAGGGGAACAGGTCATTCTTCCAGACCGAGCCGGCCGCGGATATTCTCTTCTGTGATCTCGTATCCGTTTCCGTAGCCGATCGTGACCAGCCCGGGTCTTCTAAGCTGGGCGGATTCATTTTCAAACTGCTCTCTCGATATGGGTTCTCCGTTTTTCTCATACTGATCCGGGGACTGCGTCGGAGAGTAGAAGAGTTCGTTGACAAGCGTGCCGTTCTCGATCTTCTGGATAAACAGTCCGCCTCCCATGCCGTTCACAAAGAACTCGCTGTAAATATAATTCTCCCCTGGAAGATACTGGAATTCCGCGAATTCTCCCGTTGAGCCGATCAGGACGGCCTCCCCGCCGATATACTGATAGATATCTACGGTACACATATGAACATCGGCCGCGGCAACTGCAAGTTCGGGAATCAGGTCCCCGTCGATATCCGCGATATCAAAGTATGGAGGATTGGGTAAATTGGCCCATTCGGCGGCTGCCTCCCTTAAGACCTGCGCATACGCCTCGCGGAAGCCCTGACGGGCGGCGTCTGTGACTGTCGTGTTATCCGGCGCCTCCGTTCCGGCAGAGCTTTCACTGCTTCCATCCGGAAGGTTCACGATGGGTTTAAGCTTGTGGCCCTGGGAAATGTAGGAGCTCATATCGCCGTCAGGCGCGGTGCTGTACATGGTATGCTCGATCTCGCAGAGCGGCCGGTAATAGGAGCATGCCGCCCGCTTGTCGGTTTCAGCGCTGTATTTCGCGTATGGCGCGCCGGAAGCTTCCAGGAACGAGCTGATGTCGGAGTCCCAGTCTGCAAGAGGAGTTCCGCCGACCCATCCGTCAAGTCGTTCGATCGTTCCGTCATGAACCGCGAAAATGTTGATCCCGTATTCGTTGACGCCGGTGTACGCTCCCATGGACGCGAAGTCCACGACAATACGGAACTGACCGGCCGTTTCATCATAATACAGGTAGATAAATGACGACTCGCTGTAATAGATCCAGCCGATCTGGGCGGAAGCGATCAGCTCCGGGGCGCCGTCTGCGCTTCCGTACAGCTCCGCGAGGATATAAGGCTGTGAATCGCCTTCCGTCCGCAGAATGAGCAGGCAGTTCCCGCCGTCGCGGTTCGGGTCGATATCCTGTTCCGCGAGGATCCCGTACACGTGAGAAGGATATTCTTTGATACTGCCGCCCTCACAGGAAACAAATTCGTCTGATGTGACGACTCCGTACCGGGCCTCCAGGGCCCCGCGCAGATCACGGAGTCCATTCTCCGCTTCGCCGCCGGCAGCGGCCTCTTCATGACTTCCGCTGTCGTCACTCTCTTCACGACTGCCGCTTCCGTCTGCCTCTTCGGAGAAAGAGGACGTCCCTTCTGACGGCTTCTGCGGGCCGCGCGTTTCCGCGCTTTGCTGGCTTTCAAACGCGATCTCGACATGGATGCTGTCCGCCAGCTCCGCTACTTCGCCGGCCCTGTCCGTTTCCCCGCTTTGGGCATAGAGATCGGCCAGACGATCCAGGATCTGGGCAGTCGCCTCGAAAAGAGAGTCCTTCTCATCATAGCCGGCCGCAATCACTTCGCGGGCGTCTTCCAGAATGGACAGTTCCTGTTCATCTTCACCCATTTTCCGGTATGCTTTCGCCAGCCCCAGATACGCGTCCATCTGCTTCGGCTCGATCTCCAGCGCCTTTTGAAAGGCAGCGGCCGCTTCCTCATAATTATACTCTAACAGATATTTCTGGCCCAGTTCCAGCTGCTTCGGGGCCGTCCGCCCGGCGTTTTGGGAACAGCCGGCTGCTGCAAGCACCGCGGTCATTATCACGATAATACCGATCCATTTTTTCATCTTAATCTCCATTCCGCCGCCTTTCAGTCGGCGGCACAAATCACTTCACGAAACCATCCGGGCCGCGCGGGAGCAGAAGAAACGGATCTGTTCGGCGAGCCCGGCCCCATATCCTGATGATATCATATTAGCACATATCATTCTGTAAAACAATCGTTCTCTTTACGCTGAACAATCGGCCGAACAACCATTTTCTTCTGTCTGAACAATCGGCCGAACAATCATTCTCTTCGGACTGAACGGGAGTTATCAGCGGAGCAGTTTCACCGTAAATTCACGCCGTGGTGAAAAAAGAGTTGTTTTTATGTGCCGCTTCATTTATGATAGGATAAGAACGGAAAGGCAGGACGGGCAGATGAAAGAATACTATTTTTACGGCTGGGCAACGGCGGACGCTCCGGCGGTCACGGATACCTACCCCGGGATCGCGACTCCGCGGGATCTCTATGACGCGCTTACGGACGTCTGGTGCGCGGAGACATGCTCGCCGCGGATGCGCGACAACTGGAGCCAGGCGAACCGGACGCTGGGGCAGTGCTCGATCACGGCGTTTCTCGCTCAGGATATTTTTGGCGGGAAGGTCTACGGCGTCCCGCTGCCGAATGGACGGTTCCATTGCTACAATGCGGCAGGGGGCCGGGTCTTTGATCTGACCAGCGAGCAGTTCGGGGATGCGGATCTGTCTTATGAGAATAACCCGGAGCAGTTCCGCGAGGTGCATTTCGCGGATCCGGATAAGAAAATGCGGTATGAATACCTGAAGCGGATGCTGCTGGAGCGGCAGCGGGGGCGGTAGGACGGCGCGGAGCATTGCGGCAACAGCGCTGACGGCGGCAGAAGGAGACATAGATGATTTCAATCAAGGAATACAGAAAAGCGGAGAGTCTGGACGAGGCCTGGGAGCTGAACCAGAAAAAGGCCAACCGGATCATCGGCGGTATGATGTGGCTGAAAATGAGCCGCGGCCGGGTGCAGACGGCCATCGATCTGTCGGGACTGGGACTTGATACCATCGAGGAGCGTGACGACGCCTTCGTCATCGGCAGCATGGTCACGCTGCGGCAGCTGGAGACGCACCCGGGTATCAATGCGTATACGGACGGGGCCGTGAAGGAAGCGCTTCGGCATATCGTGGGCGTCCAGTTCCGCAGCGGCGCCACCGTGGGCGGGAGCCTGTTCGGGCGGTACGGCTTTTCGGATGTGCTGACCCTGTTTATGACGCTGGACGCCGAGGCGGAGCTCTATAAAGGCGGCGTGATCCCGGTTTCTGTGTTCGCGGAAATGTCCTACGACCGGGATGTGCTGGTGCGCGTGATCGTGAAGAAGAAGCCGGAGAGATATTATTACCAGTCAGTCCGCAATACGGATACCGATTTCCCGGCGCTGACCTGCGGGGCGGCGCTTGCGGCTGACGGCAGCCTGCGGCTCTGCTTCGGGGCGCGGCCGCAGAAGGCGATGGTGCTTATGAACCGGGACGGGGTGCTGGATGGGCTGTGCGCGGGAGAGAATTCTGCCGGGCGCACGGAGAGCGGCGCAGGAGCTGAACCGAAGGACTATGCCGGAGTTGAATTGCGGAATAACGCCGGAATCGAGCAGGAGAGCGGCACCGGCGCAGGATCGGAGAGCCTTGCCGGCGCCGGACCGGAAGACGCCGCTGTGAAACGAGCCGAGGCGATCGGCATTTACGCGGCGGAAAACATCCCTACCGGCTCGAACATGCGCGGCAGCGCCGCGTACCGCAGTCAGCTGGTGAAGACGCTGGCGTCGCGGGCAGCGGAGCATTTTCTGACGGAGGCGCTATGAAGATACAGTTTACATTAAACGGCAAAAAATACGAGCAGGAGATCCGACCGGACCTGCTTCTCATCGATCTGGTCCGCTCCCTGGGCTGTTACAGCGTGAAACGGGGCTGCGAGACTTCCAACTGCGGTCTCTGCACCGTCTGGCTGGACGGCCAGCCGGCGTTGTCGTGCTCGGTCCTGGCGGCGAGGGCGGACGGCCGTGAGGTCACGACGCTGGAGGGCCTGCAGGAGGAAGCCGCCGAGTTCGGCGCGTTTATCGCGGATCAGGGGGCGGAGCAGTGCGGCTTCTGCAATCCGGGATTTGTGATGAACGCGCTGGCGCTTTTCCGGGACAATGAGGATCCGTCCGAGCAGGAGATCCGGGAGTACCTGGCGGGAAATCTCTGCCGCTGTTCGGGGTATGAGGGGCAGCTGCGGGGGATGGTGAATTTCCTGGAGTGGCGGAAGGCGCGCGGAAAAGCGGAGCCGGAAGGTGACGCGGCAGTCGACACGCCCCCTCAGACCCACCACGAAAAGGAGATCTCCCAGCCCCTGCGCACGGTCAACAAGGCCGTCCGCAAAAAGGACGCCATGCAGCTTCTCACCGGCCAGCCGGTCTACACCGACGACCTGGCGCCGGAAGAGTGCCTGATCGTGAAGGTCCTGCGCTCGCCCCACGCCAACGCGCTGATCGAGCGCGTCGACACGGCGAACGCCATGAAGGTGCCGGGGGTGGAGGTCATTTATACATGGGAGGACATCCCGGCGGACGCGAAGCGCTTCACCTGTGCCGGTCAGACCTACCCGGAGGCCAGTCCCCACGACCGGCTGCTGCTGGACCGCCATGTGCGCTATGTGGGCGACCCGGTGGCTATTGTGGCCGGCGAGACGGAGAAGGCAGTGGACCGGGCGCTGGCCCTGATCAAGGTGACGTATCAGGTGCTTACGCCGGTTCTTGATTACCATACCGCCCTCGACAATCCGGTGCTGGTGCATCCGGAGGACAACTGGGAGAGCCTGTGCCCGGTGGGTGCGGACAACCGGAGAAATCTGTGCGCCCACGACGAGAGCCGCGGCGGCGACATCGATAAAGTCCTGTCCGAATGCGACATCGTTCTGGACCGGACCTATCACACGAAGGCGGCCCAGCAGACCATGATGGAGACGTTCCGGGCTTTCTGTACCATCGACGCCTACGGGCGGCTCCATGTGACCAGTTCGACCCAGATCGTGTTCCATTGCCGCCGCATCGTGGCCGCCGCGCTGGGGATCCCCCAGTCGAAGGTCCGGGTGACCAAGCCCAGGATCGGCGGCGGGTTCGGCGCCAAACAGACCGTGGTCGCGGAAATATTTCCGGCCTTCGTCACCTGGAAGACGAAGAAGCCCAGCAAAATGATCTACACCCGCGAGGAGTGCATGACCGCCTCCACGCCCCGCCACGAGATGGAAATGCATGTGCGCCTGGGCGCGATGAGGGACGGCCGCATCCGCGGCATCGATCTGTATACCATTTCCAATACCGGCGCTTACGGCGACCACGGTCCGACGACCGTGGGCCTGTCCGGCCACAAATCCATCCCGCTCTACGGGAAGGCGGAGGCGTTCCGCTTCGTCAGCGACGTGGTCTACACCAATATCATGGCGGCGGGCGCGTACCGCGGCTACGGCGCGACCCAGGGACTTTTCGCGGTGGAGTCGGCGGTCAATGAACTGGCGGCGGAGCTTCATATGGATCCGTTCACGCTGCGGGAGATGAACATTGTCAGGGAAGGCGACGTGATGCCGGCCTATTACGACGAACCCAACACCAGCTGCGCCCTGGACAAATGCCAGGTCGTCGGTGTAGACCGGCTGGCCGG
>CANQGA010000030.1 GCA_947600145.1 uncultured Lachnospiraceae bacterium | reverse complement strand
AGGCACTGTTCACTAAGAACCGGCGTCTCGAATGGTCTGTGCGGGAATCATATGCCGTCTTCCCGCTGCGTGTTCGTACGGATGCAGTATATAAAGTTTCGATGCTCCGATAGTCGTACTTAGGAGCGGTAATCGGCGTTGATCTTCACATAATCGAAAGTGAGATCGCAGCCCCAGGCGGTGGCGACGGAGTCTCCCATCTTGATGTCGGCGATGGCGGTTACTTCGGGCTCAGAGAGGATCTTAGTGGCCTCTTCTTCGCTGTAATCGACGGCGACGCCGTTTTCGATGATCTGGAGGCGGCCGGCGGCACTCTCAAAATAGAGGTCTACTTTCTCGGGATCGAACTGCGCGCCGGAATAGCCCATGGCGCAGAGGATGCGGCCCCAGTTGGCGTCGTGGCCGAAGATGGCGGCCTTGGTCAGGTTCGACGTGATCACTGATTTGGCAAGTGTAACTGCCTGGGCTTTTGTCTCGGCACCGACGATCTTTACCTCGAAAAGGGCTGTGCAGCCTTCGCCGTCACCGGCGATCTTCTTCGCCAGGGTTTCATTGACATAGTGAAGGGCGGCCTTGAAAGCCTCGTAATCGGCGCCTTTCTCGGTGATCGGGGCGTTGCCGGCCATGCCGTTGGCCAGCAGGAGAACCGTGTCGTTGGTGGAGGTGTCGCCGTCCACGGAGACCATGTTGAAGGTGTCCTGGATGTCCTCGCTGAGGGCCGCCTGCAGAAGCTCTTTGGAAATGGCCGCGTCGGTGGTCACAAAGCACAGCATCGTGCACATATTGGGATGGATCATGCCGGACCCCTTGCACATGCCGCCGATGGTCACAACCGCGCCTCCGATCTCCACCTGGACTGCCGCTTCTTTCTTCTTCGTGTCGGTGGTCATGATCGCCTTCGCGGACGCGGTGCCGGCCGCGATGCTGCCGTCAAGCTGCGGCGCCATCATTTTTACGCCGTTCAAGATCCGGTCGATGGGAAGCTGCATGCCGATGACGCCGGTGGACGCCACCAGGACCGCGTCCGGAGCCACGCCCAGGATCTCCGCCGCCGCGTCGGCCGTGGCTTTGCAGTAGCCGTAGCCCTCCGCGCCGGTGCAGGCGTTGGCGATGCCCGCGTTGATGACGACCGCCTGGGCCGCGGGCGCATGGTACACGATCTCCTGGTCCCATTTGACCGGAGCCGCCTTTACGATATTCGTGGTAAATGTACCCGCCGCCGCGCAGGGCTTTTCACTGTAGATCAGGGCCATGTCCGTCCGGTCCTTATATTTGATGCCCGCCGCCGCGGCCGCAGACTGAAAGCCCCTGGCTGCGGTGACGCCACCTTCTATGTATTGCAGTTCCGCCATAGGTTCGTCTCCTTTTCTTTCCTTTATTCTGTCCGTCAGCCCTTTAAGCCTCTCGACTGCCGGTCCATATCCTCGATGACGATATCGTGGATCTCGCCCAGCGAGGCGCAGTATTTGAGCACATCCCACGGCTCGTTCGTGTGGAAATGGATCTTCACCAGTTCCTCGTCGCCCACGGCCAGCAGGCAGTCGCCCCTGAAATGTTCCGTGAAATAGTCGCTGATCTCGTCCTCGTCCAGATCCTCGCCTTCGATCAAAAGCTGCGTGTCATACCGAAATTCCAGCATCGTTCTTTCCTCCGTCTTCGTACTTTCAAAATCAGTCCACAAATCTCGTAATATTCTCCTCATTCAGCACCAGGTCGTATACGTTCACATCCTCCCGCTCGGTCCATCCCAGCGACCGCCAGAAGGCGTTGCCGACCTCGTTGCGCTTGAACGCGATCAGCGTAACCTTGCTGATGCCCTCGTCCCGCAGGGCCTGCACCGCGTAGCGCACCATCTGATAGCCCACGCCGTGTTTGCGGTAGCTTTTCTCCACGCAGACATGGTAGAAGCAGGCCGTCCGGCCGTCGTGTCCGCACATGATGGAGCCGACGATCCGGCCGTTCTGCTCCGCCACCACGCTGGTGGTCGGATTTCGGCGCAGGAAGCGCTCCACGCCCTCCCGGGAATCGTCGATGCTGCGGATGCCGAAGCCCTGGATACCGGTCCAGAGTTCGTATACTTTCTCATAATCATCCATCGTCATCTCGCGGATGATGATGCTCATGGTTCCTGCCATAACTGACGTAATCTACGGGAACATGGGCACCTGCCCAAGCCCCGCGTCCTCCTTAAGCCCGAACATCAGGTTCATATTCTGCACCGCCTGTCCCGCGGCGCCCTTCACCAGATTGTCCATAGCACCCATCATAATAACACGTCCGGTGCGTTTGTCAATCTTGAAATTCACGTCCACGTAATTGCTCCCCTCCACCCAGCGGGTCTGGGGGCAGACGTCCTTCGGCAGCACGCGGACAAATTTCTCACTGCCGTAATAGTTATCATAAACAGCCTTCATTTCTTCATAGGAAATGTCCTTCAAAAGCTTCGCGTACGCCGTGATCAGGATCCCCCGGTTCATCGGGATCAGATGAGGCGTAAAGCTGAGCGTCACCTTCCGCCCCGCCGCGTAACCGATCTGCTCCTCGATCTCCGGCGTGTGGCGGTGGCCTGCCACCCCGTAAGCCTTGCAGTTCTCATTGACCTCGCAGAACAGATTGTCCACCTTGGCCCCGCGCCCCGCCCCGGAGACGCCGGACTTGGCGTCGATGATCAGCGTGTCCGTATCGATCAGCCCTTCCTTCGCGAGCGGCCAGACGGACAGCGTCGAGCAGGTCGGATAGCAGCCCGGATTGGCCACCAGACGCGCGCCGGCGATCTGATCCCGGTTGATCTCCGGGAGGCCGTAGACCGCCTCGCCGATGAACTGGGGCGCCGCGTGTTTTAACTTGTACCACTCTTCGTAGACCGCCACGTCCTTGATCCGGAAATCGGCGCTGAGATCGATGATCTTCGCTTTCGAGAGGATCTCCTCGCTGACCAATGACGCGCACAGCCCCTGGGGCGTGGCCGTGAAGATCACATCGGCCGCCTCGGCAAGCTCCGCCATATCGTCGTCCCGGCAGATATCGTCTGCAATTTCATACATATTCTGGTAGATGCCCGCGTAGGGCTGGCCCACATAGCTCTTCGACCCGTACCAGACGATCCGCACGTCGTCCCGCTGTTTTAAGAGGCGGACCAGTTCGCCGCCCGCGTAACCGGTAGAGCCGATGATTCCCGCTTTTATCATGATCGCAATACTTCCCTTCTGAAATGATCCCCTGCGCGGCCGCCGGCCGTCCGCCGCCCCGGCGCAGATATCAGGTGTTCCATCAGTATACCATGTCCGGCTTATTTTGAAAAGCATCATTTCCACGGTAACCGATTTATAATTATACATTCTTTTTGTATATTATGCAACAACTTTCTGCTTTTATAAAATAACATAAAAATCCGGTTGCATTTCTCTTCAACCTGTTGTATATTTATGAAAGCCTAAAATGCGGACCGCCCGTTTTATACGGTTCCCGCTGACAGTACCGTTGCATGAGGAGGATATTATTTATGAAAGAGAAAGTAATACTGGCGTATTCCGGCGGTCTGGACACCACCGCCATCATCCCGTGGTTAAAAGAACATTTCGACTATGAGGTCATCTGCTGCTGCATCGACTGCGGCCAGGGCAATGAGCTGGACGGTCTGGAGGAGCGGGCGAAGCTGTCCGGCGCTTCCAAGCTGTACATCGAGGATCTGGTAGACGATTTCTGCGACAATTACATCGTTCCCTGCGTCCAGGCCGGCGCGGTCTACGAGCACAAATACCTGCTGGGCACATCCATGGCCCGTCCCGCCATCGCCAAGAGGCTGGTGGAGATCGCCCGCAAGGAGGGCGCTTCCGCCATCTGCCACGGCGCCACCGGCAAGGGCAACGACCAGATCCGCTTTGAGCTGGGCATCAAGGCCCTGGCCCCGGATCTGAAGATCATCGCTCCCTGGCGCATGACCGACGTCTGGACTATGAAGTCCCGCGAGGATGAGATCGAGTACTGCCGCCAGCACGGCATCAACCTGCCCTTCTCTTCCGACAACAGCTACAGCCGCGACCGGAACCTGTGGCACATCAGCCATGAGGGCCTGGAGCTGGAAGATCCGGCCAATGAGCCCAACTACGACCATCTGCTGGTCCTGGGCGTGACCCCGGAGAAGGCTCCCGATGAGCCGGAGTATGTGACCATGACCTTCGAAGCCGGCGTGCCCACAAGCATCAACGGCGAGAAGATGAAGGTCTCCGATATCATTAAGAAGTTAAACGCCCTGGGCGGCAAGCACGGCATCGGCATCGTGGACATCGTGGAGAACCGCGTGGTCGGCATGAAGTCCCGCGGCGTCTACGAGACCCCCGGCGGCACGATCCTGATGGAGGCCCACGATCAGCTGGAAGAGCTGGTTCTGGACCGCGCTACCATGGAAGTGAAGAAGGACATGGGCAACAAGATGGCCCAGATCGTATACGAGGGCAAATGGTTCACGCCGCTGCGCGAGGCGGTCCAGGCCTTCGTGGAGTCCACCCAGAAGTACGTGACCGGCGAAGTGAAGTTCAAGCTCTACAAGGGCAACATCATCAAGGCCGGCACCACCTCTCCCTACTCCCTGTACAGCGAGTCCCTGGCGTCCTTCACCACCGGCGACCTGTACAACCACCATGACGCGGACGGATTCATCACGCTGTTCGGCCTTCCGCTGAAGGTGAGGGCGATGAAGATGGCGGAGATCGAGAAAGCGAAAGAGAAATAAACCGGAAGGATAACTACATCATTTAGGAGCGTCGCCCATGCATATGATCAACCGGAACAGCCCCTGCTGGTGCGGCAGCGGACTTAAATATAAGAAATGCCATTATGACTTTGACCAGAAGATCGCGTCCTTCCAGTATCAGGGACACATCGTACCGGACCACGGCATGATCAAAACGCCTGCGCAGATCGCCGCGATCCGCGAGAGCGCGAAGGTAAACATGGCGGTGCTGGACTATGTGGCGGAACACATCGGCGCGGGCGTCACCACGGCTGAGATCGACGAATGGGTCGCCGCGGAGACGGCGCGGTACGGCGCGGTTCCGGCCCCGCTGGGATACGAAGGCTTTCCCAAAAGCGTCTGTACCTCCATCGATGAAGTGGTCTGCCACGGCATCCCCTCTCCGGACCGGGTGCTTAGGGACGGCGAGATCATCAATATCGACTGTTCCACGATCCTGAACGGCTATTTCTCCGATTCTTCACGGATGTTCCTGATTGGAAATGTGTCGGAGGAGAAGCGGAAGCTGGTGGAAGTCACGAGAGAATGCATGTACCTCGGACTTGAGCAGGTAAAGCCCTGGGGATTTCTCGGGGATATGGCGCAGGCCGTCAACGATCACGCGAAGGCCAACGGCTACCAGGTGGTCCGGGACATCGGCGGCCACGGCGTCGGCATCGAGTTTCATGAGGATCCCTGGGTCAGCTATGTGTCCTCAAGAGGCGAGGACATGCTGATGGTGCCGGGGATGATGTTCACGATCGAGCCGATGATCAACATGGGAACATGGGAAGTGACCATCGACGATACGGACGGCTGGACCGTGCGGACAGCGGACGGCCTTCCGTCCGCGCAGTGGGAGATCCAGGTGCTCGTGACGGAGGACGGACATGAAGTGATCTCAGATTGAGAAGTTCCGAACGTTTTCAGACGCCGGGCAGGGAATGAACGCAGTTCCCTACCTGGCGTCTTTTTTGCGGAGATAGATAAAATAATATCCCAGGCCGACGATCCCCGCGCCGCCTATGATATTGCCGAGCGTGACCGGAAGAAGATTCTTAAGAAGGAAGTTTCCCCAGCCAAGGCCCTCCGCCGCGATGCCGTACTCGGCCGCCGTGAAGATCCCCGCGGGGATGTAGAACATATTGGCGACGCTGTGCTCATATCCGGCAAGCACGAACAGAAAGACCGGCGGATAAAGCCCGAATATCTTCTCCGTAGCCGTGGAGCCGCCGGCGGCGATCCAGACGGCCGCGCAGACCAGTACGTTGCAGAGGATGCCGCGCAGCAGCGCGTCCGCAAAGCTTAAGGACACCTTCGCCGACGCGGTGTTTACCAGGGCCCGGGCCAGCTCTCCGCCGAACAGATCCGGCGTATGCCCGTAAACCACCATGGCCGCGACCAGGATACTTCCCGCCAGGTTTCCCAGCCAGACGACGCACCAGGTCCGCAGCATCTGCGCGGGCGTGATCCGCCCCGCCGCGGCGGAGACCGCCATCAGGCAGTCGCCGGTGAACAGCTCGCTCCCCGCCAGGACCACCATCACAAGGCCCGCCGGGAACAGCAGCGCCGTGACCACTTTGGCTGTGGACGGATCCGCGACGGTGGCGGAAGCCGCCGTCGTAGACGCGCCCGCGAAGGCGATGAACATACCGGCCAGAATGGCCAGCGCAAACAGTTTAGGCAGCGGGGTCTTCGCCTTTCCCGCGCCTGTCTCTACATAAGTTTCAGCAATCTTAGCCGGTGCCAGCATGCAAATTCCTCCTGTTTTCCTTTTCATTTCTGCCGTGCGCTTCTTCAGTTCCAGCCCAGGATCCGGATCAGCGCCCTGCGGGGCGACGGATAGGCGCTGGCTGGGAAATCCCTCACGTCTGTCGTATTGGAACAGATCAGATAATCGACCGTCTCTCCGTTTTCATTCTTCACCACCTCCGTGATGATCACGATATGGTTCCAGTCGTCCGGCGTGCCCATCATGATCAGATCTCCCACCTGTCCGCTGTCAAAATCCGCGTCCGTCTCCGCCTTAAGACCCGCGCCCGTATTGTCGCGGGCGTATTCATAGAACGAATCGACATTGATCCAGGAAAGGGTGCAGCCCGTCTCCGCGGCGCTGTCGTTCTGCGCCTCGCCGAACCATTTCCACCGGGCGGTCCCCTCCAGATCCATCGGGATCCCTCCGGCCAGAAGGCACTGGGAGACGTAATTCTGGCAGTTTCCGCCCTGGCCGCTGTAATCGTGCCAGTCCGGATTGCGTTCGTCCAGATACTCGCGCGCATAGGCGACGGCCGCCTCCCGGTCGTAGGGGTGGGCCACGCCGGCCTGCCCTTCGCCGGCCGCGCTCTCCTGCCGCGGCCCGCCCGCCGCGCGCGCCTCCTCCCGCCGGGCCAGATCATCGGCGGCCTGTTTCAGGAGCTTCTCCTTCCGCTCCGCGAAGATCTGCTCCGCGTCGGGCAGCTCTTCCAGATCCGTCTTATCATATCCCTTCAGCATGTTCCAGAAAGCGCCTTCCCACTGCATATGCTCCGAAAGGACCCATTTCCCGTGTTCCTGTACCAGCACAAAATCATGCCAGTATCCCGGATATTCGGAGACCGTCCCCGGCGACTCGGCGAACCGCAGAAAGCTCTGCTCGCCCATGTCCACGTCGACGCTGCCGTCCTCCCTCCGCTCCGCGGCGATGATCCACAGACGGTAGAGGTATTCGTCCAGTCTCAGGTCGCCCCGCTGCATGGCGCGCATGCCGATCATGTATTCCCAGGCATTTTTGTGAAAGGCGGTCTGCGCAGCGGCCTTCTCTGAAAAAAGATCGGACAGCTCCGTCATCTCAAGCCCGCCCAGCGCCTCATAATACCGGTCCATATAGCTGAAAACCGCCTCCAGCTGCTCCTGCGAGAGCAGATCCTTATTCTCACCGATCAGGACGCCCCCATGGGCAGGCCCTGCCTGGGTCTCCGGCTCCGGCGGTTCTGTTTCCGCCGGCGTCTCCGCCTCGGCCATGACCGTCTCCGCCGCTCCGGTGGACACCTCCGCGCTTCCGCCCCCGCATCCGCCGAGCATGCCGGGCGCGATAAGGCAGACCGCAGCCAGGACCATGACGGCCGCCCGTCTCCGGCAGACAGACGGCTTTTCCTTCCGAACATGTATCCGCTTCATCCGCGCTCCACCCCGCACTGAATCATTTTCCATTCCATTATACATGAAGCCGAGCCGCTTGTCATTTAAATATTGACAAATCTCAGGGCCTGCCAATATAATTGAAGAAAACGGGACAGCACGCATACACAGGAGGACCCTTCATGGCACAGATCGGATTCGACAATGAGAAGTACCAGAAAACCCAGTCTCAGCATATCCGCGAGCGGATCAGCCAGTTCGGCGACAAGCTCTATCTGGAATTCGGCGGCAAGCTGTTCGACGATTATCACGCGTCCCGCGTTCTGCCCGGCTTTAAACCGGACAGCAAGCTCCAGATGCTTCTGCAGCTGGCGGATCAGGCAGAGATCGTCATCGCCATCAACGCGGCCGACATCGAGAAGAACAAGATCCGCTACGACCTCGGCATCACCTACGACGTGGATGTGCTCCGTCTGATCCAGTCCTTCCGAGACAGGGGCCTCTACGTCGGCAGCGTCGTCATCACCCAGTACACCGGCCAGCCGGCGGCGGATACATTTAAGAGCAAGCTGGAGCACATGGGCATTACCGTCTACCGCCACTACCGCATCGAAGGATATCCCAACAATGTGTCCCATATCGTAAGTCCCGCCGGCTTCGGCAGGAACGACTACATCCGCACCACCCGCCCGCTGGTCATTGTGACGGCCCCCGGACCGGGCAGCGGCAAGATGGCCACATGCCTGTCCCAGCTGTATCACGAGAACCAGCGCAATATCAAGGCCGGCTACGCCAAATTCGAGACCTTCCCGATCTGGAACCTGCCGCTGAAGCATCCGGTCAACCTGGCCTACGAGGCGGCCACGGCAGATTTAAACGACGTCAATATGATCGATCCCTTCCACCTGGAAGCCTACGGCAAGACCACCGTCAACTATAACCGCGATGTGGAGATCTTCCCAGTGCTGAACGCCATCTTCGAGGGCATCTACGGCGAGAGCCCCTACAAGTCCCCGACGGACATGGGCGTGAATATGGCCGGCAGCTGCATCATCGACGACGCGGTCTGCCGGGAAGCGTCCCTTCAGGAAATAGTACGGAGATATTACCACGCGCTTGAGAACATGGCGCGCGGCGAGAAGTCGGAGGCCGAAGTCTTTAAGATCGAGCTTCTGATGAAGCAGGCGCGGATCACGCCGGACTACCGGAAGGTGGTCAGCGCCGCCAAGGTGAAGGCCGAGGTCTCCCACGGCCCCGCCGCCGCGATGGAACTTCCCGACGGCCGGATCGTGACCGGGCGGACCAGCGACCTTCTGGGCGCCTCCGCCGCCCTTCTTCTGAACGCGGTAAAGGCGCTGGGCGGGATCCCGGACGAGGTCCATCTGATCGCCCCGGCGGCCATTGAGCCGATCCAGCGGCTGAAGGTCGGCTATCTGGGGAGCAAAAACCCAAGGCTCCACACGGATGAAGTGCTGATCGCCCTCTCCATGTGCGCGGCCACGGACGCCAACGCCCAGAAGGCGCTGGACCAGCTGTCCGCGCTTGCCGGATGCCAGGCCCACACTTCCGTCATGCTGTCGCGGGTGGACATCCGTTCCTTCCAGAAGCTGGGCGTGGACCTGACCTCGGAACCGATCTTCGAGCACAAGAAAATCTACCATTAGAGAATGGGATTCCGGAATACAGAGAGGTGCGCGTATGAAATCACACGATATCAACATCCGTCTGGCAGCTGCCGACGACGCGGAGGAACTGCTCCGCGTCTACAGACCGTATGTGGAAGAGACAGCGGTCACATTCGAGATCACAGTACCCACAGCGGAAGAATTCCGCGCGCGAATCGAGAATATCCTGAAAAAGCACCCTTACCTGGCAGCCGTTTCGGATCATGGGATCACCGGCTACGCCTACGCCGCCCCGTTCAAAGGCCGTGAGGCCTACGACTGGGCCGTGGAGACCACGATCTATGTGGACCGGGAATGGCATGACTGCGGCATCGGCACCGCGCTCTATCAGGAACTGGAGCGGTGGCTGAGCGCCCAGAACATCCTGAATCTCAACGCCTGCATCACCTATCCGAACCCGGACAGCATCCGCTTCCACCGGGGATTCGGCTACCGGGACGCGGCCCGCTTCACCAAATGCGGCTATAAGCTGGGCGCCTGGCACGATGTGGTCTGGATGGAGAAAATACTCGGCCGTCACAAGAATCCGCCTAAACCTGTGGTCCCGATGGAGGACCTGATCCGGCAGATGAACGCGGGCAGATAGGCGCTGCCCATCTGCCCGCGCAGGATCCCGGTCCGATACAGATTCAGAGACGCACCGGAAGCCGTCCCGTCGGGACGGTTTCTTTTTTGATTACCTTCGCCGCCGCCCGGATGCTGTCCGGACTGTATTCATAGGCCGCCAGCGCCCAGACCGTCTCCGGAAGCCCGGCCAGGTCATAAGGCGAGCGGAGAGATACGGCGATCACAGGGATCCGCGCGTCGGCCAGCGCCTTTACCAGCCTTCTCTGTCCCTCATACCGCCGTCCCTCGCAGAGTCCGACGACGGCAGCCGTGTGATCCGCGGCCTCAGCCACGAGCCGCGCGATCCTCTCCCCATCCGGCTCCACGGTCATATCGGCGTGATCGCCGCCCAGAAGTTCCGCCATCAGGATGCCGAACAGATTATCCCGTCCGTCGTCCACATTGCCCACAAGGGAAGAGCGGAAGGAGCTGCAGCCGATGCACAGAGGGCGCTCCCCGCAGGATGCGGCGCCCGTCCGCGGCCGGCTGACCTCAGTGATCGTCTTCTGGAGCATCGCGAGGCTCTCGGCACGGGCCTCATCGCGGTCGAACGCGGCTGCTTTCGCGTCAGAAGGGCCGTCCGCCCATTTCTCTTTCAAGGCCAGGATCCGCCCGGCGCTCCGTTCCATTTCGTCAGGATCGAGACGTCCCTCCATCAATGCCTTCTCCGCCTCCACAGCGGCTTCCCCGCTTAAGAGCGTGCTGTGCGTGATCAGCACCATATCCACGCCGGCACCCAGCGCCGCGACAGCGCCTTTCACGGTTCCAAAATAGTCCCGGATCGCCTGCATCTCCATGCAGTCGCTGACGATCAGTCCGTCATATCCCAGCTCTCCCCGCAGAAGTCCGGTGAGAATGCGGCGGGACATCGTGGCCGGCAGGTATTCCGGCTCGATCTGCGGAAACAGGATATGCGTCGTCATGATCGCGGGGACGCCGGCCTTAATCGCCATCCTGAACGGCACCAGCTCGGCCTTCTCCAGCTCATCCCGGCTTTTGTCCACCTTCGGCAGCGCCAGATGGGAATCCACATCCGTATCTCCATGTCCCGGAAAATGTTTGGCTGAGCTTAAGACGCCTCCGTCCGAGAGTCCCTGAAACATCCGGCAGACATACCTGCCCACTTCGCGTGGGTCGTCCCCATAGCTCCGCGCGCCGATCACCGGATTGGCCGGATTGATATTCACATCCGCCACCGGAGCGAAGTCGAAATTCACGCCAAGCGACCTCAGCTGCCGTCCGGTCAGAAGCCCGGCGCGGTACGCGTTTTCCGGATCTTTGGTAGCCGCGACGGCCATGGCCCCGGGCACGTTGACGCCGTCGGACGGCAGACGGCTGACGACTCCGCCCTCCTGGTCGATGGTGATAAACGCGGCATGTCCGGTCTCCTCTCGCACCAGGCTCTGGATCTCGCCGCAGATCCGCCTGAGCTGGGCGCAGCTTTCGATATTCTCGCGGAACAGCGTCACGTTGGCAATCTTATGATCGCGCACCATCCGTTTGTAGTCGTCGGTCAGCTCCGTCCCCGGAAAGCCGGTCACCAGCCGCTGGCCGATCTGCTCTTTTCTTGTCATATCCTGCCTCCTTTTACAGACCGCTTTATAAAGAAACTTTTTTTTGAAACTTTTTTCCATTTATCTCTTGACAAAAAATAAGTTCTATGGGATAACTAGACAAATGTATTTTGTGAAGGAGAATTCCCATGACCACCAATATCGAACTGCGCGTACACAGTATCTATGACGGCCTCAGCAATGCCGAAAAAAAGGCCGCCTCCTACTTTCTGGACCACGTCGAGGACGTATTCAACCGGCCCATCGCGGAGCTGGCCGAGAAGTCCGGCGTCAGCAAGGTAGCGTGGGTCCGGTTCTGCAAAGCCATCGGCTTCGACGGACTGAAAGATCTGAAGAAGAGCCTGGTCAACGAACTGTTCAAGACCACCGACAGCGGCGAACAGGAACTGGTCTTCTCTGATATCCGCGAAGCGACCGGCACAGAGCAGCTGATCACCACAGTGAAGAACAATACGATCCGCGACGTGCAGGACACAGCCAAGCTTCTGGATCCCGACGCCGTCGAGAAGGCCGCGAGGATGATCCTGGACGCCAAATCTGTCCGGCTTTTCGGCCACGGCGCTTCCGCCCTGGTCGCGGAGGATCTCTTCAGCAAACTCCTTCGCATCGACAAGCATGTCTGCTTCAGCCAGGATCTGCACGTGCAGCTGTCCTACGCCTCCAACATGGGGCCGGACGACGTCGCGGTCCTGTTCTCCACTTCCGGCAAGACAAGCGAGGTCCTGGAGATCCTGACCCTGGCCAGGAAATGCCAGACGCCGTCGATCGCTTTCACCACCTTCAGTAAGAACCCGCTGGCCTCAGGCTCAGACATCTGTCTTTATATCGCCTCCTCGGAGACGATGCCGCGAAGCGGCGCCATGAGCAGCCGGATCGCCCAGCTGATGGCGGTGGATATCCTGTTTACCGCCGTCGCTCACCTGAATTACGAGCACGCGGCCCCCAAACTGGAAAACAGCCTGAAAAGCATACAGGCCCATAAGATCTGAGCGATGAGGCGCCCTTTACCGGCGCCTCATCCGTTTTCCTGCGTGATCCGCCGGACATAGGCATCCTTTTCCGCCCCGTCCGCGCTCTTAAGCACCACATCGGCGATCCGCCCGCGGGCCTCCTCGAGAAGTGTTTCCGCTTCGCGCACATCAACGCCGCACAGGATCATGACGATCGCCGCCTTCACCCGGTATCCCGCCTTCGCAAGCGCCTGTTCCGCCTCTTCGCTTCCGGCGCCTGTGGCAGAACGTACGATCGTCACAGCCCGGGCAGCCAGCTTCTCATTGGTAGCCTTCACGTCCACCATCAGATTGCTGTACACCTTGCCCAGACGGATCATCACGGCTGTCGAGAGCATGTTCAGCACCATCTTCTGGGCCGTGCCGCTCTTCAGGCGGGTCGATCCTGTGATCACTTCCGGTCCCGGCTGCGGCGAAATTCCGATATCGGCGGCCTGATCGACCTGCGACCCCGGGCAACAGGTGATCCCGATCACAGGAGCGCCGACGCTTTTCGCGTATTCCATGGCGCCCAGCACATAGGGGGTCCGTCCGCTGGCGGCGATCCCGACCAGAACGTCCCCGCTTCCAAAGCCGATCCCCTGCAGATCCCCGGCGCCTCTCTCCCGGGAATCCTCCGCTCCCTCGGAGGCCTTCGTCATGGCAGACGGCCCGCCGGCCAGAAGAGCCACGACCAGGCCCGGATCCGCGCCGAACGTCGGCGGGATCTCCGCGGCGTCCAGCGCCCCGAGACGGCCGGAGGTCCCGCAGCCGCTGTAGACGAGACGCCCTCCTCCGCTGATCTGACGGTATATGACGTCCACCGCCTCCGCGATCTGCGGCAGCACCTGCTCAACAGCCAGAGCTACCTTCTTGTCCTCCTCGTTCATCAGCCTGACGATCTCCAGGCTGCCGGCACGGTCGATATCGACCGTACTGGAATTCCTCTGCTCTGTCTTGATCTTCGATATCTGTTCCAAAATGCATTGCCTCCCATTCCCTGCGGACCTGTATCCGCGCTGCGTTTGAAGGTTTCTCTTCTTTCCTGACCGCGGCGGCGCCGGGTCGAAAAACATTTTCCGGCTTCGCAGTTCTGTCAGAAACTTTATTTCGCATTTTGAGTATAATACTTTTTTCCTGATTTGTCAAATACCAGGAAGGCTGAATTCTTATTGCAGCTTCTCGCTCAGCAGCAGCCGGACTGCCCCTTCAGAAGCGTCGCGTCCTGCCGCCAGGACACGGGCGCCGCTGCGCATCTTAACGAGCCGCTCCCCGACCTTCTTCTGCACCCTCAGGTTCTTCAGCAGCACGCTGCCTGCCAGCGCAATATTCTTCTCCTCCGGAAGCCGGTCCAGCACCGGGCAGGCCAGACGGCACAGGGCATCCGCGCACGCGTCCTCTATCTCAAGCGCCGCCCGGTCCCCCGCAGCGTCCGCCCGGTCGATCAGGGACGCCAGCGAAGCGATCTCCCCCTTCTTCCGCTCCGGCGCATAAAGATATCCCACCAGCCCGCCGACCGACGAAATGTTCAGCCGGTCAAATACCAGATCCCGCAGCACCGACGGCTCCGCCCGGCCGTCTTCTCCCCGGACGATGACCCTGAGGATCCGTATGGCCATGTCATAGGCGCTTCCCTCATCATCGATCAGATGGCCGTACCCGCCGGCGCGCACCGAACTGCCGTCCGGCCTTCTTCCGTAACAGACCGAACCGGTCCCCGCGATCAGAATGATTCCGCGGCAGTCCTCGTACACGGACACAAGAGCCGTCTCCGCATCCCCGTACAGCCGCACCGGCGCCGCGAAGCCGAATGCCCTCACCGCCTCCAGAATGGAAGTGCGCGTCCCGGGATTGGTGATGCCCGCCGCGCCCATGCCGATGCCGATACATTCGTCCTTCTCAAGGCCGATCTTCGCCGGGAATTCCAGGATCTCCCTCATCGTCTCCCGAAACGCCTCCGGACTCTGCCCGTTGATATTCAGCGCCCCGGCCGCATGCCGCGCGCAGACAGAGCCGTTTGGGTCCGCCACACAGATCTTCGTCGCGGTTCCACCGCCGTCTACACCGATCAGATATTCCATACACACTCCCCCTGTCCCCGGTATATTACCAAAAGCGCGCCTCAGGCGCCCGCTATGTATACCGATGTAATTTACAGGCAGGAAGAGAAACCGAACCGTCTCCCTTCCTGCCTGAAGCTTCCTGTCATTTACCGCTCTCGTCCGCGTTGCTGCCGGGGCCTTCAGAATCGCCTTCCATATCATGCAATCCCTGTTCCACGTCATCCGCCAGCCCGTCCAGAACGCCGGTACTCTCCCTGGCGCTTCCGCTTTCGGAACCGTTTTTCAGCTTTCCGGTATCAGCGCTTCCGGTGGTATCGTTTCCCACGGAACTGTTCTGGGCGGTCGAAGGCTGCCCGGACTGGTCATTGCCGGAATTCCTTCCGCAGGCCGTCATGGCCGTTACGGAAAGCGCCAGCAGAACTGCACACAGATAGAACCTTATTCTCTTCATAATGGCATTCTCCTTTCGTTTACTGCGCTTATTGTGCGCAGGCGGAGCGCGGATTATGGTGAGAAAAAATTCCTCCGTTTCAAAATTTTGATTCTGTTATTTCTCCTGGTTCTGCGCCGCGATCACGTCCGCCATCGAATAAAGTCCCGCCGGCCGGCCTGCCAGAAACAGGGCAGCTTCCACGGCGCCCTTCGCAAACACAGCCCGCGAATAGGCCGTGTGGCTCAGCGTCACCACCTCGTCCGGTCCGGCGAAGATCACGTCGTGCTCCCCCACGATGCTGCCGCCGCGGACCGACGAGATCCCGATCTCCTTCGGGTCTCTCTTCTCATGACGGTCATGACGGTCATAGACAAAATGATATGAGCCGTCCGCGGCCTCGTTCACGGATTCCGCCAGGGCCAGCGCCGTCCCGCTGGGAGCGTCCAGCTTCCGGTTGTGGTGTTTCTCAACGACCTCCACGTCAAACCCCGACGCGGCCAGGACCCGGGCAGCATCCTGCACCAGCTTCAGGAGCAGATTAACGCCCAGCGACATATTGGCGGAACGGAGCACGGCGATATATCCGGCGCACTCCCTCACCCTGGCAAGCTGCGCGTCGGAAAGGCCCGTGGTGCAGAGCACGAGCGGGATCCGCTTCGCCTCCGCAAAGCGCAGGAGCCCGTCCACCGCCGCGGCCGCGGCAAAGTCAACGATCACATCCGCCTCTTCCGCAACGCCGGCCAGATTTTCATATACCGGGTATCCGTTCAGACTCCGGCAGTCCACATCCACGCCCGCGGCGATCTCCGCCGCGTCCGTTCCCTTTACGATCTCCGACACAGCCTGCCCCATCGCCCCGTTGCAGCCGTGCAGCAATATCTTTACCATAATGATCAGATCCTTTCCTTTTGTATCCGAAAATCCACGCGTCCTTAAGCGGAACACGCCTGTGCAGGCGCCTTCCGGCCAGGCTTACAGGCAGGCGCCTTCCGGCCGGTCTTACAGAATTCCGTACTCCCGCATGGCCGCCGCCAGCTTCTCCTTATTCTGCGGCTCCATCTCAGTCAATGGCAGGCGCAGCGGTCCGACCGCCCTGCCCATCAGGTTCATGGCCGCCTTCACCGGGATCGGGTTCACCTCGCAGAAGAGCGCCGAGATCAGCGGGATCGCCCTGAGCTGTTCCGCCAGGCTCCCGGCCGTGTCGCCGTCGAAGAATTTCTGACAGATATCATGAGTCTGCCTCGGGGCCACATTGGAAAGCACCGAGATCACGCCCTTGCCGCCCATGGACAGGATCGGGACGATCTGATCGTCATTGCCGGAATACAGGTCGATACAGCCGTCCGCCATGTTCATCATCGCGGCGATGGATGAGAAATTGCCGCTGGCCTCCTTGACGCCCACGATGTTGGGAACCTCCCTGCAGAGCGTCGCCATAGTCGCCGGCGTCATGGTCACGCCGGTGCGGCTCGGAATATGATACAGCAGGATCGGGATCTTCACTTCCGCCGCGATCGCCTTATAATGGGCGATCAGGCCTCCCTGAGTCGCTTTGTTGTAATAAGGAGTCACTAAAAGCAGTCCGTCCGAACCGGCCTTCTCCGCCTCCACCGACAGATGGATCGCCTCGCCCGTCGAGTTGGAGCCGGTCCCGGCGATCACAGGGATCCTTCCCTTCACCCTCTCGCAGGCAAAACGGATCACGTCCAGATGCTCTTCATGGGACATGGTCGAAGACTCTCCTGTCGTCCCGCAGATGATCACGGCATCCGTTCCGCCGGCGATCTGCTCCTCCAGGATCTCGTCCAGCTTGTCGTAATTCACCGCCCCGTTATCCAGAAACGGAGTAACCAGAGCGACTCCCGCACCTTCGAAAACAGCCATAACAGAATTCCTCCTTCTTGGATTTCCCCGAACCGAAAAAGAACCGGCCGCGGAAAGCCGGTTCTTAAAGTTCATGTATCAGTCGATCCTTTAAGTGTAGCTCTCCATCCTTATCAGATGACAGTCATACGCCTGTTTGCCGTATGCCCAGATCCGTGCCGGCAGGGACACTTCTCTTCGGCGCTCTCCCTTTCCGGGGACCTCTCCTGCACCTGCTGCATCAGCCCCCATACTCATGATATCGCGCGACCTCTACCACTCTCTGTTCACTTGTTCCAATCCTATCATCATTCCCGGGCTTTGTCAACCGGAATCTCCCGATCCGCGCCCTCTTCCCATTCGGAGATCGTAAAAAACGCGTCCGCGTACGGCGCCAGCTCCCTGGGAAACTCCGTGCCCGTCAAGATCAGGCTCATTCCGTCGTCCTTTGCCCTGAGAAGCTGCTCAAATTCTTCCGCGGAGACGATGTTCTGGTTCACCAGCCCCAGCACCTCATCCAGGATCAGAAGATCGCATTCCCCTGTGGCGGCCACCTTTCTGGCGAAATGGAAGCCGTTGCGGATATTGCCCGTTTCCTCTGTCTTCTCCTCCTCCGTCAGTCTCTCAAAAAACGCGTCCGCCTTCTCGAAGCGGAAGACCTTGAATTCCGGCTCCAGCCGCTCGAGAGTCTTTCTCTCGACGCTGCGGGCGCAGCCCTTCAGAAACTGGATCATGATCACCTTTTTCTGCTCCTCCAGAGCCTGCAGCCCTTTCCCCATAGCCAGCGCCGTCTTGCCCCGGCCATGGCCGCAGATCACCTCTACCCTTCCGTTCTCCATTCTTTTGCACCTCTTTTCTCTGCGCCGCCGGCGCGAAGCCATATCCGTGCCCTGCACGCGCCGCCGGCGCGAAACCATGTCCGTGCCCTGCGCGCGGCGCCGGACCCGAACCGTGCTTTCACGCGCGGTTCAGTCCTATGAATCCATACATTCCAGCTTGCTCACCGAAACCTCGTAGGCTACGCGTTTCTCGCACTGGGAGTCGCTCAGCTTCTTCGTGTATTCGCGGCTCTGTACCCGGCCCCAGATGCAGACCCTGGCGCCCACCTCGAATCCCGCCGCGTAGCGGGCATTGCGCCCCCACGCAATGCAGGGGATATAATCAGACTTGCCGTACGGGCGGTTCACCGCCAGAAGGATGTCCGCGATCTCGCGCCCCAGAGGGGTCTTGCGGTAGATCGGAACCTTGCAGATATATCCGTCCAGAAAGATCTGGTTCGTCTTTGTATAGTCGGTAAACTCCTCCATAAAATTGATCTCCCGCACGAACACGGACAGGACCAGCCGGTTCTTGGCGCCCTCGTGACGGTTATAGGAACGGAACTGGCCGATGGCCTCCACGGTACAGCCTATGTAATCCTCCGAGACGTTGAGAAGTCTCTCCGAGATCATGAGCGGAATGATATCCGCCTGGTCGCTCAGACGGTTGACCTCCAGATCAACCAGATAAAAGCCTTCGCCGAACACCTCGTGACTGAAGGTAAAGCCGCTTATGATCTTGCCGATGACGCTGACTTTGTTATTTTCAATCGCTTTTTCTGACATGGTATCTCTCCCTTTCGTTCTTAAATTGATTTACAGCCTGGTAGCTATCATTATTCTATGAAAAAATAGAACCGGAAAGACCAGAAAACGCTCGTGTGATTTCGACAGAAGACGCGCGGCGGTGTTCCGGATCGCCTTTTCGGTACTTTTCAAGCACAAAACCCCGGCGGTCTTCTGCCAGGGCTTGTCGCATCTTCGCGAAATAATATCCGATTATTCAGTTCCGCGGCGGTCAGTCTTTCTTAAATGACGCCCGTTTGCGGAGGGTCGGATCCAGGATCCGCTTCCGGATCCGCAGATTCTTCGGAGTGACCTCCAGAAGCTCGTCCGTGTCGATGAAATCCAGACACTGCTCCAGGCTCATCTCCTTCGGCGGAGACAGCTTCAGCGCCTCGTCCGCTCCCGCGGAGCGCATATTGGTCAGCTTCTTCGTCTTGCAGACGTTCAGCTCGATATCCTCGGACTTGGGGCTCTGGCCGATGACCATGCCCGCGTAGACCTTCACGCCGGGGCCGATGAACAGCACGCCGCGGTCCTGGGCCGCGAACAGGCCGTAAGCCACCGACTCTCCGCCCTCATACGCGATCAGGGAACCGGTCTTGCGGTAGCTCAGATCCCCCTTGTAGGGCGCGTACCCGTCGAAGATCGTGTTCATGATGCCGTTGCCTTTGGTGTCCGTCAAAAACTCCCCCCGGTAGCCGATGAGGCCGCGGGAAGGGATGGAAAACTCCAGCCTGGTATACCCGCCCTGGGCCGGGCTCATGCCCTGCAGCTCTCCCTTCCGGGAGGTCAGCTTCTGGATAATGACGCCGGTGAATTCCTCCGGCACGTCCACATAAGCCAGCTCCATGGGCTCCAGCTTCTGGTTCCGCTCATTGTACTTATATAATACCTCGGCCTTGCTGACCGCGAACTCATAGCCCTCGCGGCGCATATTCTCGATCAGCACCGACAGATGCAGCTCGCCGCGGCCCGACACCTTGAAGCAGTCGGGGGAATCGGTCTCCTCCACACGCAGGCTCACATCCGTATTCAGTTCGCGGAACAGACGGTCGCGGATGTGGCGGGATGTGACGTATTTGCCCTCCTGTCCCGCCATCGGGCTGTCGTTGACCATAAAGTTCATCGCGATGGTCGGCTCGGAGATCTTCTGGAACGGGATCGCCTCCGGATGCTCCAGGGAACAGAGCGTATCTCCGATATGCAGATCGGTGATGCCGGAAATGGCCACGATGGCGCCCACGGTCGCCCCGGAGACCTCCACCTTGTTCAGGCCGTCAAACTCATAAAGCTTGCTGATCTTCACCTTCCGCATCTTGTCCGGCTCGTGATGGTTCACGAGCGCGCACTCCTGATTCACGCGGATGCAGCCGTTGTCCACCTTGCCGACGCCGATACGGCCCACGTATTCATTGTAATCGATGGTGCTGATAAGCACCTGGGTCCCCGCCTCCGGATCTCCCTCCGGAGCCGGGATATGCTCGATGATCGTCTCGAAAAGCGGACTCATGTCCACGCCTTTGTCGCTCAGATCCTTTACCGCGTATCCGGCCTTGGCCGACGCGAACACAAACGGGCAGTCCAGCTGCTTGTCGGACGCCTCCAGATCCATCAGAAGCTCCAGGACCTCGTCCACGACCTCGGCGGGCCTGGCTTCCGGGCGGTCGATCTTGTTGACGCAGACGATCACATACAGATCCAGTTCCAGGGCCTTGCGCAGCACGAACTTGGTCTGGGGCATGGGCCCCTCATAAGCGTCCACCACCAGGATGACGCCGTCCACCATCTTGAGCACCCGCTCCACCTCGCCGCCGAAATCGGCGTGTCCGGGCGTGTCGACGATGTTGATCTTGGTTCCCTTATAAAACACCGCTGTGTTCTTCGATAATATGGTAATGCCCCTCTCGCGCTCGATATCGTTGGAGTCCATGACCCGCTCCACGACCTCCTGGTTCGCGCGGAACACGCCGCTCTGACGGAGCAGGCCGTCCACCAGGGTCGTCTTGCCGTGGTCTACGTGCGCGATAATGGCTACATTTCTTACGTCTTCTCTTTTCATCTTCATAACCGGCTGTCTTCTTTCTCGTTTCGTGACCGGCCCGGCCAAACGGAAAGGCCTGTACGATCCGGTCGTTTACAACATCCTACTATAGCACCGGGATGACGCGAACGCAAGGAGAAATCTGCGTTTTTCAGGGTTCATCTTTTGGGCAAAATGCAGAAATCCGGCCTCTACAGCAGAAGCACCCCGCCGTCCGCGACGCCGAAATATACCGGATCTCCCGCAGTGATCCGCGCCCTTCCCCCGGTTCCCTCCGTGATCCGCGCGGTAAGCTCTCCTACATCGCGCTCCGGCACCATGACCGATATCTCCGTCCGGTCCGTGTAGCGGGTATCCGTCACCGCCAGCTGCATCCGGGCCAGGATATACTGGACCCTGCCGAGATCCGTGTAATCCGTCAGGATCTCCACCTGCCGGCCGGGACATTTCTCTATGATCTTACTGTGCTTAAGTCCCTCCTGCACCGCTGCCGAATAGGCGCGCACAAGCCCCCCTGTACCCAGAAGCACGCCGCCGAAATACCGGGTGACGACCACGCAGATATCCCGGACGCCGTCCCCTAAAAGCACATCCAGCATCGGACGGCCCGCTGTCTGGGCGGGCTCGCCGTCATCGCTGCATTTCTGGACGCGGCCCTGCTCCCCCAGCACATAGGCGTAGCAGTTATGCCTGGCATCCCAGTATTTCTTCCGCATCCGCTCCACAAAGGCCGCCGCTTCCTCCTCCGTCGACACCGGCTGCGTCGTCGCGATAAAGCGGGACTTTTTCTCAATCAGCTCTCCTTCTCCGCCTTCCCAGAGGATCCTGTATCCGTCCGCCATAATTATCTTCCCTTTCCGGCATGAATGACCGTTTCTGCGTCAATAATAATACAAAGCCGGCCGTTCTGGCAACTGTTTTCGGCTGAAAGAAACCTGTAAGAAACCTCGTATTGAATTACATGGAAAATTTTGCTATAATGAAGCGATGAAGGAGGGGTTTCATGAATTACGGGAAAAAAGCGACAGAGCAGAAACTGAAAGAGTCCAGATCGAGCAGCCGCCGGATCGGCAACATGCTGATCTTCTCCGCTGTCAAGCTCTTTCTTCTTACTATCGTTCTCTGCGCGGGATTCGGGGCAAGCATGGGTGTCGGCATGATAAAGGCCATCATAGACAGCGCCCCGGAGATCAATATAGACAGCATTGTGCCCCAGGGACTCGCGACCACCGTCTACGACACCCAGGGCAACCTGATCGCCACGCTGGTCCAGGCCGACTCCAACCGCGATCCCGGGACCTATGACGAATTCCCCCAGGATCTGATCGACGCCTTCGTCGCCATCGAGGACGCCCGCTTCTGGCAGCACAACGGCATTGACATGCGTTCGATCCTGCGCGCGGTGCGCGGCGTCCTGACGCATAATTCGTCCGACGGCGGCGGAAGCACCATCACCCAGCAGCTGATCAAGAACAACGTCTTCAACGGCGGCCGCGAGGACAGCATCGGCGAGACCCTGGAGAGGAAATTCCAGGAACAGTATCTGGCCGTCCAGCTGACGAAGACCATGGACAGGAAGCTGATCCTGACCAATTACCTGAATACGATCAACCTGGGCAATAACTGCCTGGGCGTCAAGGTAGCCTCCCGGCGCTATTTCAACAAGGAGGTTTCCGATTTAACGCTCTCGGAGTGCGCGGTCATCGCGGGCATTACCCAGAATCCGCGCAGCTTAAACCCCATCTCCGGTCAGGAGCGGAACGCCGAGAAGCGGGAAGTCATCCTGCAGTATATGAAAGATCAGGGTTATATCACCGATGAAGAGTACAACGAGGCGATCGCCGACGACGTCTATTCCCGGATCCAGCTGGTGGATTCCAACGTCAAGGACACCACCACGATCAACAGCTATTTCGTGGACGAGCTGACCCGGCAGGTCCGGGATACGCTGATCCGGAAGATGGGCTACACGGAGACCCAGGCCCACAACCTTCTCTACAGCGGCGGACTCCAGATCATGGCGACCCAGGATCCGGATCTGCAGGCGATCGTGGATGAGGAAGTGAACAGGCCCGACGCTTACCCGGTCACCAAATATTCCGTCGAATACCGCTTATCCGTGACCCACGCGGACGGCACGACGACCCACTATAACCACGGACATATCCGCACCTGGCACCAGGAGGTCCTGGGGGACAGCTCCTTTGACGCCCTCTATTCCAGCGAGGAGGCGGCCCGGGAAGACGTTGAAAATTATAAAGCGTATCTGCTTCAGGAAGGCGACGAGGTGATCGGCGAATATATCAATATTTCCCTGCAGCCCCAGGTCTCCTTCGTTCTGATCGAACAATCCACCGGCCAGGTGAAGGCTTTAAGCGGCGGCCGCGGAGCGAAAGTCGCCAACCTGACCTTAAACCGCGCCACCGACGTCCCCAGACAGCCGGGCTCCACGTTCAAAGTCCTCACGTCGTTCGCGCCGGCTGTCGACGCCTGCGGAAGCACGCTGGGAACCGTCTACTATGACGCGCCCTACACCGTGGGCACCAAGACCTTCAGCAACTGGTACGGCGAGCGGTACATGGGCTATTCCAGCATCCGCAACGGCATCATCTATTCGATGAACATCGTAGCGGTCCGCTGCCTGATGGAGACCGTGACGCCGCAGCTCGGTTTGGAATACGCGCAGAATTTCGGCATCACCACATTGTCTTCTTCCGATGTCGTTCCGGCGCTTGCCCTGGGCGGCATCACCAACGGCGTCACGAATCTGGAACTGACCGGCGCCTACGCGGCTATCGCGGACGGCGGCGTATACAAGGAACCCGTGTTCTTCACGCAGATCCTGGACCGCAACGGCAAGATCCTTCTGGACAATGAGCCGGATACCCGCAGGGTTCTTAAAGACTCCACGGCCTTCCTGCTGACGGACGCCATGAAGGATTCCATGATCCCCATGCAGATGTTCGGCGGCGGTCCCAGCTCCACCAGCACTGTCGCGAGACTCGACAATATGTCCTGCGCCGGCAAGAGCGGCACGACCACCGGCAACAACGACGTCTGGTTCGTGGGCTTCACGCCCTACTACACCGCCGGCGTCTGGACCGGCTACGACTTAAACCAGAAGCTCGCCAAAGGCGAGACTTCCTACCATAAGATCATCTGGAAGAACATCATGAACCGGATCCATGAGGGCCTGGCGGATCCGGGATTTGTGCCGCCGTACAGCATCGAGACCGCCGAGATCTGCCGGAAATCCGGGAAACTGGCGATCAGCGGCGTCTGCGACAATGATCCGAGAGGAAACGCTGTCTACACCGAATATTTCGCCCGCGACAACATACCGACCGAAATGTGCGACGTCCATATAGGCGTATCGGTCTGCGCCGAGACCGGACTTCTTCCGACAGAATTCTGCCCGAACCGGTACACAAGGGCATTTATCAAGCTTCCGGAAGGAGAGGACGCGTCCGCGGGTACCGACGACTCTGCGTACTCGATACCGGGATACTGCACCGTGCATACGGCCGCGGCTGTCGTTGTGCCGCCGGAGGAACCGGAAGTTCCGTCAGGGCCGGGTTCTTACGGGCCGGGAGGCCCAGGCGTCTCATCGGGGCCGGGTTCCGTCCCATCCCCTCCGTTTACACCATGACACAGAAAGGGCGCCCCTGTCCGCAGCGGCTGAGGCGCCCTTTTTCTGTCTCTCTTTTCTTTTATTCTTTCATCTTCGGCTTAAAGATCAGGGAGCCCAGATACCCGAAGATCAGCGCCGCGGAGATCCCCGCCGCGCTGGCCGTAAATCCGCCTTTGAACACGCCGAGGAAGCCGTCGTCCGCGATTCCCTCTTTTACGCCTTTCCAAAGAGTGTTCCCGAAACCCAGGAGCGGAACCGACGCGCCCGCTCCCGCCCATTGGACGAACGGCTCGTAGAGCCCCAGACATCCAAGAATACTTCCTGTTACCACCAATGTCACCATCACGCGGCCGGGCATCATTTTCGTCTTGTCCAGAAGGATCTGGACGAGACTGCAGATCAGTCCGCCCGCCGCAAACGCTCTTACATAGTCCATTTTTTCTCCTATCTTCCGCCGGATGAAACCTGCCGGATCACATCTGAAATCACACCGTTCCGCTCTCCAGGATGACGCCGTGGGCGATGCCCGGTATGCTCTTCCCTTCGTTAAAGCTGACCGTCGAGAGCAGCGCGCCGGTGGGCAGAAAGAGCACGCGCCGCCATTCTCCGGAACGGAGCCGCGGCAGGACGCGGGCGCACAGCGTCACCGCCGAACAGCCGCAGCCGCTTCCCCCGGAATGGGTATCCTGCTTCTCACGATCAAAGATCTCAATGCCGCAGTCCATATGGATCTCCGTCAGATCCCGTCCGTCCTGCTTCATCATGTCCAGCAGGATCTTCCGGCCCACCTCGCCCAGATCCCCTGTGATGATCTTGTCATAATACGTCTCGTCCACGCCGAAATCCTCAAAATTCTGCCGGATCGTGTGGACCGCCGCCGGCGCCATGGCCGCGCCCATGTTCATGGAATCCTGTGCGCCCAGGTCGACGATCCGTCCCGGCGTCACGCCGGCGATCCGCGGCAGATCCTGCTCCCGCCCGTCCTGCGCCGCCCTGCCGATGACGACCGCGCCGCAGCCAGTCACGGTCCAGGTGGCCGAATAAGGGCGCTGGTTGCCGTACGCCAGCGGAAACCTGAACTGCTTCTCAGCCGTCGCGAAATGGCTGGACGCCACGGCCATCACCCGCTGCGCGTACCCGGCGTGGACGGTCATCGCTCCCAGCGCCAGCGCCTCGCCCATCGTCGAACAGGCCCCGTAAAGGCCGAACAGCGGGATCTCCAGATCCACCGTGCCGAACGAGGTGGCGATCAGCTGCCCTAAAAGATCCCCGGCGAAAAGATAGCGCACTTCCCGGCGCCGGATATTTCCTTTCTCGAGGGCAAGATCGGCGGCCCGCTTCTGCATGGCGGATTCAGCCTGTTCCCAGTTCTCCATACCCAGCATATCGTCCTGCTCGATCACGTCGATGCAGGCCCCCAGGGGACCTTCGCCCTCCTTTTTGCCGGCGACGCTGGCATCACTCAGGATAACAGGCGGCTCTTCGAATTCGATGCTTGCTTTTCCTCTCTGCATAGCTCCTCCTACTGTATTTCGTCTGAAATTACTATGTCCAGATCCGGAAATTCTATGCGAAACGGAACTGTTTTCATTTAACCGTTTACAGTCAAAAACATTTCATGTTATACTGGATATGACAAAGCGGGGCCTTTGAACGTGCAGACTGAAGCGACCCTCCATCCGGAACCCCGCGCGAAATCATTTTCAAGAAAGGAATCTAAAGCCTATGGAACGTTACTATCAGCCGGAGATCGAGTGCGCCTCCCGCGAGCAGATCCGCGCGTGGCAGGACGAACGTCTGACGGCAACCGTGAAACGTGTGTATGAAAACGTGGAATTCTACCGGAAGAAGATGGATGCGGCCGGCGTGACGCCCGGCGACATCAGATCCGTAGACGATCTGCATAAGCTGCCCTTCCTGACCAAGGACGATCTGCGGGACGCCTACCCCTACGGCCTTCTGGCCGCGCCGCTGTCCGACTGCGTGCGGATCCAGTCCACCAGCGGCACCACCGGCCGCCGCGTGGTGGCCTTCTACACCCAGCACGACATCGATCTGTGGGACGA
>CANQGA010000029.1 GCA_947600145.1 uncultured Lachnospiraceae bacterium | reverse complement strand
CTCCCATTCCCCATTCAGGTTCATCCAGTTATCCCTCCGCATCTGAGGCTGCGGATGTTCCGGCCTTGGTATCGTCAAAAAAATCCCTCCTCTTCCTCCCTGAAGCTTGTTTCGCTCATACGAATCTGTTATTCCGATTTTAGACGCGCTCCCGCTTCTTAAACGGCAGCATAACCACTACTCCCACCGCCATCAGTCCGATCCATACCAGAATCAACCCCTCCCAACCGATAGCGGACACTGCATCCGCGAATACAGTGCTGGACACGGACGCAGCCATATAGCTCATAAAATCCAGAAATCCTGTCACGCTGGAACACATACCAGTGTCTCCAAACCCCGGACAATATCTGCCCCAGAGCATGGACGCAGCGCAGTTTGAAAACAGGATAGCCAGGATCAGAAACGAAATATTCCATACTGGCCATGGAACAGCATATGTCAGCAAAAAGAACAAACCCGCGGCCAAAAATGATATCAGTACCACCAGATTTGTATTCCGTTGAAAACATTCATAAAGAAATGCCGCTGCAAATACTGATAGAGAGATCAGAAATGTCCCTGCCGCAAAGAGGACAGACGCCGTCTTCGCCGAAAACCCAAGCTGCTGAGTCAGATAGGACGGCAGCCAGAAAACCACGGTAGTCCTCACGATTCCGGTCAAAATGGACACAAATGTAAACCGGACAATTTCCCTCTCGAGCAGGATGCGGATACCCGCCGGCTTACTTCCTTTTTCCGTTTCTGCCGCCTTCTCATCGCATCTTCCTTTCGCCGTTTTTGCGGCCACGCCGTCTTCTCCATGTCCATACCGTATATATCTCACGGCACCGGTTCTTTCCATCAGGCGGAACTGCACGAAGCAAAACGCACCCATTCCAAGAAGGACGATGCTGCTGAGATTGAAAACTCTTTGCCATCGGAAGACGAAGGCAAGAATTCCCGCCAGCGGACTGCCCAAATACGACACAAACGTATATGCCAAACAGCATCGAACCGCATAGACAAGCTCGACGCTTTCCGCCGACACCTTCGTCATAGGGCCATAGATCATAGAGAGAAAATACCCCGTCAGCCCATAAGCTGTCAACGCAAGATGCGGGTAAGCAGACAAATAAGGAAAAGACAGGTGACACAGCCCGGCAAGTACCAGGCCGCCGCTTAACATCGTTCCCGCTCTGACTCGATCTCCAATGATTCCGTTTACCAACTGCCCCACAGCGTAACACAGGAAAAAAGCAGAGGACAATGTTCCGATGGTTTCCGTCGTAGAAAAACCTTCCGCCACCATGGATGGCGTACATATACTCAGTACATTTCGCGCCGTGTACACAGCCAGGTAGGACACGGCACATACGCTGCCCAGCCAAAATGCTCTTCTTGCATGCAAACAACGCTGCTCATTAAGTGTTGTGATGTCCATAAAAAATACTGCCCGTTCTTAATCTGCTTTGTCCCTGTTTTTCCCGTTTTTCTTCGATCCGCGCCGAATCCTCGGCGCTTCTTACTTAAAATAACCCAGATAATCTTTTCCGGCTTCAAACATCTCATCAACCATCCGCTGTGTTTCTTCGATAGAAAGCACCGCGGATGTCAGCGGATCGAACAGGACGGCGTGGAAAACTTTTCTTTTGTCTCCCTCAATACAGCCTTCTACTGCCAATTCCTCACAGCGCGCGCTTGTGTTGACCAGCACAGCCAGATGATCCGGCAGCTTTCCGACATGGAACGGACGGATCCCTTCTTTAGAGGCCAGCGCAGGTACTTCTACACAACAGCCGTAAGGAAGGTTATCAATCAGGCCGGAATTACGCAGATTCGCGTTGAATTCAAAGGGCGTATGGTCTCCAAATACCGCATTGAAAATATTGGACGCATATTCTCCGCCACGGGCGAGATCGAAATCGTCATTTGCCAGCCATTCTTCAATATCCTTCATCCATTTGCCGTCCACTTCCCTCTCAAGATACCCGTTCAGGATAAACGCATATTTACCCGGATTCCAGTTAGTGCCGTAGGTGCAGTATTTCTCGATCAGATCAGGACGTTTCCTAAACCAGGCGTTATACTCTGAGTTATGTCCGGATGATTCGGTCACATAGTAATCCAGTCCCAGGAACATCTCGTTGCGCACAATCTCTTTATTGTAGATCTCAGGCCTCCTCACTGCTTCCCGGATGAGCGGATAGGCGTCCCTTCCGTTCCACTTATATTCAATATAAAAGGCCTGGTGATTGACTCCTGCGCAGGTATAGGTAATCTCATCCATCGGTGCGCCGATCCACTGTGCCAGCATCTCCGCCGTATGCTGCACACTGTGACAGAGTCCGGTCATATTGACTTTAGTCTCGGACTGAATATAGCGACAAAGCATGGCCATCGGATTGGTGTAATTAAGCACTACTGCATCCGGGCAATACTTCTCGATATCGCGGCAAATCTCCAGCATCGCCGGAGCGGTGCGCAGAAAGCGGAATATACCAGACGGTCCACGGGTATCGCCCACGCAGATATCCACACCATATTTCTTGGGAATCTCGATATCGTTGCGGAAAATATCCGGTCCTCCGGACAGGATCGTGATTACTACTCCGTCCGCGCCCTCCAGAGCCTCTGCGCGGTTCATCGTCGCCGCCACCGTCGCCGGGTAATTCCCTTTCTCGATGATTTTTCTGACCGCACGTTCGCTGTAATTTAGACGCTGCTCGTTGATATCCATCAACCGTATTTCCGCATCGCGGAACGCTTCAAAAGTCAGAATATCCCTGACCAGCTCTCTGGTAAAGCCCAAACTTCCTGCGCCAATAAACGTGATTTTTTTCATTACATCTCCTCCTTCTTATGCCTGGTAATTTGTTTCACACCGATACGTCCCTCATATGCGGGCAGGGCTGCCTCGCTGACAGCCCTGCCCGCGCCGCGTCTCATCGTCCCAGGGTCATATCGCCATTCCGGTTAAGATGTCCATATGGCCAGTTGTGCGTCAATTTACCATACTGGAATATGTCTCATTGTACGATTCATATGCATCCTGGCTGATACTGACAAATTCATCTACTCTAAGATCACTCAAGGTCTTCAGATAATTATCCCACTCTGCGTCAATATCCGCGCTGCTGTCTGTAATGAAATAAACCTTTTGCTGTATCACATATGCAGACAAGTCTGTATAGATCTCATTGATCTCTTCGGACTGTTCATCCGATGTATACGGCCTGGGCCAGATACTGCCGGCATCCGCCAGAATGGGTTCGTACATTCTGTATGCTTCCATCTTTTCCTTCATAAAATTCGGAGTTTCAAGGATCGTATCAAAAGCGCTGCTTGGCAGATATCCCGGCAGTCCGAGTGTCATTATCCCATCTTCCGGCGTTGTCGGCCATGCGAGCATATCCTGATCGATCAAGCGGTACATTCCATCCACGATCTCAAATGTCTGACCAACAGGCCCATACCATTGCTCAATCGTATTCTCTACAGTATAGAAATTATCCAGCCATCTCATGGCGCCTTCCACATCTTTGCAGGCGTCGGTAATACACACGGTATTCTTTGTACCGATAGCGCCCGGGTGCAGCCTCCACTTCACCTCATATCCGGGTGCCTTCGGAGGAAGCATCGCTATATAATCATCAGGATTCGCAAACACCTTTGCGGAATTCCAGCCAACGCCGACAATCGATGGATCGCTTTCACATAACGCAAGGAACTGAGAGTCATCCGCAGGCGAGAAAACATCCTGATTGATGAGTCCCTCCTGATAGAGCTTCCTGATATATTTCAGGAATTCCTTCCAGTTCTCTGTAGCCGGCACAAAAACCACCTCGCCATTTACAACGGAGCGGAATCCGTCTGTCGCAAAGTGCTTGGTCGGAAGCCCCCAAATACCCATCAGTTCTTCCACGAAGGAATACCCGGATGTACCTACACCAAACGACATCGGAATCTCATCGGCCTCTCCGTTGCCGTTCGGATCACCGTCCCGAAATGCCACCAGCACATCGTAGAGCTCGTCTATAGTAGTCGGGACTTCCAGGTCCAGCTTGTCAAGCCACGCCTTGTTGATATACATCACATCCTCTAAGAAGTCGCCTGTAGAGCCGACAAAACGCGGCAAGGTATAGATATGTCCATCAGGGAATGTAGAAACCGCCTTGGCGCTTGGCTGCTCCGTAAACATTTTATACAAGTTGGGCATGATATCCTCCGTGATATAATCCTCCAGAGGGATAATGATACCGGAAGCTGCATACTGGCTGAGCATCGATTCCCTTAAATCCAACATATTGCAGAATATGAGATCCCCGTAATCTCCAGTATTCATATGTAACTGGAACTGATCTCTCGAAGACTGAAACATCCACTCAATTTTTCCCGGATACCACCCTTCAGCAGTGATGACGTTGGTTAATTCCGGAAAGATCGGATTGCTTTGACCGATCATGATACGCAGCGTATTATCTTTACTGACTTCAGTCCAGGCATCGTTTTCCTGGGAGGGATCGGTCTGAGCGGCGCTCTCCGGGGTGGAATCAGCTTTGCTGGTTGTTTCCTGGACTGTGGTGCCGGCAGTATTTCCGCCGGATTCCGATTTACCGGAGCACCCACCCAAAAGCATGGAACCCGCCAGAGTGATTGCCATCGCTGTTGCCAGAATATTTTTTCTCTTCATCATACTTTTCCTCCATTTTTTCATTTTTAGATTTGTTCTTTGCTTTCTTCCGTATTTCGTATTCCTCTTTGCAGGACCTGCCACTGTCATCCCTTGATTGATCCCATCGTAACTCCTTTTACGAAATACTTTTGCGCAAAAGGATAAAGAAGCGCTACCGGAATGGTTGATACCGGAATAATAGAATATTTCACCCCTTCGATCAGATTGGTCAGCTCTTTCAGTGAACCCGCGCTGACGCTCCCGCTTGCGGCTAAGGTGTCCAATTCGCCCTGCATATTCTTAAGTACCAGCTGAAGCGGATACTTTTGGGGATTCGTGATGTAATACATTGCCGACATGTAGGAATTCCAATGACCCAGCGCGTGAAACAGCACCATTACTGCGATAATGGCCTTGGATATAGGCAGAACCACGGAAAAGAAAAACGTGGTATAACCTGCTCCGTCCATCCGTGCTGAATCAAACAGATCCGCGGGGGTATTGGCCTCAAAAAAATTCTTACAGACTAAGCTGTTGTAGACGCTGAAAGCGCCCGGGAGAACCAGCGCCCACATGGTATCCATCAATCCCAACGACCGCACCTGAAGATAGGTTGGGATCAGACCGCCGCCAAAATACATGGTGATCATAAAATAGACGATAAACGCTTTTCGGAAAGGAAGCTCCTTTCTTGACAGCGCGAATGCGCCGGGCAGCAGCACACAAATATTGATAAGTGTTCCCACCGTAGTATAGATAATCGTGTTCTTGTACCCTATCAGAATCGATTTATTCTCCAGAATATGCCGGTAAGCATCCAAAGTGAGTTTCTTGGGGAGAAGCAGCACTCTTCCTAAATTGACGGCAGCAGGGTCTGAAATAGAGGCAATGACCACGAAATAGAGCGGATAGGCACAAATCAGTAAAAAAAGCAGCAGAAACGCGTTTACAATCCACAGATAGATCCTATCTGAGTTTATCTTCGCCTTAGACATTCATGCCCTCCCTTCCTAAAACAGGCTTGTCTCGGAATACTTCCGCGCCAACCCATTGGCGACTAACAGGCAGAGTATATTGACCGCCATATTTACCAGTCCCACCGCTGTGCCAAAGCCAAATTGTCCCTGCACCAGACCTACCTGATACACATAAACGCTTAGGATATCCGATTTTGCAATGTTCATATTATTTGTAATCAGCAGCATCTTATCGGCTCCGACGCTGAACAGCTGCCCCAAGTGAAGTATCTCCATGGTTATGATCGTCGGCATGATCGCCGGCAGCTTGATATAGCGGGTAACCATAAACCTGCTGCAGCCGTCAACCCTGGCCGCATCGATCTGCTCCTGATCCACGCCCGCAAGCGCCGCCACATAGACAATCGCTCCATATCCCGTGTTCTGCCATATGCTGGATATGATCCAGATCGGCGTCACCCAGTCCGGCTCCGCGAAGAAATCGATTGCTCCCCCTCCAAGCATCCTTATGATGATATTGATAAGGCCAGATCTGGGGTTGCATAAAACCCTGAACAATGACATTACCACGACCAGGGAGATCAGATGGGGAAAATAGGTAACCGACTGCACCAGCTTGCCGAATTTGCGGCTGCGGGTCTCGTCCAGAAGCAGCGCCAAAAAGATGGGAAACGGGAATGTGAATATGGCGGAAAACAGGGATATCCGAACCGTATTCACAACCAGCCTCTTGAGATTCGGCAGGTTGGCAAGCCTCTTAAAATGCTTAAGGCCAACCCATGGCTGCTCCGCGATGCTGAGCCCCGCCTTAAAATCCTTGAACGCCAGTTGTATGCCGTACATCGGCACATAGCCAAACAGGAAAATGAGCACCACCGGAGCCAAGAGAAACACATACAGTTCCCAACATCTGAATATCTGGCGGCGTGAGGGAAGTCTGCTGACTTTTACCTGCCCCTGCTGCGCTGACGTTTGTTTTTTCATGTCACACCTTAGTCTCCTTTCTTTTGCATTACCTCCTCTTCATTTACTTTCATATCCTGCTGCGCCTTTCCATTCCCCCTTTCCAAAAGAAAATCCAAACTCTCCTACCCCATCTATGCTCACCGACCCTGTCACTCCATTTTGGATCTGTTCAGCATCGAGATGCAGCAGCTTTCCGATACGGCCAAGCGTAATCACGTCATTGGGCATCAACGTGGTATGCCTGGAAATCACAGACAGGATACGTCTGGCTGCAACCAGATAGTCTCCGGTATCGGCAGTTATGCAGCCGGCGCCCGCGATTTCCATCCTCATTCGACGGCCATAGACCTCGTCTTCTCTTTTCTTCACCACCTCTGCCGAGATCATGTTATATCCATCCCCCCACCTGCTGTAGACGCTTTTCGTCAGACCCGCCTCCTGCGGCGTGGCTGGTTTATTCAGCTCATCATAGAGTGAGTTATCCAGAAATGAGACCATCGGGGAATAACCCAGGATATAATCCTCCGCTTCTTCTTCGCTTACTTTCGAAGCGACCTTTTTGACCACAAAGGCCAGTTCCATGCTGACGTCAGCCTCAGTCATCCGCATGGCCGCCTCTGTCCCGCCATCGACCGTGAGCGCAGAAACCGGATTGTTTAAAAACCTTGGAATATCCAGTACCGGTATCAATCCTTCCTCTTCCATGCAGGTTTTATAATTTCCAAAACAAATAATAAAATTCCTGGTTTCCTTCAGGCTGAACGCATCACACTCACCCTTGCCCGCCATGACCGCTTCCCTTACGGACGGCGCCGGATATCTCTCGTTAAAGGGATCCGCCGACGTGCGCCAATCGTATTTTCCCGCCCTGCAGATTTGCACGCTCAGCCTGCCAAGTTTCTCGATCTCCACCTCAAGCGTATCCCCCGGAGCCGGAATAACCGACTCATTCAGCCCGAGACCGTCAATCCCCATGGTTCCCATATGCAGCACATCTCCCGGATAAATCGTGGCAAAAGAGGTATAATATTCAATCGCCCTCTCGATTCCCAGCATAAGCGCTCCAGTCCAGCACCGATCTCTCCTGATCCCATTCTGGCGGGTATAGCAGATCAGATCATATGGATTTATGATTTCATCCTTTGTGACCAGATAAGGTCCCATCGGCCCCCGGCAGTCCGTCTTCTTACCTCCCCATGAAGCGGTGGCGGCCAGAAAGAAATCTTTTTCGGTCCGTCTGTCTTCAGAAACGGTGTCTTCGGGATCATATTCATGGAAATAATCCTTAACCTCCATATCTATGATATTGGTATAGCCGGCAACATACCGCATGGCGTCCTTCGCCTTAACATACCGGCCCCGCCTGCCGATAATGACCCCAAGTTCGACGTTATACCCCAGAGGAAAATTGGTGTCCTCCAGAATCATAGTATCGCCTGTTCCAATACAGCACGATTGAGGGCGGTTATGTCCCTGCGGGACCAGATTATAATAGCGCCTGTTGGAATCCAGCCTGCAGAAAGTCGGACAGTTTGCCACCAGACCCCAGTAGATGCGCGGCCTTGGTATTGGCGCTTTAAGCTGCGCTTCTTCTACCGGAACGAGGTAGCGGCTACACCAGAACGCATCCTGCTCAAAGGCGTAATGCCGCATAAAATCATACATCCTCCGCAATATCGCCATGCCCTCATCTTCCAGGGCAAGAAAGGAAGCGATATCTTCGGGCCATATCCCGTCCGGCATGAAGGACATATCTTCCAGGCGGAAACATGTCCCGGTTTTTTTAATTTGATAAAGATTATCTTCCACGTCCTGAGGACTGCAGATATATTCGCCATCCGGCCCCTGAAGGAGAAACCCCCACTTCTCTTTTCCGTTTTGAAGATAAGTTGCCAGTTTCATATTGATCACCTCTTGCATTTCAAATTATTGATACCGCTCCATAACCTCGCAGATTTTTTCGTAGATGCCGCGGATGGCCTTCTCCTCACCCTCCTCCAGCGGCAAAAACGGTGCTCTCACGCTCCCCGCCGGGAGCCCGCGCAGCTTCAGAACTTCCTTTGCCGCGGCATACAGGGAAGATGTCTTAAGCGTATCATAGATGATCCCTGTAATCTCCCTCTGAAGGTCACAGGCCCGGCCGATCTCTCCCGCACAGATTAATTCCTCCAGCCTTAAAAACAATTCCGGCATATAACCGTAGGTTCCGCCGATCCCTCCGGAGGCCCCCATCATCCGCCCGGCCAGATACTGCTCGTCCGTGCCGTTGAAGATGGCCACGTCGTCGCCGCCCGCCATGCGCAGTCTCAGAATGTCCTGCACCGAGTCGGATGAATTCTTGACTCCGGCGACCCGTCCCGTGGCGAGCATCTCCTCAAACAGCCGCGTGGGAAGGTTGAAACCGTTGGTCGTCCCCGGGATATTATAGATGAACAGGGGAACCTCCCCGGTCGCGTCCAGCACGTCGCACCAGTACTTTTTTACCACCCGTTCATTCAGGCCATAATAGAATCCCGGAACCATGGCGATCGCGTCGACGCCCATTTTTTCCGCATGTCTGGCAAGTTCTATACTGTCCCTGGTTGCCGGGGCCGCAACATGGGCGATCACCGTCAGCTTCCCGCCGACCGCTTCCATCACGGCTTCAAGGGTCTCCATGCGCTCCTTGGGTGTATGGAAAACGCACTCCCCGGAACTGCCCGTCACATACAGGCCGGGGACGCCGACAGAATGATAAAATTCCGCAAGCCCGGCCGCGCGCTCTTTTGAGATATTGCCTTCGTCGTCGTAGCAGGCATAAAAAGCCGGAAAAATCCCCCTGAATTTCTCCAATACTGCCATAATCCTCCTCCTTTCACTCCTCGCCATTCGGCGGCGTACGCATCAGCAGACGTTCATCCGGCCGCAGACAGCTCTCCTTCCGCGCTCTCCGGCAGATTCGCCGCCAGAAGCGACACCGCGCCTACCAGTCCGGCCGCGTTGCCAAGCTTCGCGGGCAGAATATCAAGCCCCCTGTTAAATGCCGGCATGATCCTGCTCCGCAGCCTCTTCTCAAGCGGATCCATAAACAGTTCTTTCTGTGAACTGACCCCGCCGCCGATCAGCAGCAGTTCAGGGCCAAAAGTATGGACAAAGCCCACAAGCCCCACGCATACGTCGTCGATCCAAAGATTTACCACAGCCTGTATTTGCTCATTTCCTTCGGCCACCGCTTTAAAAATAGCCATCCCATCTGTAAACCTTTGCTTAAACTCCGGATCCGCCTCACCTACACGGCGCACCAGGGCCCGCATGGATGCATACATCTCATAACAGCCGCGGTTTCCGCAGCTGCAGAGCAGACCGTCTTTCTTGATGGAAAAATGTCCGATCTCCCCGCAAGCGCCGTCGGCGCCTTCCAGAAGGCGTCCGTCTATTATCGCCGATCCGCCGATCCCGGTTCCGATGGTAATCATGACCACATTCTTATAGGCGCCGACTGCCGCGCCATTCCAGCGCTCTCCGAGAATCGCGCAGTCAACGTCGTTGGCCGCCGCAACCGGTTTTCGATAGAAGCTTCGGAACGCGCCGGCCACGTCCGTATCTTTCCAGCCCGCGATCGAACCACACGTGCCTACCACCATGCCATTCTTGTCGATCTGCCCTGCAGCGGAGATTCCGATTCCCTCAATCCGGGCCGGCTCCACCTCACAGGCTTCCAGAAACTGCCTGCTGCGAAAGAGCGCCGTGTCAATGACAGGAGTTTGATATCCATCAAAATCCACCCGATAGGCGGCCGCATGCACCACGTTTCCTTCTCCCGTCACAAGACCGATCTTTACGGCTGTACCTCCGATATCAACTCCCAAATATAGTTTGCCCACCAATGTGCCTCTCCCATCTCAAGACTAATTGTCTGTTTTTTGCACTCATTGCGTCTTATTCTATTTGCAATCATACACAATCCGCCTATAATCAGTCAATTCGGAATGTTCTGATTTAATATTGTGATATTCTGGAATGTGAAAATTCGGGACAAAGCAGAGAATCAGACATTTTATCTGGAGCTTGCGGGCTGATGGACGGCTTCCTTTCTCTGGGAGGGTTCTTTATGCAGTTGGATTCCGTGGATACACAGACTCTGCGGGAAGCGCAGAAGGATCCCCGGGAGGCGTCACCCTCTCGGGCGGTGAAACGACTCTGCACTGGGAGGACGCGGCCCAGGCACAGGCGTTTCCAACCGCAGGATCATTGAAAACCTAAGACAGGCGGATGAGATGGGGCCCAAACCGTCATAAGATGTATTCTGAAAAAAACGGTTAATCCGGAGAAATCCCATCTTGACAACCTGCGTATGCTTTACCGCTCCCTGAAACACTGCAGGTGCGTGGAACTGCTGCCGTACCATACCCTGGGGGATTCCAGGAACAGGCAGCTGGGCCAGAAGGAAAACGGACATAAGGAGTAGATCCCTTCGGCAGAAGACATGCATCTGGCTGAAGAATATCTGCGCCGGTACGTTCCGGTGCTGCAGACTTAAATTCCATCGCATCTGAGCATACGCGGCTTTCCCGGCCGGCTCCCATTATATATGCCAATCGTCGTCAGTTAATTTGGCATATTCCGATTTGATGTTGCGATATTCTGAAATAAGCGAAACAGCATTGCAATAATCGTAAAATTGAGATATAATTTTGCTATGGGAAGCAGGTTGTTCGACTGAGTTCTGTTCCGTGGAGGGGAAAAGTATGAGTATAACAAATGATCGTTCATGTATCGTCTTTCATAAATGGGACACCACCGATTCTTTTCAGGAAATCGGCACTTTTTCCAGATTTGTGCCTTACTGTATTTATGTAAAGTATTTTTCCGAGAACGATATCGTTCCCGCGCATTATTCACACACCATGGAAATACTTCTTTGCGAGGATTTGGAGGGCACTGTCTTCATCCGGGACCAGAATTACAGCCTCAGCGGACGGCAGGTTTTCCTTATTCCTCCGAATACGGTTCATTCCAATAACATTTTGGCCTGTGACGGGAAGCTTTACTGCTTTCAGGTGAGTTTTACGGATCTGTCGCATTATGTCAATATCCCAAATTACCTGAAACTTTTTGGCTGCGAACTGGAAAGGCTTTCCTGTGAATGCCCGGATTACGATACGGCTCTGCTGTATATCAAAACGCTCATGGAACATGACGGCAATCTTGGAGCCTGTCTCCCCATCATTCTGGAGTTTTTCCATTTTCTGTCCAGGTATACGGAGGAACCCATGGCCGCCGCCCCCCCGACTCTGCAGTTTGACAATTCGAAGATCCAGTGTCTGATCAATTGGACCCAAAAGAATTTTGCCAATAAGATTACTCTGGAAGAAGCCAGTCGTGTCGCGGGATACAGCAAATCACACTTCTGCGCGCTGTTTAAGGAGCTTACGGGGATGTCCTACATCCACTATCTGAACACTGTGCGCATCTCGCACGCATGTCTTTTTCTGCGCAATGGAAGGTCCATCCAGGATTCCTGCTACAGTTCGGGATTTGACAATATGTCTTATTTTATCCAGGTATTCAAGCGGATCCAGAATGTCACCCCAAGCCAGTATGCCCTGCAGATGATCCCTGAAGCCATGTAAGACTGACGACGCAAAGATACCTGAAAGGTGCGGTTTGCGAATGGAGGAAGAAAACGAAATGAATCCCAAGACGGACAGACCCGCAGATACAGCGCGCATGATCGCGGATAAATGGAAGGGAGGATTGATCGTATCCTGTCAGGCGCTGCCGGACGAGCCTCTCCATTCTTCCTATATCATGGGCAGAATGGCCGCTGCCGCCAGGGAAGGCGGCGCCGTCGGCATACGGGCCAATACAAAGGAAGATATCCGGGAGATCAAACGAAATGTAAACCTTCCCGTCATCGGTATTGTGAAGCAGAACTATGTGGACAGCGAGGTATATATCACACCGACCATGGCTGAGATTGACCAGCTGGCGGAGGTTTCCCCGGAGGTCATCGCCATGGACGCCACAGGCGCATTGCGCCCGGGCGGACTGACCCTTGACGATTTCTATCGCGAGGTCAGAACGAAATATCCCGGGCAGCTCCTGATGGCAGACTGCTCCACCGCAGAGGAGGCGGAATATGCAGATCGTCTGGGTTTTGACTTTATCGGAACAACCATGGTCGGATATACCAGACAGAGCAGCCATCTGAAGATTGAGGCAGATGATTTCCGTGTATTAAGAGACATTTTGGCCAGAGTACATCATCCCGTGATCGCGGAGGGAAATATAAACACGCCTGAAAAGGCAAGACGGGTTCTGGAGCTTGGAGCCTTCTGCATCGTTGTCGGATCCGCCATCACCAGACCCCAGGTTATCACCAGAACATTCGTCCGGGCAATTAAGCATGCATCCTGATATAAAAACAGGCAGGGCGCCGCAGGCGCCCTGCCGTTATTCTTCCTGATTCGGTTTTCCGCAGGTTATCCGCATCAGGCCGTTCAGCCCTCGATGGCGATATATTTCTTCTGCTCCACCTTCGGCTGCGGCTGCTTCTTCGGAATCGACAGCTTAAGGATCCCGTCGACGAACTTCGCCCTGATATCCTCCTCAGTGACTTCCTCGCCCACATAGAAGGTTCTCTTGCAGGAACCGGTGAAGCGTTCGCGGCGGATATATTTGCCGTTCTTGTCCTTCTCATCATCATTGTGGCTGGTGTGGCCCTCGATGGTCAGGTAGCCGTCCTTCAGCTCCGCCTTCAGGTCTTCCTTCTTAAAGCCCGGCATGTCGATATCCAGCTCGTAGCCGCCATCATGCTCGCGGATGTCGGTCTTCATCAGCTGGTTCATACGCACCTCCGGCATATTGTCGCGGAAGGGGAACCCGTCCATCCAGTCGTCAAACAATCTCTCTCCAAAAATACTAGGCATCAACATAACTCATCGCTCCTTTTCTATGAAAATGTATTTTTTGCTTTCCAACAAAGGTCTCTTCCTTTGTTCTACATGTAATATAACACATATTGTTAGCACTGTCAAGAGGTGAGTGCTAAAATTCTGTGAAAAATCTGTGAACTTTCGCCGCCGCGCCGGGAATCGCCGGGTCTGTCCCTTGTCATTTCACATTTTTTTCACAGAATTTTCTATTTTTGTTCAAGAACGCCGTTTACAATAACAACATCACCGCCGCTGGCAAATGACCGAAGCAAAGCCGCGAAATCCGTCATGGAACCCACGCCGTTTCCCTCTTCTGCCCGCGCGGTACCGAATCAATGACCGAAGGAGGTTCCCATGGACTACCGGCACGAATGGAAGCACGAGATCAATGTTTCCGATATGATCGCGCTGCGGCAGCGCCTTCGGGCGGTCGCTTCCGCGGACGCGCACACGATAAACGGACGGTATCAGATCCGAAGCCTGTATTTCGACGATCCTGCCGATACGGCGCTGCGGGAGAAGCTCGACGGCGTCAGCCGCAGGGAGAAATTCCGCATCCGATATTATAATCAGGACACGTCCGTAATACACCTGGAAAAGAAAAGCAAACTGGCGGGACTTGGAAATAAGCAGACGACCGTCCTCACCGCAGCGCAGGCGCAGGCCATCGCGGACGGCGACATCGGCTGGATGACCGGTTCCGGCGACGCCCTGCTGCTTGAACTCTACGCCAAAATGCGGGGCGGAGGCCTGCGGCCCAAAACCATCGTGGACTACACGCGGGAACCCTTCGTCTACGGTCCCGGCAATGTCCGCGTCACACTGGACTATGACATCCGCACCGGCCTTAACTGTACGGATTTCCTGAATCCTGACTGCGTGACGATCCCGGCCGGAAACGCGCCGGTCATCCTGGAGGTCAAATGGGACGGCTTCCTGCCGGACATCATCCGCGACGCCGTGAGGCTTAACGGGCGGCGGGCAGGTGCATTTTCCAAATACGCCCAGTGCAGGATCTATGGATAACGGTCCATCTCCGGCAGACGCAGTATACCTGGTACACAAAGCCGCAGGCTATATGCGAAAAAGCGGCTGATCCGGCCCCCAAAAAGCCGGCCGATCTGCCGGAAGCATCCCCAAAATAATAAATAATTATAGAAAGGACAATTTCACCATGACATTCAGTGACATTTTCAAATCCAGTTTTCTGGAAAACGTAACCTCCATCAGCGTCCTCGACATGACGCTGGCACTGGTCCTGGCCTTCGGCCTTGGCATGTTTATCCTTCTCGTATATAAGAAAACCTATCAGGGCGTCATGTACTCCTCCAGCTTCGGCGTCACCCTGCTGGCCCTGACGATGATCACCACGCTGGTCATCCTGGCGGTCACCAGCAATGTGGTCCTGTCCTTAGGTATGGTCGGCGCCCTTTCCATCGTCCGTTTCCGCACGGCGATCAAGGAGCCGTTAGACATCGCCTTCCTCTTCTGGTCCATCGCCGTGGGCATCGTGCTGGCGGCCGGGATGATCCCTCTGGCCGTCATCGGAAGCGTGATCATCGGCGTGATCCTGCTGGTATTTGTCAACCGCAAATCCCACGTAAATCCCTACATTCTGGTCCTCCAGTGCGCCGGACACGAGTATGAGACGACGGCGAAGGCATTTCTGGAGCAGAATGTAAGCCATATGTCTGTCAAGAGCAAGACGGCCCAGAAAGGCATGGTGGAGCTGAACCTGGAGGTCCGGCTGAAGGACGACAACACCGATTTCATCAATGAACTGGCCGCGATGCCCGGCGTCAACAGCGCCGTTCTGGTCAGCTACAACGGGGATTATATGGGGTGACGGATCATGCCGCAGCGAAAATTATATGAGGTGATCGATTATGGCAGCCAGCAGACACATTGACCGGATCTGCGTCATCGCAGCGGTCTGCACTCTCCTTCTGACCATTCTCTTCATGAACGGGCAGAAGCTTGGGATCACAGTTATGGCGGATGAGGACGCCGGCAGCGGACAGTTTACGGCCAATGACCTGGACGCTGACTGGGCGGACGAAGCCGGCGACGCCACGCGGATCGTACTGACCGGCGACGGTGCCGAGATCCGCGGCAACGGTGCGTATTTCTACGACGGCAGCGTCCGGATCGTGTACGCGGGCAGATATATCGTCTCTGGGCAGCTGGATAACGGCAGTCTGGTCGTCGACGCGGATAAAGACGATAAAATCTGGCTCCTGTTGGACGGCGCTTCGATCAGGAACGAGAACGGCGCCGCGATCCTGGTGGAGCAGGCGGAAAAGGTATTCCTGACCCTGGCAGACGGGACGGAAAATGAGATCGCGGGCTGGACGGCGGACGGCGGAGAAAGCGGTGCGGAAGCTTCCGGCAGTGTATCCGGCAATGCTTCTGCCGGTGCATCCGGAAGTTCTTCCGGCAGCGTCGACGGCGCCATCTACTCCCGCGACGACCTGACGATCAACGGCAGCGGTTCTCTTACCGTGACCACCGGCTATCAGCACGCCGTCGTCTGCAACGACGACCTGGTGATAACCGGCGGCCGGATCGCTGTCACGGCGCCGCAGGACGGCCTTCACGCCAATGACAGCGTGCGGATCGCAGACGCGGATCTGACGATCCGGGCCGGAGACGACGGCATCACCGCCTCCAACGACGACAATACCAGCTATTTCTATATGGAATCCGGCAGCGTCACGATTCCCTCCTGCTATGAAGGGATCGAAGCTGTCGATATCACGATAAACGGCGGCAGCATCGACATCACGCCGATGGACGACGGCATTAACGCCAATGGCTACGGCACTTCGGCCATCACCATCGCCGGCGGCGATATCCGCATCGTGAATCCCACCGGCCGCGACGCGGACGGCCTGGACTCCAACGGAAGCATTTACATCACCGGCGGCAATCTGTTCATCAGCATGAACGGCAGCGGTTCCAACTGCGCCCTGGACTGCGGAACCGAAAGCGGCGGCGTCTGCGAGATCAGCGGCGGCACCGTCATCGCGGCCGGCGGCAGCGGCATGGCGGAGGGCTTCGATTCCTCATCGGAACAGTGCTTCATCATGCAGACCGTGTCCGCCACGGCGGAGAACGCTTCCGTGACTCTGAAAAATGAAGCCGGCGAGACGCTCCTGTCCGGAACCGTACCCTGCAGCTTCACTTCCATCATCCTCAGCGCGCCGCAGCTTCAGATGGGCGAGACCTGCACCGTCGTGATCGACGGCGCGGAAACGGAAGTCGTGGTCGATAACTCCTCTGCCGGCGGCTTCGGCATGGGCGGCCGGTTCGGCGGTATGAGGGGCGGCATGAACGGGGGAATGAATGGGGGAATGAATGAGGATATGAACGGCGGCAAAATGGGCAGGCAGATGCCGGATGGCGCGACTCCGCTGCAGAGACCGGATGGCGAAACGCCGCAGCTGCCGAACGGCGAGACTCCGCAGTTCCCCGGCACTCAGCCCTCCGACAGCCAGGACGCCGCCTCCGAAGACATCCAGAATCCGGCGCAGTACCGCATGAAATTCCGGGATCCCTCCGGGGATACTGACTTTCAGCCTAACCAGAATGGCGGCATCACGACGCCGGATCAGAACGCTGCCGACTGGCAGCCCGGCCAGAACGGCGGCCTTATGCAGCGGGGACAGCGCCAGAACTGGAATGCCCCCGCCGCGCAAGCCGAAACCATAACCGTTTCACCCAAAACCTGGTCTCTGATCGGCATCTCCGCGCTCTGCCTTGTCGTCGGACTGCTGATCGCGTGGAGAGTTAAACATTGATACAGGTCCGGAACATATCTGTACCTACCCCGCTTTCACACTGCATTTCTCTAAAATATTACTTGAATCCCTCACAGGATGTGCTATACTATCCGTAAATCCGCGCCCCGCCGGGGCGCGGCAAAAAAGGAGGAGCATTCACCATGGCAGACCGCAATCTCACCCTGCTGACCGACCTCTACGAGCTTACGATGATGCAGGGATATTTCAAGGAACAGGAACAGAACGTAACCGTCATCTTCGACGCCTTCTACCGCAGCAATCCCGGCGGAGGCAGCTACGCCATCTGCGCCGGGCTGGAGCAGGCTATCGATTACATTAAGAATATCCATTTCAATTCCGAGGACATCGATTATCTGCGCTCCACCGGCCTTTTTGAGGAGGAATTCCTCAAATATCTCCGCGGCTTCCATTTCAGCGGCGATATCTACGCGATCCCGGAAGGAACCGTGGTATTCCCGAAGGAGCCGCTGGTGAAGGTCATCGCCCCCATCATGGAGGCCCAGTTCGTGGAGACGGCGCTTCTGAATATCATCAACCACCAGAGCCTGATCGCCACCAAGGCGTCGCGCGTGGTCCACGCTGCCCAGGGGGACGGCGTCATGGAGTTCGGCCTGCGGCGCGCACAGGGGCCGGACGCGGGAATTTACGGCGCCAGAGCCGCCATGATCGCGGGCTGCGTCGCCACCTCCAACGTGCTGGCCGGCCAGATGTTCAACGTGCCGGTCCGCGGAACCCACGCCCACAGCTGGGTCATGAGTTTCCCGGATGAGCTGACCGCCTTCCGCACCTACGCCAGCATTTTCCCGTCCGCCTGCATCCTGCTGGTGGACACCTACGATACGCTGAAATCCGGCGTCCCCAACGCGATCAAAGTCTTCACCGAAATGCGTGAAAAAGGCATCCCGCTGACCTTCTACGGCATCCGCTTAGACAGCGGCGACCTGGCCTATCTCTCCAAGGAAGCGCGCAAGATGCTGGACGCAGCGGGATTTCCCGACGCGGTGATCTCCGCCTCCAACGACCTGGACGAAGGCCTGATCACCAGCTTAAAGCTCCAAGGCGCCGAGATCCACTCCTGGGGCGTGGGCACAAACATGATCACCTCCAAGGACTGCCCCTCCTTCGGCGGCGTCTACAAGCTGTCCGCCATTTTCGACGAAAATACGGGTACGTTTATCCCGAAGATCAAGGTGTCGGAGAACGCCGAGAAGATCACGAACCCCGGCAACAAGGTGATCCGCCGCATCTATGACAAGAAGACCGGCAAGCTGGTGGCCGATCTGATCTGCCTTGCGGACGAGGTCTACGATGAGAAGGATCCGCTGCTGCTCTTCGACCCGGTCAATACCTGGAAGCGGACCAACCTGGAGGGCGGAACCTACACGATCCGGGAACTGATGGTGCCGGTATTCCTGGAAGGTCAGTGCGTCTATCAGTCGCCGAAGGTCATGGAGATCCGCGACTACTGCGCGAAGGAAATCGGCTCTCTCTGGGAGGAATCCCTGCGTCTGGAATTCCCGCACCGGATCCACGTGGACCTGTCCCTTCCGCTGTGGAAGATGAAGCAGGAGCTGCTGGACGCGGCTTCGGTTCGTTCATAAATTGTTTATAAATTCTTTACAAACTTGCTAAACGTATTTCATATTTGTTTATTATACTGTAATCAGCAAGAGAAAAGAACATACATCACATCCAACACAGACATTAGATAAAATTTTTTTCATAATCTGCCGGCATCCCGAAAGGGTTGCCGGCTCCTCCCTTTTTCGGGGAGAAATTCGCGCAGGAAAAAGCCGCTCTCCCCCCAAGAAGAGCGGCTTTCCCTTTCACGATCTGTGAGCCGTCACATTGTCCGTGTCCCTGCTCCCCCTGTATGGAACACGTTGCCAAACACCCCCATGCGCCTCTCACATACACTACTATATACTCTGTTTTCTGAATTGTCAATATATATCGAATAGTTAATTATATTTTAATAATTATCTCAATCTTCTGCGGCATTTATTCAAATTTCCTCTCCAGTCAGGGATATTTCTCCGGAATCTGCGTATACTCCACTTATCATAACCGCAAAACAGACTGACGGCCAACCGGCAGAAAGGAAAGAAAAACATGGCATTTTCCAGACAAATCGAAGACAATATCCGGCTGTTCAATGAGAAACTGGATGTCGCGGCAAATTTCGACGTGGTATGCCGGGTGGTCAAAATCGGCGGCCGCACGGGCTGTCTGTATTTCGTGGACGGCTTTACCAAAGACGATGTTCTTCTGAAGCTTCTTCAGGTGTGGGAAAGCGTAAAGCCGGAGGACATGCCGCAGGACGCGCATGCGTTTTCCGAACAGTACACCCCCTACGGGGAGATCGGACTTTCGGAAAATGAGGAGGAGGTGATCATACGGCTGCTGACCGGGATCTCCTGTATCTTCATCGACGGCTACGATGCCTGCCTGACCGTAGACTGCCGCACCTATCCGGCCAGAGGGGTGTCGGAACCGGAAAAGGACAAGGTCATGCGCGGTTCGCGGGATGGTTTTGTGGAGACACTGATCTTCAACACAGCGCTGGTCCGGCGCAGGATCCGGGATCCGAAGCTGACCATGGAGATCATGAGCGCCGGGGAGAGTTCCCACACGGATATCGCCGTCTGCTATATGAAGGGCCGCGTGGATGAACAGATGCTTTCCCTGATCAAGAAGCGGATCCGCGGCATTCACACGGACGCCCTGACCATGAACCAGGAAAGTCTGGCGGAATGCCTGTATCCGAATAAATGGTACAATCCGTTCCCCAAATTCAAATTCTCGGAACGGCCCGACACCGCCGCGGCTTCCATCCTGGAAGGCAACGTGGTGATCCTGGTGGACAACTCACCCTCCGCCATGATCCTTCCCTCCTCGGTCTTCGACATCATCGAGGAAGCGGACGATTACTATTTTCCGCCGGTGACCGGAACTTATCTGCGTCTTTCCCGCATGACTACTTCCATTCTGGCGCTGGTCCTGACCCCCACCTGGCTCCTTCTGATGCAGAACTGGCGGATCCTTCCGCCCTGGCTTCAGTTCATCCGGCTGTCGGAGGAACCCTATGTGCCGCTGATCGCCCAGCTTCTGATCCTGGAATTCGCCATCGACGGCCTGCGGCTGGCGGCGATCAACACACCCAGCATGCTGACCACCCCCTTAAGCGTCACCGCCGGCATCGTCCTGGGCGAGTACGCGGTCAGCTCCGGATGGTTCTCCAGCGAGACCATGCTCTATATGGCCTTCGTGACCATTTCCACCTACTCGCAGGCCAGCTTTGAACTGGGATACGCGTTAAAATTCATGCGTATCATTACCCTGGTGCTGACGGCTGCCTTCGATCTGTGGGGATATCTTGCGGGAATGCTGTTTACCGCCTGCGCCATCATCTTTAACCGGACGCTGGCCGGGAAGAGCTACATTTACCCGCTGATCCCGTTCAACTTCAGGGAAGTAAAAAAGCGGTTCCTTCGGGGACGGCTGCCCCACGAGAACCGCTGATATTTCCTGCCCTTTCGCATATCCGCTACGGGATCCGCTGTGATGTCTGCTCCGATGTCTGTTCCGGTATCCGCTCCGCCCTCTGCTTCGGTGCCTGTTCCGGCAGCTGCACCGATGTCCCCCCCTCGGGACGCGCGGCGCCGCGTCCGCCGTTTAAGACGTACCACACCGGCGCTGCGAACCGCTTCAGGAGCTTCGCAGCCTGCCAGCTGACCGCGCAGCCGACGGCCGGCATCGCAAGAAAGAGCGCGGCGGCGAGGATCACATTGCCGGGGAAGGCCTTTGCCGCCAGCTTGCTGATCAGCCGCACCGGCAGAAAATGGAACGCGTAAATGAAAAACGTGCACTCCATAAACGGTCTCCGCTCCGCAAACAGCCGTTCATCCGCCAGAAGCCACATCCCCACCGGAACCAGGCAGCGGCTGAAAACAATGGCCGGGACCCGGGCATACAGATAATATTCCGCCGCGTAAACCGCGCCGAGTATCACCAGCTCCGCCCCCAGAATACCGCGGTATCTGTCCCAGCGGCACTCCGCGAATTTCCGGCAGTGCAGCGCGGCGAACGCCGCAGCGCTGTAATACGTAAGCGCGTCCAGATTCAGCCACGGAAGCTGTACGCCGCTTACGATCCCCCAGACCAGCAGCCCAAGCCACAGGATACCGGTCACAACGTGTTCCACGGCCAGATACAGAACCGGCGCCAGCACAGTCAGCAGAAGCAGCTGGAACATAAACCAGAACACCGGATTCGCCTCATAAAGGATGGCCGCCCGGATCAGTCCCGTCACCGAGAACGACACCTGCTTCCGGTTGACGATATCGGACAGATACGGAATATAGCTCGCGAACAGGTAACCGAAATAATAGAGCAGATTCCAGACAAGATAAGGGACCAGCAGACTGGTAACGCGGCGTTTCCATTTGCCGACCAGATCCTGCCAGGAGAAATTGCGGTAGAACAGGTAGGCGGAAAGCATAAGAAAACAGGGGATGCTCGCCCGCGCGATCTCGAGAGCCGCCCCGTTCTGAAACGCCCACAGAGGGTGTCCTGCCGCCGATTCTCCAAGAAACAGTTCAGCGTTGCCGGCATGGTTCCAGATCACCAGAAGACAGCAGATAAACTGGAACCAGCCGACCTTTTTCCGGAAGTTTCTTTCCTCCATATATTCTCCATGCGAAGCTGCGCCGGTCATGCCGCGATCTTCCGATCTTCCTTACAGTGCCGCCGCGATCCTCTCCAAATGCTCAATATCTTTATGGCAGTGGGACGGCGCCGAGTTCTCCAGAAGCATCGCGATCTGCGGCTTCTCCTTCTTCACCCACTTAAGCACCGTCTCATAATGGAACCAGCCTTCTCCCACATTGACAGTCTTCGGCTGGCCGTCCTCGATGATGAAATCCTTGATATGCAGCATCGTGATCCGGTCTCCGTAAAGCTGCAGCGCCTTCTCGATGACCCGGTCCTGGTCCTTATAATTCTCACCGTTGATCAGATTCACCGGATCGAGGAGCGCTTCCACGTTCGGCGAATCGATGTCACGCAGGAAGCGGTGCATCATCTCCGGGCAGTACAGCGTATGGTTGTGGACCGCCTCCACTCCCACGGTCACGCCCAGCTTCTCCGCCGCCGCCACGATCTCCCTCATGCTCTTCAGCAGCAGCTGGTAGCAGCCCTCGGTGTAGGTATAGGGCGTCTGTTTCGCGTTCACATCATAACGGCCGGTCTCCGTACCGACCATGTCCGCACCCAGGATCTTCGCGTATTTCAGGTGCTCGATGAAGCGGTCCACCTCAGCCCGGCGCTTTAACTCATCTGGATTCACCGGATTGATATAGCAGCCAAGGACCGCCACATGGATCCCTCTCTTATCCAGTTCGTTCCGCACATAGTGGGCCATTCCCGGCGAATAATGGCCGCAGCTGAAATCATAGTCCGTAAATGATTTGCTCATGGCCAGCTGGATCTGCATGATCCCGTTCTCTGCCACATGATCCAGCACCTCCGTCACGGTTCCGGGACGGCAGATATCGTGACACCTCATACCGAAATTCATACGGAAACCTCCTCTCGGGTTTTTAACTATAGAAATATTTTACCACAAATTCATCCGGCGGGAAATCATTTTCAATATATTTTATCAAAAGAAAGACGTGCCCGCCCGGACACGTCTCCTGTTTTTCCATGGGAGCAGGGCGCCGGTGACGCCCTGTCCGTATTTATGTCTGTTTCTGCGTTCTGCGCCGCGTTCTGTCAGATCCGTCCGCCGGCCGCGCCGGCGGAGATCCGCCGCCACTGTCACTCGTTCACCGAGTAATTCGGCGCTTCCTTCGTGATATGGATGTCGTGAGGATGGCTCTCTTTTAACGAAGCCGCCGATATCTTCACGAACTTTGCCGTATCCTGCAGCGTCTTGATATCTTTCGCTCCGCAGTAGCCCATGCCGGAACGGAGTCCGCCCAGCATCTGGAACACCGTATCCTCTACCAGACCCTTGTAAGCCACGCGTCCCTCGACGCCCTCCGGCACCAGCTTCTTGGCGTCGGTCTGGAAATACCGGTCCTTGCTGCCGTTCTCCATAGCCGCGATGGAACCCATGCCGCGGTACACTTTATACTTTCTTCCCTGGTACAGTTCGAAGCTGCCCGGGCTCTCATCGCATCCCGCGAACATGCTGCCCATCATGCAGACGCTTCCGCCCGCCGCGATGGCCTTGGTGATATCGCCGGAATACTTGATGCCGCCGTCGGCGATGATCGGGATGCCGTACTCCTTCGCCACCGCGTAGCAGTCCATGACGGCCGTGATCTGCGGCACGCCGATGCCCGCCACCACGCGGGTGGTGCAGATGGAGCCGGGTCCGATGCCTACCTTCACCGCGTCCGCGCCGGCCTCGATCAATGCCCTCGTCGCCTCGCCGGTTGCCACATTGCCCGCGATCACGTCAAGATCCGGATAAGCTTCCTTGATCATCTTCACGCATCGAAGCACATTGGCCGAATGACCGTGTGCCGAATCCAGCACGACCACGTCCACATGGGCCTTCACCAGTGCTTCCACCCTCTCCAGTACATTTGCCGTGATGCCAACGCCGGCTCCGCACAGCAGGCGTCCCTGGGAATCCTTGGCGGAATTTGGGTACTTGATCTGCTTTTCAATGTCCTTGATCGTGATCAGGCCCTTCAGGTTGAAATTGTCGTCCACGATCGGGAGCTTCTCAACTCTGGCCTTTGCCAGGATCTTCTTCGCCTCCGTCAGCGTGATGCCTTCCTTCGCGGTCACCAGGTTTTCGGAAGTCATGCACTCACTGATCTTCTTTGTAAAATCCTCTTCAAACATCAGGTCGCGGTTGGTGATGATTCCCACCAGTCTGCCGCCGTTTTCCACGATCGGGACTCCGGAGATGCGGAACTTGCCCATCAGCTCGTCCGCGTCCTTCAGCGTATGTTCCGGGGTGAGGAAAAATGGATCCGTAATGACTCCATTCTCCGAGCGCTTTACTTTGTCTACTTCCTCCGCCTGCGCCTCGATGGACATGTTCTTGTGGATGATGCCGATGCCGCCCTGCCGCGCCATCGCGATGGCCATGCGGTGCTCCGTGACGGTGTCCATGCCCGCGCTCATCAGAGGGATGTTCAGCTTGATCTTCTTGGTCAGATGTGTGGTGACGTCTACCTGATTGGGGATGACCTCCGAGTAGGCGGGAACCAGCAGTACGTCGTCAAAGGTAATACCTTCACCGATAATTGCGCCCATTGAATGCTCCTCTCTTTCTGCTGTTGTAGTTAAAATGGTTATTTAGTGACATAGTATAGACCACTTTGCCGGACTTGTCAAGCATTATGGAAATATCAAAAATGCGTCACCGGCGCATTTTCTGCATACTGACGCAACACAAAAGGACAGCCTCGCGCAGCTGCCCTTTCGAACATCATTTGACGACCTTCCGCGGCCCTCTCTGCCACAGATGGTTCAGAAGCTTCTCATTCGGTTCCAGCAGGATCTTCGTGGCAACGCCCTCCTTCTGGGCGACCATGCCGTAGACCTTCGCGCCCGACTGATGAGACGAGAAGTCAAGGGTCTTCATATCCTTTCTCTCCGCGTCCTTCAGAAGATAGGAATCCACGGGAGCCAGGATCTCGATCTGGTCGATCGTCCCCTCCCAGACCCTCTTGCGGCGTCTCTGTCCCATGATCTTGTCGATGCTCAGCTGATCGTTGACCGCCAGATATTCAAATTCCAGATCCATCATCGGGAAAATGAAATAGGCGGCGCCGATGGCCAGGAGCAGAAGAATAAAGCCCAACGGCAGCATCATCGTCACCAGAAAACTGACGATACACAGTAAGATCAGCAGTCCCTTCACCAGGATCGCGTATCCCGGAGTCTTGCGCTTTACCAGCCATTCCACATAAGCGTCATTCATAATCGTTATCCTTTCCTGAAATTTATTCGGCCGCCGGATAAAAAACAGCGGAGACAGACCCTCATGACTGTCATGAGCGGTCGGCCTCCGCAACGTAACCTTCATTCTCCGCACCGCCCCTGCTGGTCCGACCGGCTCTCGCGGTACTTCATCCTTCTAATATCCTGCGGGTCCGCCTGCCGCTTACATCATCCCCATGCCTGCGCCTGCGGGAGCAGCCGGGGTCTCTTCTTTAATATTAGCAACAACGGACTCAGTTGTCAATAATGTGGATGCAACACTTGTCGCATTCTGCAGCGCGCAGCGCGTCACCTTCGCCGGATCCAGGATGCCCGCGGCGATCATATCCACATATTCTTCGTTGTAAGCGTCGAAGCCGGTGCCGACCTCGGACTCTTTCACCTTATTGACGATGACGGAGCCTTCCAGTCCGGCGTTGGCCGCAATGTGGTACAGCGGGGACTCCAGGGCCTTCAGGATGATCTTCGCGCCGGTCTTCTCGTCGCCGTCCATGCCGTCCAGAACCTTCTCCACCTTCTTGATCGCGTGGATATACGCGGAACCGCCGCCCGCGATGATGCCTTCCTCAACAGCCGCTCTCGTAGCCGCCAGAGCATCCTCCATGCGCATCTTGGCTTCCTTCATCTCGGTCTCGGTCGCAGCGCCCACGCGGATCACCGCTACGCCGCCGGCCAGCTTCGCCAGTCTCTCCTGCAGCTTCTCACGGTCGAAATCAGAGGTGGTCTCCTCGATCTGTCCGCGGATCTGGGCGATCCTTGCGGAGATCGCGGCCTTGTCGCCTTCACCGTCCACGATGACGGTGTTCTCCTTCTGAACCTTCACGGACTTCGCGCGTCCCAGCTGATCCATGGTCGCTTCCTTCAGATCCAGGCCAAGTTCCTCGGAGATCACCTGGCCGCCGGTCAGGATCGCGATATCCTGCAGCATCTCTTTCCTTCTGTCGCCGTAGCCCGGAGCCTTCACCGCAACTACGTTGAAGGTGCCGCGCAGCTTGTTGACGATCAGGGTGGTCAGGGCCTCGCCCTCAACATCCTCGGCGATGATCAGCAGTCTCGCACCGGACTGGACCACCTGCTCCAGAAGCGGCAGGATCTCCTGGATATTGGAGATCTTCTTATCCGTGATCAGGATGTAGGGATTGTCAAGGACAGCCTCCATCTTATCCATATCGGTGCACATATAAGCGGATACATAGCCGCG
>CANQGA010000028.1 GCA_947600145.1 uncultured Lachnospiraceae bacterium | reverse complement strand
CAGTTGGTAGAGCAGAGGACTGAAAATCCTCGTGTCACTGGTTCGATTCCGGTCCAAGGCATATCTTACTATCAGAGCCCGTAACAGCGGACATGAATGCGCAGAGCGGTTCATGGACAACAGTTGGGCATATGGAACGGGCGTGTAGCTCAGGTGGCAGAGCACTTGACTTTTAATCAAGTTGTCCGGGGTTCGAATCCCCGCACGCTCACGAAAGGCCAGTTTTCCTTGAAAAACAAGGGAAATTGGCCGTTTTCATTTCGGAAAATCAGGGAATGCACTTAGACATACTTTTTTCCGGGCAAAGAAAACAAAATATACCATAATTAGACATTATAGACCTTATCTAAATGAGAAACTGACTTGCGAACGGCCAGAATCTCATGTGCAAAGTGTTCATATTTTTTAGTTGTCTCTATAGATTCATGCCCCATAAGAATAGATAAATCATAAACATCAGAACTGCCGGAATCCTCAATATGGTCGATGCAGAAATTGGTGGCAAAGTTATGCCGTAATTTATGGGAAGACAACTCAAAAGGAAGTTTATGCTGAAGACGATTTACAAACAACCGGATTGCATTACCGGAAAGCGCAGCACCGTTCCGGTCAACGAAAACAAAAGGAGAATCCCGGAAAGGACATACATCCTGATAATCCATTAAAAACAAATGCGACATGTAGCCAAGAGGAACATAACGGTCTTTTGCGCCTTTACCAGTGACCTTAAAGAAGGAATCGTTAAAATCCACATCCTTCCAGAGGAGACCACAAACCTCACACTGGCGGATACCAGAATCGAGCATAAGAGAGAGTATGGCCCAATTCCTGGCACGGATCCAATCAATAGAAGAAGAAGCACTATCAAAAATCAATTTTATTTCATCATCCGAATATATATGAATGTTCTTTTTAGGCGATTTAGGAATCTTTATTTTCCTGGCATCAAAAGAAAGGCGGCCACAATTAGAATCGACCCATACCAAAAAGATTCTGAGATTCCGAATATATGTAGAGACAGACCCCTTAGACAGTTTTTTAGAGTAAATATTAAGAATGTATCCATTCACGGCATCCAGAGTAAGCTCCGAAATATCCATATCGGAACCAACGAAGGAGATGAATATACTGATGATATCAATATAGCTTTTAATCGAAGCAGAAGTTAAACCCTGCAGCCGTTTTTCAAGTATAAAAGCATCAAAGGCATCTGACAATTTCATAATATGACCGTCCTATAATACTATTAAGCGCAATATGATGAGTAAGCAGAAGAATATTTTTTAAAATCATCAAAAGAACACTTATGCAAATCAATCATATCATATAGAAAAGTTAAATCACCGGCCGATGCAAGAACGACCCGACGCAAGGACGGCGCCACTTGCTTGTTAACCCAAGCCAAGACTTTAGAAACATATTCATCAAGAGAAGGAATAACTTTTGGAACAGAAATTTTAGCCTTATTAACAGTTTTTACAAAATCCATCCATTTTTCATTAGAAGAACATCTAGATCTATTTGAATCATCTAAATCAATTATGCGCATAAATGAATTTAACAAAGCATTAAAGAACTCATTAAGGGAACCATATGTAACCATAGACGAAATACAGTTTTTTATAGTATCATGTGTTTTAATTTCAAATTCCCACCGGACCCAAGGGAAGCAGACCTTTTGCTCCATGCCTTTATCATATACACGCAAATATAAAGCAGAATTACGTGAACCCATATAAAACGTATAAGAACGGTCATCGCCAGATTTCTCTTTGACAAGCCTACGTTTTTTAGTACGAGAGACAATACGACCGGCATCGTCATATTCGTCCAATTCCAATGGAGTATAATAAGCCTGGCCATTATCGGAATCATGTTTATCATCACAACATATATCCAAACGTGTAAAATTACCCATGTCAAGAAGTTTTGAAAGAATAGAGATTATATGCATATTATCATTATAAAATTCATCAACTTGCAGAGTATCACTATTGTCAAAAGGATTGACTTCTGAGAAGTAAAATTTAAATACACGAAGGAAACAGGAAACTCCAGCTGCGCCATGAAAATCTAAATGGATACCCATATCAGAATTACCATCATACAAAACATAAATGCCCTCAGTATCATTCAGTTTCATAGACTTGTAACCCATTCTTCCATGACCGGCATCAAACAAAGAAACATCAACATCAGAGAACATCTTTAATACACTCTTTAATTCGATAGAAGTATAAAATGTAAAACTTACCCAGTCTAACCCAATATTAAACATCAAATCATCTCCTTTACAGTTTTATTTTGTCTGGCCGGCCTCATCGACCGATGAGGCCTGTCCAGACAGGCACTATTTACAGAAGGCAACGAAGAAAATAAATCGTGAAACAGAATATCAACGTCATAGGATGAAAATCCATTTTCCAGTAAAATCCTTCGCATTTCCGAAAAATCAAAACGCATGACCGAAAACAGCCGGACTATTTCCAAGGATGTTGAATCCATATCATTAATTACTGGTAAAAGCTGATTTTTCAATTTTCCGAATCGGACTGAATCAAAATCAATAGTTATCATGAAAACCTCCTTAAAATGTCAAAAACTAAATCTTGTCAAGTAAAAACTAAAATGCTACAATGAAAGTGATTAACTTAGATGCATTAAAAATCACTGGTAGTAATTATTATAAGTTAGTAACCGTCAATAAATATAATAACTCATAATAACCAAAAAGACAAGAGTGTTATTATAATTTTTTTTCTATCGATAAGGAGGAAATGATAATGCCAAGCTATAAACCGAGAGTACAAGTTTTATTAGATACAGAATTTTACGAAAAGTATAAGTTTATATGTAAAAAGGAGAGAAGAACAGAAAGCGTAATGGGCGCAATTATGATAGAAAAATATATTAGCGAGTATGAACAACAAAATGGAGAGATTCCAGTAAAAACAAGTAAAGATATCTATGAAGAAGAAATCAATATGATAAAGAATCAAAATGAAAGAAATAAAATTCTAAAATCATTAAAAAAAGGTTTAGAATATGGAGACAAAAGCGCAAAAGAGATATTACAAGGCAACTTGAATCCAGAAGAAGAAGGAGACTCAGCCACAACGTAATGATTTGTATTTTGCGCCCCCGTATTACTAGACGGGGGCCGCAGGCCGTACTTTACCGGCTCCGTTCGATGGTGCCGGAGCGCGTCAAAATATAAAATGCAAGCATTTTATATCTTGCCGCATGTCTCGCCCGCAAAGGAATGAAGGCCGCCAGTATATACAAGTGGGGATGGGCGAACAATGAAAATACCAAAATGCGGGCAATCCGATGTTATCAGCAAGGCCGAGTTAGTAACTTTTAATCAAGTTGTCCGGGGTTCGAATCCCCGCACGCTCACGAAAGGCCAGTTTTCCTTGAAAAACAAGGGAAATTGGCCGTTTTCATTTATTAGACATAATTTTCAAATCTCACTTCCAAAAACACAGGAAAGATGATAAGATAATACTTACGCGCAAGAGTGCCCGGCGGCGGAAGAAACCGCCGGAAACGGGATGCGGGGAGGTTTTTGCCGCCGAAGGAAAGGCGGCGGAATGGAGATTTTTTATGAGAGAGATGAAATTCGCCGGCCGCTATATCCGGCGCTATATTCCTCAGTATCTGATCGGGATCATAGCGCTTCTGCTGGTCGATCTGCTGAATGTTTATATTCCGCGGTTTACCGGCCAGATCACGGACGGTCTGGAGACCCATACGATCACGATGCCCCAGATCTGGATGCTGATCGGCAAGATCCTGCTGTTCGGCGTGCTGATCGCCTTGGGGCGGTTCTGCTGGAGGTATTTTATCCTGGGGCCGGCCCGGTCCATTGAGCGGGAGCTGCGCGACGACATGTTCGGGCATCTGGAGACGTTGTCGATGCGTTATTATAATGAAAATAAGACCGGCGACCTGATGGCTCATTTTACCAATGACCTGCAGTCGATAAGAATGTTTCTGGGCTTTACGATCATCACGGCATTCGACGCGACGGTCATGCTGGTGCTGGTGCTGGCGCAGATGATCCTGTATGTGGATCTGAAACTGACCGTGGTGGCGGTGATCCCGCTGCTTCTGATCATGTTCGGCGACGTGTATTACGGCAAGATCATGCACCGCAAATTCCTGGAGAAACAGCAGGCGTTCTCGGATCTGACCGATCAGGTGCAGGAAGCGGTTTCCGGGATCCGGGTGATCAAGGCGTTCGTGCAGGAGAAGAAGGAGCTGGCGGCGTTTGCGCGCATGAACCGGTATAACCAGGAGAAGAACCTGGGCGTGGTCCGCCTGCAGGCGCTGTTCATGCCGCTTTTGGAACTGGTGATCGGCGCCAGCGGACTGCTGACGCTGCTTTACGGCGGTTATCTGGCGATCGCGGGAGAGATCACGCTGGGACAGTTCGTGGCGTTCAACCAGTACATATCCATGCTGATCTGGCCCATGTTCGCGGCCGGAGACTGCATTACCTATATTTCCCAGGGACTGGCGTCCATGAAGAGGATCATGGTGATCTTCAATGAACGGCCGGATATCGTGGACGGGCCGGATGTGGACCGGACCATCGACACGCTGAACGGTGAGATCGACATCGAAGGGCTGAGCTTCGCCTACCCGGGTCAGAAAGGGGCGGAGGTCCTTCATGATATCGATCTTCACGTGGCGGCGGGTGAAACGCTGGCGGTCATCGGGCGGACAGGCAGCGGCAAGACCACATTGGCCAGTCTCCTGCTGCGCCTCTACGACACCGAGCCGGACAGGATCCGCATCGACGGGCATCCGCTGACGGAGATCCCGCTGGCGGTTCTGCGGGAGAACATCGCTTTCGTGCCGCAGGATAATTTCCTGTTCTCCGATACATTGGAAAATAATATTTCGTTCGGGATCCGTGACAGGAGCCGCGCGGATATCCACGAGGCGGTGGTACAGGCCGCGAAGGACGCCTGCATCCACGATAACATCATGGAATTCCCGGACGGTTATCAGACGGTCGTCGGCGAGCGCGGCGTGACGATCTCCGGCGGGCAGAAGCAGCGCAGTTCCATCGCCAGGGCGCTTCTTAAGGACGCGCCGATCCTGATCATGGACGACGCGCTTTCGGCGGTGGACACGGATACGGAGGAGCAGATCCTCCACAATCTGCGCATGAACCGGGCCGGAAGGACGACGCTGATCATCGCCCACCGGATCTCGACGATCCAGAACGCGGATCATATCCTGGTGCTGGACGATGGGCGCAGGGCGGAGTACGGAACCCATGAGGAGCTGATGGAGCTGAACGGCATCTACCGCAGCATCTATGACAAGCAGCAGCTTGAGAAACAGCTGCAGGAGGAAGGGGGCGAAGTACGATGAGCAAGAACTCAAAGATGACGCACCCGCAGAATCCAAAGGCCGGCGGCGATACCGACATCCGCTACGAAGGCAACGCCCTCCTGCGCATGCTCTCCTACGTGAAGCCCTACAAAGGCGTGATGACGGTCTGCATGCTGCTGGTTCTGGTCATCACGGCGCTGGAGTTGTACAAGCCGATCCTGATCGGCAACGCCATCGACCTTTACATTACCGGCGATTTCGCGCCGGGCGAGATGGTCAGCGAGCGCTTCCGCGGCGTGCTGATCGCGGCGGCTCAGTATCTGGGCGTCCTTGCGGCGCTGTTCGTCTGCAACCGGGTCCAGTACCTGATGCTGCAGACCACCGGGCAGAAGATCATTTACGAAATGCGCAATCAGGTGTTTGAACACATCGAGAGCCTGTCCATGCGGTTCTTCGATCTGACGCCGGTGGGCAAGATCGTCACCCGCGCGACCAACGACGTGGAGTCGGTCAACGAACTGTACTCCAACATCCTGGTGCGGCTCTTCAAAAATGTGGTCAAGATCATCGGTCTGGCCGCGATCATGCTGTATCTGGACTGGCGGATGGCGCTCTGTTCCTTCATCATGACGCCGGTGGTGACGGTGCTGACGGTCATTTTCCGGGACATCGCCCATAAGACGTTCCAGATGACCAGGACGAAGATCACGGCGCTTAATACATTTCTGTCGGAAAATATTTCCGGCATGAAGATTACCCAGATGTTCCATCGGGAGAAGGAAAAGCACGAGGAATTCTGCGCGCGCAGCGAGGAGCTTTACCGGGTCAACTACCGGGAGATCATGGTCAACGCGATCTTCCGGCCGTCGATCTACATGGCGTCGATCATCGCGATGATCATCGTGATCGCGGCGGGCAGCATCGGCGTGTTCAACGGCGTCCTGACGCTGGGCACCATGTACATTTTTATCCAGTACATCCAGACGTTTTTCGAGCCAATCCAGGAGCTGACGGACCAGCTGGCGACGCTGCAGTCGGCCATCGCGGCGGCGGAGAAGATCTTCACGCTGCTTGACGAGAAGCCGCTGATCGAAGACCCGCGGGAGCCGGTGGTGCTTCCGGAGATCAAGGGGCGGATCGAATTTAAAAATGTGTGGTTCGCATACAACGGCGAGGATTATATTTTAAAGGACGTAAGTTTTACGATCGAGCCGGGGCAGAAGGTGGCCTTCGTCGGCGCCACCGGCGCGGGGAAATCGTCGATCCTGAACCTGATCGGGAGGTATTACGATATTCAGAAGGGCGAGATCCTGATCGACGGCGTGGATATCCGGACGATGACCCGGGACCAGATCCGCGGCGCCATCGGCCAGGTGCAGCAGGACGTATTTATTTTCACGGGAGACATCAAGAGCAATATCCGGCTGCGCAATGAGGACATCAGCAACAAGGAGATCCGGGAGGCGTCGCGGCAGGTGAACGCCAGCAAATTTATCGAGAAACTGCCTCACGGCTACGACGAGCGGGTCAGCGAGCGCGGTTCCACGTTCTCGGCGGGGCAGAGACAGCTTCTGTCCTTCGCGCGGACGCTGGCTTACGATCCGGCGATCCTGATCCTGGACGAAGCCACGGCCAATATCGATACGGAGACAGAGCAGTGGATCCAGGACGCGCTGGAGAAGCTGATGGCCGGCCGGACCACGATCATGGTGGCCCACCGGCTGTCCACGATCCAGCACGCGGACAATATCATTGTCATGCACCACGGGCGTATCCGCGAGAGCGGCACCCACCAGGAGCTGCTGGAGAAGGGCGGGATCTACAAGAAATTGTATGAACTCCAGAAGAGCGAACAAGGGTGAAAGGGATCAAGGGGAAATATCGCGGCCCTCGTCCAGATACCATCCGAGCTCGCCGTCTTTCTTGACGATCCTGCCGATGGAAGTTTCTTTGACGACAGACAGCCGGTCTCCGGCATTCACTTCCAGGAGCGCGTCGGAATAATCGTCGCACTGGACCGGCTTGCCGGGGCGATGGTAGAGGAGATATTTGGGGGCCAGGAAGATTCGGCCGGTGCTGAGGTGGCGGAGCCGCGCGAGGTCGTCCGTCTCTTCCAGGACTTCCACGGAGCAGTCAAAATACCGCATATGCAGGGTCGCCGCGCGGCCCTTCTGCGGATGACCGGCGGTGATCACCGGAAAATCGTCGTAATGTTCAAACCGGGCCCGGCTCATGTCCTGTGCTTCTGCCGGAAGGATCAGGGCGTTCAGCTGGGCCCCTGCTTTTAAGGCACATCCGCCGTCGATGGCGACGATGCGCTTTTCGGCGTCATAGATCGGACTCATGCTGTCGATGTCGGAACGGTAGAGAGTGACCGGCCAGTGGCCGGTGACGATATAGCGGGTGAAGCGGACATTTTCGTGGAGAAACGCTTCCCGCTTCAGGCATTCCCAGGCGTCCGTTTCGCGCAGCAGGGCCAGGTCGTCCGTGGGGACGCCGGCGTGGGCGAAGAGAAAATTCCCGGCGGTCAGGACCGTGGGGAGACCTGAGAGCCATTCGATCTCGCGGCGGTAATGCCGCAGAAGCGTCTGCTTGAGGGCGGGGACAGTGATCCGGGAAGCGTGTTTCAAGGAAGCGCTGTCCGGATGGGTTCCGCTGCCGGAAGCATCATTTGAAGACGCGTCGTCCGGATGAACTTCGCCGCCGGAAGCATCATCGGAGGACACGCAGTCCACAGAGATCCCCAGTTCATCCATCATATCGAGAAACAGGCCGCGTTTCCAGACGTCGTGGTCATATCGGAGCGTGTGCAGAAAACGCCGGTCGGCGTCGGGGCCGCTGCCGGTCAGATCGGCCAGGCGGCTCATTTCCACGTTGCCCATGGAGACGGAGACACGAAAACCCTGCGCGATCAGATCCAGAACGAAGCGGACCGCGGCCAGGCTCTCGGGGCCTTTTTCGATCAGGTCGCCGATGATGACAAGGGTGTCCTGGCCGGAAAAGCGCAGCTTGTCAAGCAGACCCTGCAGGTAATGGACATAGCCGTGGATATCGCTGACGGCGATCAGGCGGCCGTCGGCGGGCGTCGGGGGAATCTCCCGGATGATGGTCTTCATGGAAACAGCTCCTTTATATCATGTATGCGGAAAGACGTCTATCGGGATTTTACCATGCACAAAGAAAAAAGTTAAGCATTTTTTATAGAAGGAATCCAGACGCTATTTGGTATAGGTCAGAACTTCGGTGATGAATTTTTCAAGGAGCGTCAGCTGGGAGGGGGAGAGGCCGCGGATCAGCTGGCCGATCCGTGCGATCTGCGCGGACACATCCGGAGCCGGGTCATTTTCCACCGGGATAATGTCCTCGATCCCAACATGGAGGATCTGGCACAGGCGGATGATCTTCTCGATCGTGAAATTCCGCTCGCCGCGTTCCAGCTGGGAATAATACTGGGTGTCCAGTTCCAGAAGGCCGGAGAGTTCTTCCTGGGTCATGTTGTTGAGAAGCCGGAGTTTCTTGATATTCTGCGAAATGATTCCGGATGTCCTGCCTTTCATGCTGCGTCTCCTTTCTCCAAATATGCGGCCGCGGCGGATCCGCGGGCTTCGGTCGGAGGTCCCGGGCTCCGCTGCCGTCGGTTCTGCGGCCGGATATCAAAAGGATAAAGCAAAATTAATAAATATTTAAGATAAGATACGCTATATATACTATTGCAAATTGCTATATAAATATGCTATAATCCAAATGCTGAACTAAGAAAAAAATGCGGAAAAATGTGATAGAAAATACAATAAATCGCTCTTGTGTTTTTCCGCAGGAAATGGTATGATGTACGATACAAAAGTGTCAGATTGTAGCAACTGTGAATTCAGTAACACATAAAGGAAGGAGAGACTACCTTGAAGAAGTTATTGCAGAAAAAAACACTGCTCCTGCTTTGCGCACTGCTGCTGTTTTCTCTGGGCTGCATGGGCGTATTGGCTGTCGCGGATCCGAAAGATTCGGGTTCCACAGCTGAGACAGAAATGATGACCGACGGCGCCATACCGCTGGCGGCTGAGTTGGATGAGACAGATGTGGCGACCCCGTCGGAGCCGGCGCTGCCTGAGATCGAGATCAGGACGGTTACGCTGAATGCGAACGGCGGAGAGCTGACCGGAGCTGCGGAGATTCAAGTGAATGAAGAGACCGGAGAGATCCTGTCCGATCTGCCGACGCCGACCCGGGAGGGGTGGACGTTCAAGGGATGGTATACCGAAAAAGCGACAGAAGAGCTTCTTACCGGCGGATATCCGACGGAGCCTGGTTCTCCGGCACCGCGAGGTGATGATTCGGATCTTAAGGATAAATTGCGGCAGGAGATGAAAGATGCCGGAAAGAATGCGGCAGAAGTAGATGGTATGTCTGATGAAGCGGTTTTAGCAATGCTTAATCATTGGCTGGTTCTGCCGTATGGAGATAATGTGACGAAAACCAGTAAAGTGGAGGATGGTGTAGGTACGCTCTATGCAATGTATACGCCTCTTTCATATACGGTTAAATATCACTACAACGGATGGAAAGGACAGACCGGAGCCTTTGAGGTTTCGGCACAGTACGGAGCTCCGGTAGCTTCGCACAATCTGAATGTCCGGTCTAAATGGACAGGACATACGTTGGAGGGATGGAGTCTGGAGCCGGACGGCAGCGTTGTATTAGAAGAGCAGTCGTCGCAAGGGGACACCATCTACAGGATGGGGTATGGTTCTCTTGTGATTCCCCAAAACGGCAGAATCATTGATCTCTATGCGGTTGGGGCGTTTCCTAAGGTGACGGAAATTTCTGTATATATGCAGAAAAGCTCGCTTCGCCATGGTGTGGATGGCTGGCATGTAACGTTGAATTACACGATATCTCCGGCATCGGAAAAGAATACAAACGTTACATGGAGTGTGGACAGAAGTGATATTGCGAGCGTAACAGTCAAGAGTGACAAACTTTATGAAGCAGAACTGGCTGTCGGCGGACCGTCTGCGGTTAATGAAACGACATATGTAACGGTAACAGTGACATCCGACAATGGTGTTTCCGGGTCTTGGAAGGTAGAGATCAAGCATGACTGGGAAAAAACCTATTCCCATACGAGCTGTCAGCACACAGGATCCGTTACCTATCGGTGCAGCAGCTGCGGGCGCTCGTGGACGCAGACTGTTGGCAAGACTGATCATAAATTCGTCCGCACGCACACGGCTGCAACCTGTACAGAGGAAGGATACACCGAGCAGGTGTGCGAAAACTGCGGTTTGAGAGAAATAACAGAAAAACAGCCCGCGACAGGACATACCTGGGGACCTGTTCAGGTCGTGTCGGGCTGCGGCGGCGCGGTTGAGACAAAGACCTGTACGATCTGCGGATTTACACAGACAGATGTGGATGTCAATGACGCCGCGCATCAGTGGGAATCTGTGATGACGATTGACAAGGCACCGACGTGCTCGGAGGCAGGGAGCCGGTCTTACCACTGTGCGGTATGCGGCGTGACCAAGGGAAGCGAAACTATCCCGGCAAATCCGGAGCTGCATCGTTGGGCGGAATGGCAAGTGACTAAGAAAGCGCAGATCGGCGTAATGGGCGAAGAATCCCGCTGGTGCTTGACTTGCAAAGATGTGGAAACCCGTGATATTGAAGCGCTTCTGCCGACTGTTGATAGTGTGGCGGCAGGATCCACATCCGGCAGCAGCTCCTCGTCGCATTCCGGCGGCGGTTCCTCCGGCGGCGGTGGCGGCGGCGGAGGAGGCGGCGGCTCCCGCGGTGGCGGCGGTGGCGGCGGCGCCGGATCTCCGGGCGCGGCAGCGGCTGGCGCGACTCCGCTTCCGATCGTTCCCACAGAGGAGATCCGTGAAGCGCTTCCGCAGTACGTGGAAGTCGGTTCCTGGAATCAGGCCGCGGACGGCAGCTGGATGTGCACCGACAGCAACGGCCAGCCTTATACGAACCGTTGGGCCGCGATCTACAATCCGTATTCCAATACCGCGGCGGCGGACGCGTACGACTGGTTCCGGTTCGACGCGACGGGCCATCTGATCACCGGATGGTATACGGATCCGACAGACGGCTGCACCTACTATATGAACCCGAATTCGGACGGAACGCAGGGCAAAATGATGACCGGATGGGTCGTCATCGACGGAAAGGAATATTATTTCAACGCCAGTTCCGATGGACAGAGGGGTCGTATGTATAAGAACGAGATGACGCCTGACGGACACTTTGTAGGTCCGGACGGCGCGAAGATTCGTTGAGTATAACTGCATACTGAGAGATATGGATCCGCAGGCGCAGAAGGACCGCTGCCTGCGGATCTCTTTTGCGAGGGTGAATCTCTTTGCGCGGACGGTTCTTCATGGCTTCGGAGGCGATTCTGCCGTTCCGGCGCGTCTCCGGCGCGGCTCCGGCGTTTCAGCCGGCGGAGCGCCCCGGCTGTGTGGGTTCATCCGCAGACGCCCAGGCCGGCGCTTGCATTTCTATGGAAAATATGTTATGATAGCCTGCGTATCGGAACCGCGGGATCTGCTGCCGGCAGCAGGGGCGGCATTTTCGCGGCGCCGAAGGCGGTGAGTTCGAAACCATCCTCACCTAAAACAAAACTAAGGAGAGAGTACCATGAAAAGAGAAAAGAAAGAAACTGTTTACTTCATTGTCCAGGCGGCGGCGATCGCGGCGGTCTACGTCGTTGTGACAGGCATGATCCTGCCGATCGCGTTCGGCCCGGTGCAGTTCAGGATCTCGGAAGCGCTGTGCGTGCTGCCGTATTTTACTCCGGCGGCGATCCCGGGCGTGACGATCGGCTGCCTGCTGTCCAACATTCTGTACGGCTCCGCGGCGCTGGATATCGTCTTCGGTACGCTGGCGACGCTTATCGGGGCTGTGGGCTCCTGGCTGCTGAGAAAGCGGAAATGGCTGGTCTGCGTCCCGCCGATCGTGTCCAATACGGTGATCATTCCGTGGGTGCTGCGTTACGCTTACGGTTCCGCGGAAATGATCCCGGTGATGATGGCCACGGTGGGGGTCGGAGAGATCCTGGCGATCGGCGTGCTCGGCAATCTTCTGCTGGCGGCGCTTCAGAAATACCGCGGCGTTATTTTCAGCGCGCGCAGGACGGCGTGATGGTTCGGTGAAGATCTTCTAAGGCGGAGAATCGAGAGGATTTTCCGCCTTATTTCGTGAAAAAGCTGTCGCCAGGGCGGGTTTTGTATTATAATAAATTAGAGAAAGCATTGACTTTGTGATTGAAAAGCGGTAAAAGTAAGAGAGAAAATTGTCGAAAAAGGTGACTGTCATGTATCAAATCGATTTTAACAAACCGGAGCATATTCATTTTATAGGGATCGGCGGGATCAGTATGAGCGGTCTGGCGGTGATCCTGATGGATGAGGGGTTCACGGTGTCCGGGTCCGATTCACACCGGTCCGAGCTGACGGAACGGCTGGAACAGAAGGGCGCGGCCGTATTCTACGGACAGAGCGCGGACAATATCACCGACGGGATCGACGCGGTGGTGTATACGGCGGCGATCCATCCGGATAATCCGGAATTTACGGCGGCGAAGGAGAAGGGGCTGCCGATGCTGACCAGGGCGGAGCTTCTGGGACAGATGATGAAGAACTACCGGCACGCCGTCGCTGTCGCCGGAACTCACGGAAAGACCACGACGACATCCATGGTCACGGAGATCCTGATGGCCGCGGACGCGGATCCGACCGTATCGGTGGGAGGGATCCTCAACTCGATCGGCGGGAATATCCGCGAGGGCGGTTCGGAGCTGTTCGTGGCGGAGGCGTGTGAGTATACCAATAGTTTTCTTTCTTTCTATCCTGACATGGAGATCATCCTGAATATCGAGGAGGATCATCTGGATTTCTTTAAAGACATCGAGGATATCCGGCATTCGTTCCGGAAATTCGCAGAGCTTGTGCCGGCCGGCGGCGCGGTGGTCATTAATGCAGATATTGACCGGGCCGGGGAGATCACGGACGGGCTTGCCTGCCGGGTGATCACGTTCGGACGGGCGGAGAACGCCGATTATCGGGCAGAGAACATTGCCTATGACGAATACGGAAGAGCGTCTTTCGACGTGGTGTGGACGGCCGCGGCAGACGGCCGCGGAACAGACGGGGCGGTGGGCGGCTGCGGAACAAACGGCTGCGTGTCCGGGAAAGACGAGGGTACCGCGGAGAGCGGCCGCGGCGCGGCCGGGAGGCTGCGGATCGCCCTTGGCGTGCCCGGCGAGCACAATGTGTATAACGCGCTGGCGGCCATTGCCCTGTGCCGGGCCCTGAATATCGGGGAAGAGGCGATCCTTAAGGGCCTGGGGCGATTCACGGGGACGAACCGCCGGTTTGAGAAGAAGGGCGAGGTCTGCGGGCTCATGATCATCGACGATTACGCCCATCATCCCAGGGAGATCGAGGCGACGCTGGCCGCCGCGAAGAATTACCCCCACAGGAAGCTGTGGTGCGTCTTCCAGCCGCACACGTACTCGCGGACGAAGGCGTTTCTGGATCAGTTCGCGCAGGCGCTTTCGGCGGCCGATGAGGTGATCCTGGCGGATATCTACGCGGCCCGTGAGACCGACACGCTGGGCGTCAGTTCCGGCGACATTGCCGAGCGGATCGAGGCGCTGGGGACCAGGGCGCATTATCTGGGATCCTTCGATGAGATCGAAAAATTTATTTTGGAAAATTGTGTTAACGGCGATTTGTTGATAACTATGGGCGCCGGAGACATTGTAAAAGTAGGCGAAAACCTGCTTGGAATATAAGATATCCACAATATCCACATAGTTTTCAACAGCAGGTATGAGGAAAACTATGTGGATTTTTTTATTTACATAAACAGGCTGTCCACAACGTCGCTAATGCCGCAGATGCTAGTGTTTTTACAGGAAACGACAATATTTGCGGCATTATGTCAACTATTTATCCACAGAATTAACATTATCCACAGAAGGGAGAAGGGGGAAAGCGGGCCTATTTTCTTTTTCGGGAAGATGTGGTATGCTATGGAAAGAGTAAAGATGGGGTGAGGGATACCATGAGAAGCAGCCTTAGGATAAGCGCCACGATGGTGGCGGATGAGTTTATAGACCGGTATATGCCGGAGGCTAACGGGGAATACGTGAAGGTATATCTTTATATTTTGCGCCATGGGGAACGGCAGGTGACTGTACTGGAGCTTGCGGACGCGCTGAACTGCACGGAGTCTGACATCCGGCGCGCCCTGGCCTACTGGGAGCGGCTGGGCGTGCTTGAGGAGGGAACTGAGGTGCCTCCGCAGGACGGCGGAGCGGAAGTGACGGATATTCTCCGGGAGAAGAAGGAGCCGGCGCGGAAGGCCGCGGAAGCGGCAGAGGAGGCGGCCGGCGCGGCCGCGGAGAAGGAGCCGGAAGCCGCCGACCGGGCTGAGAAGGAAGCCGCCGACCGGACTGTGAAGGAAGCCGCGGATCGGACTGGAAAGGAAGCCGCCGACCGGACTGTGGAGAAGGCGGGGGTGCCTGCGGAGGATGCAGGAGGGAGTATGCCCGCGGAGAGCGTAAGCGCGCCCGCGGAGAGCGAGGGCATGCTGACCGGACTGCCGGACGCCAGGATCCCGGCCCAGAGAGCGGTCTATACGCCGGAGCAGGTGAAACAGCTTTCGGAAGAGGAGGATTTCACCCAGCTTCTCTATGTGGCCCAGAAGTATCTGAACAAGGTGTTCACGCCGCGGGACTGCGAAGTATTTGCGTACATGTACGACGGTCTGCGGATGCCGGCGGAGCTTCTGGAATATCTGGTGGAATACTGTGTCCAGGGCGGCCACAGCAGTATCCGTTATCTGGAGACGGTAGGGCTGAACTGGCATGAGAAGGGAATCTGCACGGTAGAGCAGGCCAAGCAGCATACGGCGTCCTATTCGAATGAGGCGTTCGCGGTCATGCGCGCGTTCGGTTTAAGCGACCGGCGGCCGGGGAGTTCGGAGATGGAGATGATCCACCGGTGGTTCCGCGAGTGGGGATTTACGAAGGAGATGGTTCTGGAGGCCTGCGCGAGGACGCTGGCTGCCACGAGCCGGCCGAGCTTCGCCTATGCAGACCGGATCCTGATGGAGTGGCGGAAGGCGGAAGCGCGGACGATGGAGGACGTGCGGAAGCTGGACGGGCAGAGAGAGAAGGCCAGGGCCGCGGAGACGGCCGCGCAGGGATCGGGAAGCGGCCGCGCGGGCGGTCAGACAGGCGGCGGGCAGAACGATGCGGGCAGAGCGGCGGGACCGGCCGGAAGCGCGTCAGGGCGGACCGCAGGAGGCGGAACGGGCGTCAGGAGCGTATCCCGGGGCGCCCAAGCGGCGCCGGGCCGCAACCGTTTCCACAATTTTGAGCAGAGGGATACGGATTACGACGCGATCGTGTTAAAGCAGTTGAAGGAGCGGCTCGGGAAGTCGTAGACTTGCCGGGACCGCGGATCCATAGAGAGCGCGGATCCATAGAGAGCGCGGATCCGTGGAGACCGCAGATCCGCGGAGGCCGCGGATCCGCGGAGAATGAGGATCCGCCGGGGCCGCGCGTATCCGGAAGAAAGCAGTGAGGGGGAGCCATGGCGTTAAGCAATTCGCAGTATCAGGCGATCATGAGGATCTATAATGAGAGGCAGTACGAGGACAAGCACGGGCAGGATATGCGCCGGGCGGAGGTCTACGAGCGCGTGCCGCAGGTGAAGGAGATCGAGGATGAGATCGCGTCCTGCGCGGTGAGCTGCGCCCGGCGGCTTCTGGACGGCGACGCCGCGGCCAGGCAGGAGATGCGCGCGGAGGTGGAACGCCTGCGCCGCCGGAAGACGGAGCTTATGCGGGAGCATGGCTATGAGCCGGATTACATGGAGATGCGGTATCATTGTCCTGACTGTCAGGACACCGGATACGCGGAGGGGAAGAAGTGCCATTGTTTCCTGAAGGAACAGACACGGCTGCTCTATGCCCAGTCCAATATCGAGGACGTACTCGGCCGCGAGAATTTCTCCACCTTTTCCTTCGATGTGTATGACGGCAGGGAGATCATCCCACAGCTGGAGATGACGGTGGCGGATTATATGCGCAAGGTCTACGGCTGGTGCCGGGAGTACGCGGAGAATTTCCCGGAGAAAGGCGGGAACCTGCTGTTTACCGGCGGCACCGGCGTCGGCAAGACATTTCTCACCAACTGCATCGCCAAAGAGCTGATCGACCGGGGCCAGTCGGTGATCTATCTGTCGGCCAATGATCTGGTGGATGTATTTTCCGGCAACAAGTTCCGCACGGACTCGGAGGAGGAGCTGCGGGATATGTATCAGTATGTGCTGGACTGCGATCTGCTGATCATCGACGACCTGGGGACGGAGCTGAACAATTCGTTCGTGTCGTCCCAGCTGTTTTACTGTATCAACGAGCGCCTGGTGCGGGGAAAGGGAACGATCATTTCCACGAACCTGACCGTGTCGATGCTGCGGGATACGTATTCGGACCGGGTGTCGTCGAGGATCACAAGCGGGTACTCGATCATTCCCCTGTACGGCGCGGATCTCCGCACGAAAGAAATCTGATAAATATCGCGGATAATCTTGACGAACGATATGGAAAAATGTTATAAAGATTACGTCGCCTGCGTTGTACCGCATAATTGGAGGAAAACATGATATACGAGGAGAAGACCATTGAGACGATTCCGGTGGGGCCGTTAGGTCTGGTTCCGCTTCGCAGTATCAGGGATCTGGGAGATAAGGTTAACGACTATCTGGTTACTTGGAGACATGAACGCGAGAGCGAGCACAAATCGACCATCGCTTTTGCCGGATATCAGAGGGATTCTTACATCATCGAGAGCAGGACGCCCCGGTTCGGTACGGGCGAGGGCAAGGGCACGATCGAGGAGTCGGTCCGCGGAGACGACCTGTATATCATGGTGGATGTCTGTAATTACAGCCTGACCTATTCGCTGTGCGGACAGATCAACCATATGTCCCCGGACGATCATTTCCAGGATCTGAAGAGGGTCATCGCGGCGGCAGCAGGCAAGGCCCGCAGGATCAACGTGATCATGCCGTTCCTGTATGAGGGCCGGCAGCATAAGCGCTCCGGGAGGGAATCCCTGGACTGCGCGCTGGCGCTGCAGGAGCTGGCGAACATGGGCGTGGAGAATATCATCACGTTTGACGCCCACGATCCCCGGGTGCAGAACGCGATCCCTCAGATCGGGTTCGAGACGGTGCAGCCGATCTATCAGTTTATCAAGTATCTTCTGAAGGTGGAGACGGAACTGCTGATCGACAGCGACCATATGATGGTCATCAGCCCGGATGAGGGCGGTATGACCAGGGCGGTGTATTTCGCCAACGTGCTGGGACTCGATATGGGCATGTTTTACAAGCGCCGCGATTATACGCGCATCGTGAACGGACGCAATCCCATCGTGGCCCACGAATTCCTGGGCTCCGACGTGGCGGGCAAGGACGTGCTGATCATCGACGATATGATCTCGTCGGGCGAGAGCATGCTGGATGTCGCGAAGGAGCTGAAGCGGAGGAAAGCCAGAAAGGTGTTCGTCTGCGCGACATTCGGACTGTTTACCAACGGTCTGGCCCAGTTTGACAAGTATTATGAGGACGGTCTGATCGACCGGATCCTGACGACGAATCTGGTTTATCAGACGCCGTCGCTTCTGGCGAAGCCGTACTATATCAATGTGGATATGAGCAAATATATCGCGCTCATCATCGATAATCTGAACCACGACGCGTCTTTGAGCGAGCTGCTGAATCCGACGAAGCGGATCAACCGGCTGCTGACGGCGTACCGTGAGAAGAACGCGCAGTAAGAACAACGCGCAGTAAGAACAACGCACAGTAAGAACAGTATGCAGTAAGACCGGCCGCCGCTCAGGCGTCGGCCGACCGCTGCAGAGAGAAGATGAATTCCGAGCCGACGCCCTCGGTGCTGATGACGTCGATGGTCTCACCGTGATTCTGAATGATCTCTTTTACAATGGACAGGCCCAGGCCTGTCCCTTTTTTGTCCCTGCCGCGGGACAGGTCGGTCTTGTAAAACCGTTCCCAGATCTTTTTCTGGCTGTCTTTGGGGATGCCGATTCCGGTATCCTTCACGGACACGAAGACCTTCTCGTAGCGGATCGAGGTCTGGATGAAGATGGTGGAATCGTGGTGGCTGAATTTGATCGCGTTGTCGATCAGGTTATAGAGGACCTGCTGGATCTCTCCCATGTCGGCGTAGACCATGGTGGAGGTCTCGGAGAAGGTCAGGTCCAGGATGATGTTCTTGGCGTTGCAGGTGCCCTCGAAGCTCGCGGCCGTGTCCTTGATGACCCGGTTGATGTCGAAATCCGTGCGCGTAAGGCGGCCTTTCACATCCAGGGAGTTCAGCGTGAGAAGGCCCTGGGTCAGCTTGTTCAGGCGGTCGGTTTCCGAGATGACCAGATTGAGGTATTTGTCCTGAAGCTCCGGCGGGATCGTGCCGTCAAGGATGGCTTCCAGGTAGCCCTTGATGGAGGTCAGGGGAGAGCGGAAGTCGTGGGAGACGTTGGCGATGAAATTTTTCTGGTATTCATCGCTTTTCTCAAGCTTTTCGGACATATAGTCGAGGGTATCGGCCAGGTAGCCCATTTCGTCCTGCGTATGGAGCTTTACGCGGTGGCTTAAATGGCCCTCCGCGTACTCGCTGGCGGCGCTGGTGATCTTGCGCAGCGGGAAGTATACGGTGATCGTGAAGACCAGGAGAATGATCAGGGACAGGCCGAAAATGATGCAGAACGTCACGTAGAGCGCGTTCAGCACCTGGTCGCGGAGATGGGTGATCTCGCTGATCGGAAGATGGATCAGCACGTATCCGTGGGTGATATAATTGCCGGTAATGGGCGCGCAGACGCTTAGGACGTCGCCGCCGAAATTGTTGTGGTAGTCTCCGATGGCGTAGCCGCGGTTGCCCGTGAAGGTGGGATCGAAATTCTCGATGTTCATGGAAGTGCGGGCGCCGCCGACGCTGTCCTCCACTACAACGCCGTGAGTATCCACGATCCAGATCTCCGTATGGAGATAGGAGGACATGGCCTCGACGAGGGGCCGGATATAGTCCTGGGTTCGGGAGGAGCCGCGGTAGACGCTGGAATAGCGGGAGGCCAGAAGGCTGGCCTCATCGTAAAGGCTTTCCGCCCGCGAGGACAGCAGGATCCGGTAGGTCCAGTCGGAGGCGACGGTCGCGATGACCGTGAAGCTTAAGACGCCGAATACCAGATATCCCAGTATGAACTTGTAGTAAAGGGAATGCCTTCGCTTCACCGTTTCACCTCGAATTTGTAGCCGATGCCCCAGACGGTGGTCAGGGCCCAGTTGTCATTGTCCTTGATCTTCTCGCGCATGCGCTTGATATGTACGTCCACCGTTCGGGTGCCGCCGATATATTCGTAGCCCCAGATATGGTCCAGAAGCTGCTCGCGGGTGAAGACCTGGTTCGGGGACGACGCCAGGAAATAGAGAAGCTCCAGCTCCTTCGGCGGCATGTCGATGGACTGTCCCTGATAGATGACCGAATAGTTGGTCAGGTTCACGATCAGGCCGGGATACTCCACATATTCGCCCTGCTGGTCGGTGTTGGGCACAGGCGCGACCGTGGGAACCGCCTGATAGCGGCGCAGGACGGCCTTGACCCGGGCGACCAGCTCCTTGGAGTCGAAGGGCTTGATCATGTAATCGTCGGCGCCCAGCTCCAGTCCCAGGACCTTGTCGAAGATCTCGCCCTTGGCGGAAAGCATGATAATGGGGACCTGGGAGGCGGCCCGCAGCTCGCGGCAGACCTGGTAGCCGTCGATGCCGGGCAGCATCAGGTCCAGAAGGACGATGTTGGGACGGAAGGAGGGGAAGACCCGAAGGGCCTCTTCTCCGTCCAGGACGATCTTCGTCTCGTAACACTCCTTGGTCAGATAGAGGGAAATGAGTTCCGCGATGTTGGCGTCGTCGTCAACGATCAGGACTTTCTGTTTTTCAGCCATGGTTAGTCTCCTTTATATGAAATCGCCGGGCCGCGGTTTCGCCGGCCGCAGCCCGGCCTGCGGGTTTATTTGAAAGTGACGATCGTCACGCCGGAATCGCCCTCGCCGAACTCGCCCAGACGGAATTCCTGAACGTAATTCAGCCGTTTCAGCCGCTTGTGGACGGCGCTGCGGAGGGCGCCGGTGCCTCTGCCGTGGACGATGCGCACCTGGGGCAAATGGGCCAGATAGGCGTCGTCCAGATACTTGTCGAGCAGCGGGATCGCTTCGTCCGTGGTCTTGCCGATCAGGTTGATCTCCGGCGAGACGGAGTAGGACTTGGACATCTTGATGCTGCCCGCGCCGGTGCTGTGGGTGTCGCGGGCGCCTGAGCCGGACGCGCCGCCGGAGAAACCGGAACCAGTGCTGCGCCCGGACGCGCTCCGGCTTCCCGCGCCGGAACGGATCGCGCCGCTTCCGCCGGCCCCGTCCGGCCCGGTGATCGTGGCTTCGTCGATCATTTCCAGGTCTTTGATGTTCACCTGCGACCGCAGGATGCCCATCTGGACGAACAGATCGCCTTTGGCGTTGGGTAGCGTACTGACGGTGCCGGTCAGATTTAACGACAAGACCCGCACCGCGTCCCCCACGCGGATCGCCCGCGGGGAAATGGTCTTCTTCGGGCCTTTCGCCTTAACTGCCAGCTTCTCGTCCACTTTATTCATCTGGTCCCGCAGCTTCGCCCGCTCGGCTTCCAGCTCCTTGCCGACGCCGGAAGAGGACGCCAGCTTATTGATGTTTTTGATCGTCTGGTCGGCGGTCTCCTTGGCTTCCCGCAGGATGCGCTGCGCCTCCTCGTTGGCCTGCCGCAGGAGCTTTTCCTTCCGCTCGTCCAGGCGCTCTTCCTTCTGGGAGAGGCGCTCCCTCAGGCGGGCGGCTTCTTCCCTGTAAGCCTCCGCCTCCGCCTTCTCCTTCTCGATGAGGACGCGGCTTTCCTCCAGATGGGCCAGCATATCCTCGAAGGCCTCGTCGTTGGTCTCCAGATGGGTCCTGGCGTCCTCGATGATGAAATCGGGCAGTCCCAGTTTCTTCGAGATCGCGAAGGCGTTGCTCTTGCCGGGGATGCCGATCAGCAGCCGGTAGGTGGGCTTCAGATCCTCCACGCTGAATTCGCAGCAGGCGTTCTCAACGCCCGGCGTGGTCAGCGCGTAGACCTTCAGCTCGCTGTAATGGGTGGTGGCCATGGTCCTGCATTTCATGTTGTGAAGGAAGGTCAGGATGGAGATGGCCAGCGCCGCGCCTTCCGTCGGATCCGTGCCCGCGCCCAGCTCGTCGAAGAGGCACAGGGAGTTGGAATCCGCTTTGTCCAGGATCGACACGATGTTCGTCATGTGGGCGGAGAAGGTGCTCAGGCTCTGCTCGATGCTCTGCTCGTCGCCGATGTCCGCGAACACCTCGTCGAAGACCGCCAGCTCCGAGCCGTCGAAGGCCGGAATGTGCAGGCCCGCCTGCCCCATCAGCGTGAACAGGCCGACCGTTTTTAACGACACGGTCTTGCCGCCGGTGTTGGGGCCTGTGACGACCAGCAGGTCGAATTCGCGGCCCAGATGGAGATTGATCGGAACCACCTTCGCCGGGTCCAGGAGCGGATGCCGCCCTTCCTTGATGTTCAGCCAGCCGTCCTCGTTGAATCTCGGCTCGCTGCCCTTGTAATGGCGGGACAGGGACGCCTTGGCGAAAATGAAATCCAGCCGCGCCAGGACCTGCTGGTTGACGCGGAGCTCCTCGATATGGGGGACAGTCTGGTTGCTCAGCTCCGCCAGCACCGCCTCGATCTCCTTCTTCTCCTGGATCTCCAGTTCCCGCATCTGGTTGTTCAGCTGCACCACGGCCATGGGTTCGATGAAGACCGTGGAACCGGTGGAAGACTGGTCGTGGATCATGCCGGAGACCTGGGATTTGTGTTCCGCCTTCACGGGCAGGCAGTAGCGGCCGTCCCGCATGGTGATGACGGCGTCCTGAAGATACGTGCGGTTGGAATTGAGGAGCGCGTTCAGCTGATTATGGACCTTCTCGGAAATGGACCGCATGGAGCGGCGCACCCGCCTAAGGCCGGGACTGGCGTCGTCGCTGATCTCCTCCTCGGAAATGATGCAGCGCTTGATCTCATTGTTCAGGGTGGTCAGCGGCTCCAGCATGCGGAACATTCCGTCCAGGGAATCGTCCGGGAACTGGTCGCTCTCCTCGCGGCGGCCGTAGGCCCTGGCCCGTTCGGCGATAGTCAGCATGGCGCTGACGGACAGAAGCTCGGCGACGGAGAGGGAGCTGCCGATCTCCAGCCGCTTGAGCGACGCGCCCACGTCCTTAAGGCCGGTGAATGTGATGCTTCCTTTCAGCCTGACCCGCGTCAGCGCGTCAGAGGTCTCCTGCTGGGCCCGGGTGATCTCGCCGATGTCGGCGAGGGGAACCAGGGCCCGGCACTGGGCGCGGCCTAAGGGAGAGCTGGCATAGTCCGCCAGCTGGGCGATGATCTTGTCATATTCAAGGGTTTTTAATACTTTTTCATTCATAAAAATCACTCACGCTCTTTGTAGATCGAGAAATAATATTCGTCGTCCTCACAGGACAGAAAGATATCGATCGAGTCCGCGATGGCCTCCGGCGAGACGGTGTCGAAATCGATGGAATCCAGCCGGTTCTCCAGATCCGTAAGCCAGCCGGCGGTCTCTTCCTCCGACAGACTCCAGTCCCCGCTCCCGCGAAGGACGCCGACCGTCTTTTCCAGGATATCCATGGCTTCCGACGCGTCGTTCCAGGAGAACGTGATCGAATGCAGCTGCGAGGTCGCGGTATCCGCGGAGAGCGTAAAATATCCCGGCTCTCCGTAGTAATAGTCATAATAGGTGCTGTAATAACTGTATCCGTAGGAGTCCTCCGTGTTGGAGGAAGCGGTCTCCTCCCGCGGGGCCTCGCCGCTTAAACCGTTCACATAAGGGATCAGCTCCCCGGAGAGCTCATCGGCGGTCAGCCGGAAATGGCCCATGGAATTGCAGGTTTGGCCGGCGGCGATGACTTCCTCCGCGGTCAGCTCCCGCTCCGTGTATTCGTCGTCCGACAGCGCGCCTGCCGGGAAGAGATCGTCCCAGTCCGCTTCCTGGATTGACTCCGGAATACCAATATCCAATGAACCGTAATTGCGGATCTGCCGCTCGAACGCGTTCAGCAGGAATATGACGGCGGAAACGAATATGAGGACCGCCGCGACCACGATGACGAGAACGGCTGTCGTTCTGGACTGGCCGGAGGTCGACGGGCGACGGTCGGGATAGGCGGCCGTTTTAGCCGGACGATTGGCGGACGCCGCTTTCCCGGGCTGGCTGAAAGTACCGGCCGGACGGTTGACGGACGCGGCCGGCTTCCGGGGCTGGTTGGGGACGACTGATTTCCGGGGCTGGTTGGGGACGGCAGTTCGGGAATCCGCGCCGGCGTCTTCCTGGCTCCAGCTGGTGTAGTCGTGATACGTGCACTCGTGCTCCGTCTCCGGGTGGCGTTCATTTAAATAATAGTCGACATCGATCGTCAGCGGCTTCCGGATCCGCTGGCGGCAATGGCTGCAGTAATTCTTTCTGGTCAGTTTCTGATCGCAAATGGGACAGATCTGGTATGTCATGGCTGATCCTTTCTGAAAATAGTTTCGCCTGCACTCTTATTTTATCGCAAATAGACCGGCGTTTCAAGTCATAGAAGGGGAATTCCGCGGAAAACGGCGCAGAAAATGCGCGCAGGGGCGTCGCTGGCGTCCTGCGCGCATGGAAAGGAAAAGCCATGGGCCGCGGGGCCGCATGGCTTTCTGTCAGACTGTGTTCGGGCGCGCGGCGGGCTTTGCCAGAGCTCAGCCGGAGAACGCGGACAGCGCCGCCTCGTCGGCGATGACCGTTACGTCCGGATGGAACTGCAGGATGGAAGCCGGAACCTGGGGCGTCACAGGCCCGCGCAGGGCGGCCGCGAGGATATCGGCCTTGGCGGCTCCGCTGACCAGAAGCAGGATCTTCTGCGCCTTCATGATCGTTCCGATGCCCATGGTGTATGCCTGGCGGGGGACGTCCTCCTCGCGCTCAAAGAAACGCCGGTTGGCCTCGATGGTGCTGCGGGTCAGGTCGACGCAGTGGGTAGCCTTCGGGAAATGGTCCGCCGGCTCATTGAAGCCGATGTGGCCGTTGTGGCCCAGTCCCAGGATCTGCAGATCCACGCCGCCCAGATGGGCCAGCACGTCCTCATAGCGGGCGCATTCCGCGTCGGCGTCCGGCTGGGAGCCGTCGGGAATGTTGGTGTTCTCCGGCCGGATATTGACATGGCGGAACAGGTTCTGCTGCATGAAATAATAGTAGCTCTGGTCATTGTCCCGGAGAAGGCCCCGGTATTCATCCAGATTGGCGGATCTCACTTCCGAGAAATCCAGCTGGCCGTTCTGATACATGCGGACGAGCTCTTCGTAGGTTCCGATCGGGGTAGAACCGGTAGCGAGGCCAAGGACGCAGTCCGGCTTCAGCTGGATCTGCGCGGCAAGAATACGGGCGGCTGCGCGGCTCATTTCCTGATAGTCTGAAGTTCTGTAAATTCTCATAAAAATACCTCCGTGTAGTGCGCTAATTGTATCATTTTTTCGGAATGTTTGCAATGCCTTTATCATAAATTATAGTGATGCAAAGAAACGTGACGCACAGTATAAAGGAGCGGGCAAATGTCAGATTATCGGAGGCTTATTTCGTACATATACGCATATGAGGGCGGCGTGAAGGGCAAAAACATCGGGTTCGCCAAGCTGGAGGCCCGCGGCGGACAGTGCCGGATCCAGGTGAACGTGCGCCGGATCTACGTGGGGAGCCAGGACGTGGGTGTGTATCTGCTGACCGCGGACAGGGAGATCCTGCTGGGAAAGATCTTCCTGCGCGGCGGAAACGGGGAGTTCCGCACGGCGGTAGCGTTCCAGGATATCAACGGCACCGGCCGGGGAATGGACCAGTGTTACGGCCTGACGATCCACAGCGTGGACGACAGCTGGCGCAGCTACACGACGATCTGGGAGGACGCTGTGGCGCACGCGGCGGAGGTGGAGCTCGAGGAGGCCACATCGGCGGCCGCCGAGGCGCGGGAGATGGAGAAGACGCCGCCGAGCGTGATCACGGAGAAGAACCTTCGGGAAATGGACGCGGCGCCTGGGGAATCGGTCGTGGAGAGCATCGAGCGGGAGATCCGGGAGCAGGAACCGGAGGTCATACAGGTGAAAACGGAGATACCGGCGGAAGTGCCGATGGCGGAAGTACCGGCGCGGGAAACGCCGAAGCCTGGGGCGGCGGAAAGGGTGCCGCAGCAGGAAGCGCCACGGTCGGAGATGGAAAACGCGCTGAGGCCGGGGGCGCAGGAGGAAAGGGTGCCGCGGTTGGGGAGGTCGGCAGAAGCGCCGACAGAGAAGGCGGCAGCGCGGGAAGCGGCGAGGCCGGGGGCGGCGGAAGAGATGCCGCGGCCGGGAGCGGCGCCGTCGGCAGGAAGTCCGCAGGCCGGGCAGCAGGCGCCGTCGGCAGGAAGTCCGCAGGCCGGGCAGCAGGAAGCAGTGGTACGAAGCCCGCAGGCAGCAGAGGGGCCGCAGGCAACGGCACAGTCCGCGCCAACGACCGGGCAGAGCAGCGGGCAGAACGCCGCGCAGCAGTCCGCGCCTGTGAACGGGGAGAACGCTGCGCAGAGCGCCGGGCAGCAGGCGCCGGCGGAGATTCCGCTGCCTGCCCCGGACAGCCAGCCGGACCGGGGGGATCTGAACCGCCTGTGGGCGCATTTTCAGAGGCATTACCCGAAGATCCAGGCGTTCGATTACAACGGCGGCTGCGAGATCCTGCTGATCAAACCGCAGGACATCGGGCTGCTTCCCCGCGAGACATGGACCTACGGCAACAACAGCTTCCTTCTTCACGGATATTACAACCACCGCTACCTGATCCTGGCGCGGCTCGTGGGCCAGACCGGCGGGATCCGCTTCCTGCTTGGCGTGCCGGGACATTATTACAGCAATGAAAAATATATGGCGTCCATGTTCGGATTCCCCAACTTCGTCCTGTCGAAGATGCAGCCGGCCGGCGACGGCCGGTTCGGGTACTGGTATACGGATCTCCGGGTAGGGGACGCCGCGGGACAGAATTAGAAAGGGGAAGGCGCGGAGATCCGCGGCGTCAGTAATCTACGCCGCGGATCTCCGCGTTGGGGATGGTCTTTTTGACGATATCCAGGAAAACGTCCAGTTCGGCACGCTTGTAGGAAGAGAAGCCGCTCCTCAGAACATTTCCGGAATCTACAAAGCCCTGGATGAAATACCGCTCGCAGCCGCCGATCCAGGCCGCGATGTCCGTGAAATCGTCGGCGGTGTGGAGACCCTTGACCGTCGTCGTGCGGAATTCGTAGGGCACATGGCCTTCCATCAGCCAGGCGGCGCTCTCCTCGACGGAGGCCAGGCGGAAGCCGCCCGCGCCCGCGCCGGAACCGCCGGCCGGTATGCCTGCGGACTTCCTGCCGACGGC
>CANQGA010000027.1 GCA_947600145.1 uncultured Lachnospiraceae bacterium | reverse complement strand
TTAAGTTTAACACAGAAATGCGCAGTTTGTCACTATACATTTTGTGGCTTTTTACGTTCATCAGCCGGTAGGTCGCGTAGAACTCCGGCGCGTCGGGAAAGAGTGTGTAATCCATGATCCCGATCTGGACCGCGGGGCGGACGTTTTCGTAGCTCTCGCCTTTGTTCAGGCTGTCGAAGGTGCGGCAGAGGTAACATTGGGAGCGTTCCACCCAGTTTCCCTCGTTGACCACCTGCATTTCCAGATCCACGCTGAGGCGGTTGTCCAGAAGGATATTGATATCCAGGAAGAAATCCTTCTCATCGATATGCCTGCCCAGCTCGATAGGGTTGATGATCAGGACGTCGAGGACTTCCTCCTCGTCGAGATGCAGGAGGGGGCAGACCAGGGACTTAAGGACGCGGTTATTTTCCTGCATGACGGCGCGGAAGAAATAATCGTTAGTCAGCTTGAAGGGGAGTCGGCCGTCGAACTGCGACAGATCGATGCCGGCATAGACGTCGGGGTTTTTGTAGTTCATAAATACATACCTCCTTTTTGTGACGGAAAACTCCGTAAATATAAGTATTTCCTGCGCGGGACGTCGGCGGCCCGGACAGGATAAAGCGGTAGTGGGATCTGCCGGTGAATATGCCGGACATGATACCAGATCGTAAAGCGTAAGGCGGACGGAGAATGCCCGCCGACGAAGTTATCTTAACACAAACACGAGAGGAAGGCAAGCGGATAAAAAAGATTCTTTTTTCTTTCTATTCTGACCTGTTTATGCTATAATCCATTTATGCGGAGCGGGATACGGCCGGCTATTGGAGGATAACAGGTATGGGCGATATAAAACTCTTGGACTGTACGCTGCGGGACGGCGGCTATTTGAATGACTGGAAATTCGGTCATGACAATCTGGTGAGCATTTTCGAACGACTGGTGGACGCGGGCGTGGACATGATCGAGATCGGTTTTTTGGACGAGCGCCGCCCGTTCGACATGGACCGCAGCATCATGCCGGACACGGACAGCGTGGGAAAGATCTACGGCAGACTGGACCGGAAGCAGGCCATGGTGGTGGGGATGATCGATTACGGAACATGCGGCATTGAGCATATCCGTCCCCGCAGCGAAAGCTTTCTGGACGGTATCCGCGTGATCTTCAAGAAGCATCTCAGGGAGCCGGCGCTCCGGTATTGCAGGGAGCTTAAGGATCTGGGCTACAATGTCTTCGCCCAGCTGGTCAGCGTGACCAGCTACAGCGACGAGGAGATGATGGATCTGATCCGGCTGGCCAATGAAGTGCGCCCTTACGCGGTGTCCATGGTGGATACGTACGGCCTGATGCACCAGAATAATCTGATGCATTATTTCCGGCTGCTGGATGAGCACCTGGCGCCGGAGATCGGCCTGGGCTACCACGCCCATAATAATTTCCAGATGGGCTATGCCAACTGTATCGCGATGCTGTCCATGAAGACCGAGCGGACGCTGGTGGTGGACGGCACGATCTACGGCATGGGCAAGAGCGCCGGCAACGCTCCCATCGAGCTGATCGCCATGCATATGAATAATTCCCTGGGAAGGCACTACCATATCAGCCAGATCCTGGAGGCCATCGATTCCAACCTTGTCCAGTTCTATCATCCGGCCAGCTGGGGCTATAATATGTTTTACTATATCGCGGCGTCCCATGACTGCCATCCCAATTATGTGGCCTACCTGATGAACAAGCAGACGTTGTCGGTGAAATCCATCATGGCGGTGCTGCGCAAGCTTGAGGGCGAGAAGAAGCTTCTTTACGATAAGAACTACATCGAAGAGCTTTATGTGGAATATCAGAAGAACGAAGTGAACGATGAGAATGACCGGCGCCGCCTGGCGGAGTGTCTGGCGGGAAAGGAGATCCTGGTCTTCGGTCCCGGCGTGACGGTAAAGACCCAGCAGGAGAAGATCCGGGAGTACTTAAGGACAAGCCATCCGACCGTCGTCGCGATCAATTATGTGCCGGAAGCGTTTGCGCCGGATTACATTTTCCTGAGCAATTCCAAGCGGTATCTTCGGCTGGCGACGCGCTTTACGCAGGAGAGCTATACCGTGATCGCCACTTCCAATGTGACGGGGACCAGCGACGACGCGTTTGCGTATACACTGAATTACAGCAGTCTGATCGACGCGGAATCGGAGATTCCGGACGTATCGCTTGTGATGCTTCTGAAGGTCCTGCTGTCCATCGGCTGCGCCAGGGTGCATCTGGCCGGGTTTGACGGCTATTCCAGCGAGACGGACAATTACCACAACATGGAGATGGAGTACGATTTCGTGAAGAGCAAGGCGGCGTATCTGAACCGGTACATCAGCGGATTCCTGAACGGGATAAAGGACCGGATGGAGGTGCATTTTCTGACGGATACGAGGTATGACGTGCAGACGGGTAGGAAGACGGACGCGTGAAGTTTCGCTGCAAAGGCGCAGAGATATGGCGGAAGATGGATGCAGGCGAGTCAGGACGCGGACGTACAGCGGCGCGAAGTTTCGCGGACCGTCGGAAATGAGGAGATACGGCCGCGCAGGGAGAAACAGAGAACTGCGGCGTACGGAGTACCGGGAAAGGAACGGATGAGATGACAGAAAAGAATGACAGGCGCTATGACGTGGCGGTGTTCGATCTGGACGGAACGCTTCTGGACACGACGGAGGGCGTGCTGGAAGCGGTGGAATACACGATCGGGAAAATGGGTTATCATAAGCTCACAAAGGAGCGGCTTATGACATTCCTCGGACCGCCGATCCAGGATTCCTTTGCGGCGGCTTACGGGCTTTCCGGGCCGATCCTGCAGGAGATGGCGACGATCTTCCGCGACCGCTATGTGGGAGAGGATCTTCTGAAGGTACAGCCTTACGATGGGATCTATGAGCTGTGCGCGGAGCTTCTCGCGCAGGGGATCGCGCCGGCCGTGGCGACCTATAAGCGGGAGGATTACGCGGTGACGCTGCTTTGCCGCTGCGGTTTTGACAGATATATGAAGGTCATGCACGGCGGGGATCATGAGAACCGGCTGAAGAAACAGGACATCATACGCATGTGCATCGCCGAAGCGGGCGTGACGGATCTGCGGCGGGCGGTCATGATCGGCGATACGCTTCACGACGCGGCGGGAGCGGAGAAGCTGGGCGTGGATTTCATCGCGGTCACGTACGGCTTCGGCTTTCACAAGCCGGCGGATCTGGAAGGGGTGCCGCATGTGGGGATCGCGGAGAAGCCGATGGATATTTTACAGTACATGAGAGGCGGATCATTATGAAGATAAAGGTTGCGAAATACATTTCCCGGTTCCTTGTGGAGCATGGGATCACGGATTGTTTTATGGTCACGGGCGGCGGGGCGATGCACTTAGACGACGCCATCGGGCATCAGGAGGGGCTGCGCTGCGTGTTCAACCATCATGAGCAGGCCTGTGCCATCGCGGCGGAAGGCTATACGCGCATGACCGGGCGGCTGGCCGTGGTCTGCGTGACCAGCGGCCCCGGCGGGACCAACGCGATCACCGGTGTGATGGGCGGCTGGCTGGATTCCATTCCCATGTTCGTGCTGAGCGGGCAGGTGAAGCGGGAGACCACGATCTGGTCCTGCCCGGAGCTGGGGCTCCGCCAGCTGGGGGATCAGGAGTTCGATATTGTCCATTCGGTGGCCAATATGACCAAATACGCGGTCATGATGACGAATCCGGCCGAGTGCGCCTATCATCTCGAGAAGGCGCTCTATCTGGCCCTGAACGGGCGAGGGGGCCCGGTTTGGATCGATGTGCCTCTGGACGTGCAGGGCGCTGTGGTGGAGACGGACGACCTGATCCATTTCGATCCGGCGGCGGAGAAACCGTGGCAGGTGCCGGCGGCGGCGGACGATCTGGCGGCGGCGATCCTTCAGAAGATCGGAGAGGCCCGCGCGCCGCTTGTCCTGGCGGGGACGGGGATCCGCCTGGGAGGCGCGGAAGAACTGCTTTTAAAGCTGCTTGAGAAGCTGCGGATCCCGGTTGTGACCGCGTGGAACGCCAATGATACGGTGGCGTACGACAATCCGTATTTCGCCGGGATGCCCGGGACGGTGGGAACCAGGCCGGGGAATTTCGCGGTACAGAACTGCGATCTGCTTTTAAGCCTGGGCTGCAGGCTGAATATCCGCATGATCGGATACAACCATTTCGATTTTGCGAAGAACGCGTACAAGATCATTGTTGATATCGATCCGCGGGAGCTTTATAAGCCGACGGTCCGCGCGGACATGCCGGTGAACGCCGATGTGAAAGATCTGATCGGGCGGCTTCTCGCGGCGGACTATGAACCGCGGGAGGCGCACGCGGACTGGGTAAAATGGTGCCGCGGTCTGGTCGAGGCGTATCCGGCAGCGCTGCCTTCGTATCACCGGGAAGACGGCGGCCTCATCAATCCGTACATTTTCATGGACCAGCTGTTCGGGCAGCTTAAGAGCGACGACCGCATCGTCTGCGGCAACGGGAGCGCCTGCGTGATCACATTCCAGGCGTCGAAGGTGAAGCAGGGACAGCGGATGTTCACCAATTCCGGCTGCGCGGCCATGGGTTACGGCCTTCCGGCGGCGCTTGGGGCGGCTGTGTCCGACAACAGCCGCAGGACGGTCTGCATCGACGGCGACGGCAGCGTTATGATGAATATTCAGGAGCTGGCGACCATCGCCCACAATCATCTGGATATAAAGATCATTCTCCTGAATAATAACGGCTATCATTCGATCCGGCAGACGCAGCGGAACCTGTTTCAGCCGCCGATGATCGGGATCGATCCGGAAAGCGGCGTCAGTTTTCCGGATTTCGGAAAACTGGCGGAAGCCTTCGGCCTAAAATATTTCCGGCTGGACAGCGAGGAGAACTGCGGACAGGTTCTTAAGGAAGCTCTTGGAAGCGACGGCCCTTGTATCTGCGAAGCGGTTGTGGATCCGGAACAGAACTTCGCCCCGAAATCCTCTTCGAAGGTGCTTCCGGACGGGCGGATCGTCTCGCCTTCGCTGGACGATATGGCGCCGTTTCTGGATCGGGAGGAATTTGAGAAGATACGGTACTGACGGGGAGGTATCAATGTCATGAAACGCGCGATCGTAACCGGGGCTACCGGCGCTGTCGGAACCGCGCTGGTACGGGAACTGGCGGAAGCCGGCGTGGAGGTTCTGGTCTTTGTGAGGGAGGAATCCGCCCGCAATCAGAATATCCCGGCGCATCCGCTGGTACGGCGGATCTCCTGCGCCATGGAGGATCTGGCGGAGATACAGAATACGACGGGTACAGACTGGGACGTGTTTTACCACCTGGCGTGGGCGGGCGCGTCCGGTCCGGGCAGAAACGATATGTATCTGCAGAACCGGAATGTGAAATACGCGCTGGACGCGGTGGCGGCGGCGAAACGGTTCGGCTGCCGGCTGTTTGTCGGCGCGGGCTCGCAGGCTGAATATGGAAGAGTGGAAGGGACGCTTAAGCCGGACACGCCCGCGTTTCCGGAGATGGGCTACGGCTATGCCAAGCTGTGCGCCGGACAGATGACGAGGGACTATGCCTGCCAGCTTGGGCTCGGGCACACATGGGTGAGGATCCTCAGTGTTTACGGGCCGCATGACGGAGAACAGTCCATGGTCATGTCCGCGATCCGAAAGCTGCGGTCCGGCCAGACGCCCGAATTTACCAGGGCTGAGCAGCAGTGGGACTACCTTTACAGCGGCGACGCGGCGCGGGCGCTGCGGCTTTTAGGAGAGGTCGGGAGAACAGCCGCGGAAAATGGGAACGGACGCGGCGGCCGGATCTATGTCCTGGGCAGCGGCCGGGCCAGACCCCTTGCGGAGTATATCGCGGAGATCCGTGATATCGCCGCTCCCGGCGCCGAACTCGGCATCGGCAGGCTTCCGTACGCGCCGAACCAGGTGATGTATCTTTGCGCGGATATTTCCGCATTGGAAGAAGATACCGGATGGAGACCGGAGGTATCGTTTAAGGACGGCATCCGGGAAATCCTGTTGGGACAGGATATCGGGAAGGAGGAGTCTGCATCATGAAGCTGAAAAATATCTACACTTGTTTTCCGGGCGGGAAGCACAAGGTCCTGACCATGAGCTACGACGACGGGCGCGATTCGGACGTGCGTCTCGTCGGGATATTTAATCAATACGGGATCAAGGGAACATTTCATCTGAATTCCGGGCGGGCGGGAGAGCACCGCTCCGACGGCGCGGTCCGTATTCCGATCGAGGACTACGCGAAGGTATACGCCGGCCATGAGGTGTCCTGCCATACGGTATTTCATCCTACGATCGCGAGATGTCCGATCGAGCAGGTGGCGCTGCAGGTGCTGGAAGACCGCCGCGCGCTGGAGCGTGCGGTAGGGTATCCGGTCCGCGGGCTTTCCTATCCCAACGGCTCCTATTCAAAGGAGATCGTGGAGCTTCTGCCGAAACTGGGTATCCGGTACAGCAGGGTGGTCGGCAACACGGACGATTTCGCGCTGCCGGAAAATTATCTGACATGGAAGGCGACCTGCCATCATAACCATAATCTGCTCGAGAACGGCAGACGTTTCCTGGAGCTTCATAAGACCCAGTATCTTTACCTGATGTATGTCTGGGGACACAGTTTTGAGTTCCCCAGGGACGACAACTGGGAGATGATGGAGGAATTCTGCCGGATGATGGGCGGCCAGGATGATATCTGGTATGCCACGAACATCCAGATCGTGGATTATATGGACGCCGCGAAGAACCTGCAGTTTACGATCGACGCTGACAGGGTCTTCAATCCCAATGCCTGCAGCGTATGGATCGAGGTCGATAAGAAGATCATGGAGATTCCCGGCGGCAGCCTGGTGCCGATCAACTGAACCGGTTTCGGTGCGGACTTTCGCGGCCGGACGTGGGAGAGATAATATTGATAAAAAATTAACAAAATAGTATTGACAAGCGGAGATGAAAGTGGTATAGTGTTTACAACGTAAGAGGGAGTAGCGCACCGGAGACGGTAAGCAGACGACGTCAGGACGATAGAGATTATCCGCATCTGCTTGTGAGATCGCAAGACTTTTACTGAAGCCTCAGGGCTGCAGTAAAAGTCTTTTTTTATCGCATCGGAAAGCGGATGGCCGCGGAAATATTTTGACGGAAGTGGATTTACGGTATGAATTACGTCGGATCTGTGGTATGATGGATACAGAATGACGCCGGCGGAACTCTTACGGGTTCGGAGGAGATATGGCCGAAGGACCAGACTGCGTTTCCGCGGACCATGGCGCGGAAGAGAAGCAGCAGGTGTTGGAACCGCTGACAAATGCGCGGGATCGGAGGGGTCACGCGCGACATCAGGAAGAAAGGTGAAAAAGTATGGAAACTTACGATCCGGATTTTATGGAAAAACAGAGAAAACTGTTAAAGACAGCGAAACGCGCGGCCGGTATCTTTATCACGGTCGTGATCCTGGCGGTGCTGAGCACCGGCTCCTTCTACAATATCGGGGAGCAGGAGCAGGCGGTGCTGACCACCTTCGGCGTGGCGAAGAACGTCGCGGAGCCGGGGCTTCATTTTAAGATCCCGCTGATCCAGCGGGTGCAGAAGGTGAATACGACGATCCAGGGCTTCGCAATCGGATATGATCCGAGCAATAATGAGAGCCAGGAAGATGATTCCCTGATGATCACCAGCGATTATAATTTCGTCAATGTGGATTTCTTCGTGGAGTACAAGGTGTCCGACCCGGTGAAGGCCGTCTACGCGTCCCAGGATCCGCTGCTGATCCTGCAGAATATCAGCCGCAGCTGTATCCGCGGCGTCATCGGCAGCTATGAGGTGGATTCGGTGCTGACGACCGGAAAGAATGAGATCCAGACCAAGGTGCGGGAGCAGATCGCGCAGAAGCTGGAACAGCACGACATCGGCCTTCAGGTGATCAACGTGACGATCCAGGATTCGGAGCCGCCGACCACGGAGGTCATGGAGGCGTTTAAGGCGGTTGAGACGGCGCGTCAGGGCAGGGAGACGGCCATCAACGACGCCAATAAGTACCGCAACGAGAAGCTGCCGGAGGCGGAGGCGCAGATCGACAAGATCATGCAGGAGGCCGAGGCCCAAAAGACCGAGCGGATCAACGAGGCGAACGCCGAGGTGGCCAAATTCAACGCCATGTACGAGGAGTACGCGAAGAACCCGGAGGTGACCCGCCGCAGGATGTTCTACGAGACCATGGAGGACGTGCTGCCCCGGATGAAAGTCATCATTGACGGTACGGACGGCACGGAGACGATCCTGCCGCTCGACAGCTTTACGGCGACTGCAGAAGGCGCGGGCGGAACGGCTGCGGGCGCCGGTAATGCGGGGACAGGCAGTTCCGGCAATGGAAATGGGGCTGCCGCCGGAAACAGCGCGGACGGGACCGCCGATACGGCGGAGTAGCCCCAAACAGAGGGAAACGCGATGGAAGGAAGAATGCTTGGATTTCTTATATGGGCGCTTTGCGGCGCGCTGTTCCTCGGAATCGGCATCTTCGCGTTCCTGGCTAAGAAGCCGGTGGGGTTCTGGGCGAACGCGGAGACATTTGCGGTGGACGACGTGAAAGGCTATAACCGGGCGGTGGGGAAGCTGTGGATCGTCTACGGAACCGCGTTCATCCTGCTGGGACTGCCGTTTCTGGCAGGGCAGAATTCCCCGCTGATCGTGCTGGTGAGCATGCCGGGCGTGATGGCAGCGACGATCGTGGCGATGTGCGTTTATACATTGGTCATTGAGAAAAAATATCGCAGGAAATAATATCATGTAAGAAAGGAAGACAGATATGAAAAAGGTGATTGCAAAGATATTGGCAGTGATCGTCCTGCTGGCGGCGGTCATCGGGCTCGGCGGTTCGGTGGTCGTTACCAGGGAGAACGAATACAAACTGATCCGTCAGTTCGGGCGCGTGGAGCGGATCATCGATACGGCGGGCATTTCCTTTAAGGTACCCTTCGTGCAGACGGCGGATTCACTGCCGAGGGAGATCCTGATCTATGACCTGGCGCCTTCGGACGTCATCACAATGGACAAGAAGACCATGCTGACCGACAGCTATGTGCTCTGGAAGATCACGGATCCGTTAAAATTTGCCCAGACATTGAACTCCTCCGTGACCAACGCGGAGCGCAGGATCGACGCCGTGGTCTATAACTCCATCAAGAACGTGATCAGCAGCTTAAGCCAGAACGACGTGATCAGCGGCCGCGACGGGGAACTGTCCGAGGCGATCATGAATAACATCGGAACCAGCGTGGATCAGTACGGAATTAAGCTCCTTGCCGTGGAGACGAAGAAGCTGGATCTGCCGGCGGACAACAAGGAAGCCGTCTACGAGCGGATGATCTCCGAGCGCGACAAGATCGCGGCGACCTATACCGCGGAGGGCAAATCCGAGGCGCAGGTGATCCGCAACACCACGGACCGGGAGATCGCCATCAACATTTCCAATGCCGAGGCCCAGGCGGCTGCCGTGACGGCCGAGGGCGAGGCGGAATACATGCGGATCCTGGAGGCGGCCTACAGCACGGAGGACCGGGCGGAGTTCTACGCGTTCACCAGATCGCTGGACGCGGCGAGAGCATCTCTGACCGGCAGCAATAATACGCTGATCCTGCCGGCGGATTCGCCGATCGCGAGCATCTTCATGCAGTAATGGGGATATACTATTGACGTGACGGGAGCGCTGGAAGAGAAATGTCCAGCGCTTCTTTTTTGGCATTTCACGGCTGCCGCAGTGCTTACGGCTGCCGGAGGACTGAAATTACAAAATTGCAAGAAACAGGGTGACAGACAGAAAATTCGGTTGTATAATTCTGGTATTAAAACGCGGGAGGATCGTCATGAAGATAGAGGTAAATCAGTTCAACGGCCCGTGCAGCTGCGGGCGGGAACACAGGATCGAAGTGAAGGATATTATGATCAGCAGCCGCGCGTCGGAGGCGCTTTATGAGGCGATGGAGAGCGGCGCTCTCTCCGGATACCGTCGTCCGATGATCATCTGCGATGAGAATACGAAGGCCGCGGCGTCGGGGAAGCTTTCGAAGGTCTGGCAGCTCTGCGCCGAGCTGGTGCTGTCTCCGGTGAATCTTCACGCGGACAACCACGGCGTGGACCGGGTGCATCAGGCGTTTGAGGAGATAGGAGCAGGAACAGAGACTTCCGGCGGCGAGCCGGATCTTCTGCTGGCTGTCGGATCCGGGACGGTTCATGATCTGACCCGGTACATTGCCCATGAAAAGGGCGTTCCGTTTGTGTCGGTGCCCACGGCGGCCAGTGTGGACGGCTTTGTGTCGACGGTGGCTGCCATGACCTGGTTCGGGATGAAGAAGACCCTGCCGGCGGTGGCGCCCGCGTATGTGTATGCGGATACGGATATATTTTCCAGGGCGCCCTGGAGGCTGACCGCCTCCGGCGTGTCGGATCTTCTGGGGAAATACGTGGCGCTTGCCGACTGGCGGATCGTCCATGAGGTGACCGGCGAATACATCTGCGAGCGGATCTGCCGGATGGAGGAGGACGCCATGGAGGCGGTATGTCAGTGTATGGACGGCCTTAAGGCCGGGGAGACGGACGCCTATGAGAAGCTGATGTACGCGCTTCTTCTGTCCGGCCTGGCCATGCAGATGATCGGCAATTCCCGGCCGGCTTCCTGCGCGGAGCACCATGTGTCCCATCTGTGGGAGATGGAAGTGATCAATGACCATGTGGACGCGCTTCACGGGGAGAAGGTGTCCATCGGGACTGTTTTGAATATCGGACTGTATAAGAAGATCGCGTCGGCGATCCGGGCCGGGAAATGCCGTGTGAAGCCCTATGAGGGCCTGGAACTGGAACTGTTAAAGCAGACCTTCGGCGCGAAGGGGCTGTATGACGCGACGATGGAGGAGAATACGCCGGATCCGATGCTTCAGGTGGATCCCGAAAGGCTTGCTGAGAAGCTGCCGCGGATCGCGGGGATCATCGAGGCGCTGCCGTCGGAACAGGAGATCGTGGAACTGCTGCGGCGCGGGGACTGCGTCTATGATGTGAAGCAGATCGGGCTTACGGAGGAGATCATTCCGCTGACCATGCGGCTGTCGCCGTACGTGCGGAACCGGCTGAGCTTTAACCGGATACGGAAGATGCTGGAATATTGATAACAGACGAGAGTCAAACCGGCATGATTGCGCGACAGGAACAGCAAAGGAAAAGTCCGGGCGAATACTTGAAGATGCGAGTGGATAGAGGCAGATAAATTCGAATGGAACGCGGCGGGTAAGGAAGAAAGCCGCGAGAAAAACGATGGATAGAATGATTGGGGGGGAAGCGTATGGCCGAGAAATATGTGATCGGTCTGGACTGCGGGACGCTGTCGGGCCGGGCGGTTCTGGTAGATGCGGAGAATGGCAGAACCGTAGCTCAGAGCGTGAAAAACTATACGCACGGAGTGTTGGAAAAGGCGCTTGTGGACGGAACGCCGCTTCCTGCTGCGTGGGCGCTGGCTGTACCAGCGGATTATCTGGAAGTGCTGACGGAGACGATTCCGAAGCTTCTTGCCCAGTCCGGCGTTAAAGCAGAGAATATCGTGGGGATTGGGCTGGACGTGACGGCCAGTACATTTCTGCCGGTCGACCAAAACGGCATTCCGCTTTGTGAAAAGCCTGAATACGCGGCGCGGCCGCACGCGTGGATGAAGCTGTGGAAGCACCACGCCGCCCAGCCTCAGGCGGACCGGATGACTGCGCTGGCCCATGAGCGGAACGAGGATTTCCTGAAATGGTACGGCGGGACGGTCAACGCGGAGTGGACGCTGCCCAAGCTTCTCCAGATCGCGGAGGAAGATCCGGAGATCTGCCGGGAAGCGGACTGCTTCATGGAGGCCGGGGACTGGCTGGTGATGCGGCTGACCGGCGAGCGGACGCGCAGCATGTCCATCGCGGGATATAAACTGCAGTACCGGAAAGCGAGGGAGCCTTCGGGATCTGCGGCCGGATATCCTGATCGCGAGTATCTGAACGGTTTATCACCTCTTTTAGCGGATATCGTGGCGGAAAAGCTTGGCGGGCGCCCGATGGAACCGGGCGAAGCGGCCGGCAGACTGACGGCCGCGATGGCTGAGCGGCTGGGACTTCTGCCGGGAACGCCGGTGGCAGCGGCGGCGATCGATGCCCACGCGTCGGTGCCCGGGGTGGGTATTTGCTCACCGGGTGAGCTTTTGATGGTGTTAGGTACCTCCTGCTGCGCGCTGCTCTGTTCGGAGAAGGAAGCGGCTGTGCCCGGCATCTTCGGGATGGTGAAGGACGGCATCCTGCCGGGATATTACGGCTATGAGGCGGGCCAGAGCAGCGTGGGGGACACCTTTGACTGGTTTGTCAGAAACTGTGTGCCGGAGAGTTATGCCAGGGGAGCGGAGAAGGCCGGGACGGATATTCACCGGTATCTGACGGAAAAGGCCGGCAGGCTGCGCGCCGGCGAGAGCGGGCTGATCGCCCTGGACTGGTGGAACGGGAACCGCTCCTGCCTGTCCGACGCGGGCCTGAAAGGGATGATCCTGGGACTTGATCTGGCGACGAAGCCGGAGCACATTTACCGGGCGTTGATCGAGGCGTGCGCTTACGGGATGCGGACGATCATGGACACGTTTGAGGCCGGCGGCATAAGTGTCGGGAAGGTGTACGCCTGCGGCGGGATCGCGAAAAAGAACCCGATGATGATGCAGATCTACGCGGATGTGCTCGACCGGGAGATCCGGATCGGCTCGTCGGATCAGAGTTCGGCTCTCGGCGCGGCCATATTCGGCGCGGTGGCTGCCGGCGTCTATCCGTCGGTGTCGGAGGCGGCGGGAGCCATGGGGCATGTGGAAGATCATTTTTACCGGCCGGTTCCGGAGAACGCGGCCGTATACCGCAGGCTTTATCAGGAGTATTCCGTACTCCACGACTATTTCGGACGCGGCGGGAATGACGTGATGAAGCGGATTCGCTGTTTATAAGCTGATGAAGAGAAAAACCAGGTCCCGGCGATTGTGCTTTTAGTCGGATTATGATATGATAAACGGGCGCGGGGAAGAACTGCGATGACGCGGCCGGTGAGATGAGTGCCGGCAGGCAGGAGGAATTACAGTATGAAGATCAGGGATATTCTGGCCCGGGAGCGGCCGACTCTCTCCTTTGAGGTGTTCCCGCCCAAGACGGCGGATAAATATGAAAATGTGGAAGCAGCGGCGAAGGAGATCGCCCTTCTGAAGCCGGATTTCATGAGCGTGACCTACGGGGCGGGCGGCGGGACAAGACGGTATACGATCGACATCGCGGATACGCTGAACAATGAATACCATGTGCCGACGCTGGCCCATCTGACCTGCGTTTCTTCCACGCGGGAGCGGGTGCATGAGATCATGGACGAGCTTAAGGGGCGCGGGATCGAAAATATCCTGGCGCTGCGCGGGGACATTCCCCAGGACGGACATGTGGAGAAGGATTTTAAGTACGCGTCGGAGCTGATCCGGGAGATCAAGGCCGGCGGCGATTTCTGCATCGGCGCGGCCTGCTATCCGGAGGGACATGTGGAGTCGGTGAATAAGACGGCGGACATCGGATTTTTAAAGGAGAAGGTGGAGGCCGGCTGCGATTTTGTGACGACGCAGATGTTTTTTGACAACAATATCATGTACAATTTCCTGTACCGGATCCGGGAGCGGGGGATCACGATCCCGGTGGTGGCGGGGATCATGCCGGTGACCCACATAAAGCAGGTGGCCAATATCTGCCGGATGTCGGGGACGTATCTGCCGGCAAGGTTTAAGGCGCTGGTTGACCGGTTCGGCGACAGGCCGGCGGCCATGAAGCAGGCGGGGATCGCCTACGCGACGGATCAGATCATCGATCTGATCGCCAACGGCGTGGATCATATCCATGTGTATTCGATGAACCATCCGGACGTGGCGGCGAAGATTCGGGAGAATCTGTCGGAGATATTGTAAGCGTTTGCGGGGATGCTCCGCGAAGAGGGATGCCCTGTCCGGCAGACGACAGCATCGCTGTGGAGGAATTGATCATGGATATCGATTACAGGGAGACGCTCCGGTATCTCGGATACAAGAACCAGGCGGCGGACGAAGCGGTTCTGGCGCTGGTCGGTCAGTGCTGGGATGAACTGGAACGTATATCGTCGCCGCGCTCATTCTGGCGGGAATATCCGCTGACGGCGGCGGGGGATGAGATCGACGCCTGCGTATTCAAGACCAAGAGCCTTGCGCTTGCCCGGAATCTCAAAGGGTGTCAGCGGATTCTGCTGTTCGCGGCCTCGCTTGGGGCAGGAGCGGATCTTTTGATCCAGCGCTATGAGAAACTGCAGATGAGCAAGGCGGTGGTGATGCAGGCCGCCGCCGCTGCGTATCTGGAGGATTATTGCGACAGCGTGAATGAGGAACTCCGGAGGCGGTATGAGGACGAGGGCTGGTATCTGCGGCCCAGATTCAGTCCGGGATACGGGGATTTCCCGCTTGAATGTCAGCCGGCGGTCGTTGCCGCGCTGGAGGCCGGAAAACGCGTGGGGATCACGCTGACGGACAGCCTGCTGATGGTTCCGTCCAAGTCGGTGACGGCGGTGATCGGCGTGGGCCGGACGCCGCTTGCGTGTGAAGTGAAGGGCTGTGAGGCCTGCGGGAAGACGGACTGTGAGTTTCGGAGATGACGCAGCGGAGAAATGCAGGACAGCCGGATAAGGATTTGCGGAGGAATAGGATCTATGGGTATCTTGGAAACGGTCAGAGAGCGGAAACTGTTTTTTGACGGCGGAATGGGGAGTCTTCTGGTGGCGAAGGGCCTGAAGCCCGGCGAGCTGCCGGAAACCTGGAATGTGACGCGCCCGGAGGTGCTGCAGGACATTCACCTGCAGTATCTGCGGGCGGGAAGCGACGAGATCACGACGAATACCTTCGGGGCCAACGGCCTGAAGTTCGGCGGCGACGGAGAGTTCTCGCTGAAGCGGATCGTGACAGCCGCGGTGGAGAACGCGAAGATCGCCAGGGAGCGGTTCGCAAAGGAGCGGAGAGCGTTGGCAGATGGACTGCCTGCAGATGTGACAGGCACCGCAGCAAGGGCGGCAGATCGCCCGGTAAGCGGCGCGGCAGGAACGGAGCCCTGCGCGTACATCGGCCTGGATCTGGGCCCCACCGGCAAGCTCTTAAAGCCTCTCGGCGACCTGGCTTTCGAGGACGCCTATGAGTTATATAAAGAGGTGGTGATCTATGGCGCGGAGGCAGGGGCCGATTTCGTGCTGGTGGAGACCATGAGCGACGGCTATGAGGTCAAGGCGGCGATCCTGGCGGCGAAGGAGAACTGCGGGCTGCCTGTATGCGCGACAATGATCTTTGATAAGAAAGGCAAGCTTCTGACCGGCGGCGACGTGGCGTCCACGGTGGCGCTGCTGGAGGGGCTCGGCGTGTCCATGCTGGGCGTCAACTGCGGCCTGGGGCCGGTGCAGATGAAAGAGATCCTGAAGGAGATCCTCAGTGCGGCGTCGGTGCCGGTGATCGTCAATCCCAACGCCGGACTGCCGAGAACGGAGAACGGAAAGACGGTCTACGATATCGACGCGGATGAATTTGCCCGCGTCATGGAAGAGATCGCCGATATGGGCGCCAACGCGCTGGGCGGCTGCTGCGGGACCACTCCGGAGCATATCGCGAAAATGACGGCATTGTGCCGGGGTAAGAAGCAGGTACTGCCGGAAGAGAAGGACCGCACGGTCATTTCTTCCTACGCCCAGGCGGTGGAGATCGGACGCCTGCCGGTGCTGATCGGAGAGCGGATCAATCCGACTGGCAAATCGAAGTTCAAACAGGCCCTGCGGGACCATAATATCGAATACATCCTGCGGGAGGGCGTGACCCAGCAGGATCACGGCGCCCATGTTCTGGATGTAAATGTGGGGCTGCCGGAGATCGACGAGCCGTCCATGATGGAGGAAGTGGTCCGTGAGCTTCAGAGCGTCATCGACCTGCCGCTGCAGATCGATACGTCGAATATCAAAGCCATGGAGCGGGCGCTGCGGATCTATAACGGCAAGGCGCTGATCAATTCCGTCAACGGCAAGGAGGAATCCATGCGGGCGGTCTTTCCGCTTGTGAAGAAATACGGCGGCGTGGTGGTGGCCCTGACGCTGGACGAGTCCGGCATCCCGGAGACGGCGGACGGCCGGATCGGGATCGCGAAGAAGATCTACCGCACGGCGGCGGAGTACGGGATCGCGAAGAAGGATATCCTGATCGACGCCCTGTGCCTGACGATCAGTTCCGACAGCAAAGGAGCGCTTACGACGCTGGAGACGCTCCGGCGCGTGCGGGACGAGCTTCACGGGAAGACCGTGCTCGGCGTTTCCAATATTTCTTTCGGTCTGCCCCAGAGGGAGATCATTAACGCATCGTTCTTTACGATGGCGCTGCAGAACGGGCTGAACGCAGCCATCATCAATCCGAATTCGGAGGCGATGATGCGGGCGTATTACAGCTTTAAGGCGCTGGCGGATCTGGATCCCCAGTGCGGGGAATACATTTCCGTGTACAGCGGTACCGCGGGAACCTCGTCGGGAACCGGCAAGGCAGAACCGTCAGCCGGGATAGCGGCAGGAGGCAAAAGTACCGCGGGCAGTCCGGCGTCAGCCGCATCCGGCGAAATGTCCCTGGCCCGCTGCATCCTCCGCGGCCTGAAAGAGCAGGCGCAGGCAGCGGCGCGGGAACTCCTTTCGCAGCGCGATTCTCTGGCGATCATCAACGAAGAGATGATCCCGGCTCTGGACCAGGTGGGCAAGGGCTTTGAGAAAGGCACCGTATTTCTGCCGCAGCTTCTGATGAGCGCGGAAGCCGCCAAAGCGGCCTTCGAGGTCATCAGGGAGCATATGAGCGGCAAAGGCGAGTCCAGGCAGAAGAAAGGGAAGATCGTTCTGGCGACGGTGAAAGGCGATATCCATGATATCGGCAAGAACATCGTGAAGGTGCTTCTGGAAAATTATGATTACGAAGTGATCGATCTGGGCAAGGATGTGCCGCCGGAGACGGTAGCCGCGGCCGCCGCCAAGCATCATGCGCCTCTGGTGGGGCTAAGCGCCCTGATGACGACCACGGTGCCGGCCATGGAGGAGACGATCGCGCTTCTCCGGAAGGAGACCCCGTGGGTGAAGGTCATGGTGGGCGGCGCAGTTCTCACGGAGGATTACGCGAAGACCATCGGCGCGGACCGGTACTGCAAGGACGCGATGGCGTCGGTGAATTACGCGGAAGAAACGATGCAGAAGCCGGCGGACCGGAAACAGCCGCATGTTTCTGCCGGGTAAACGTTACGACGGCGCGGAAGGATCCGCCCGGTTCTCCAGCACCTTCCAGTCATCCTCCGTGCATTCCATATGGCTGTAACGGGCCTTCTCGTACAGACGGTGCAGCACGGCGTCATCAAGACCGGCGCCCCGTTCCAGCTCGCGGGGGGATGCCCATTCGCCGGGCAGGCCGCTGCATTTTTGGCGCTTCCGCCCGGTCAGGATCTGTTTCTTATAATATCTGCGTATGCGGGCCTCATAGGACAGAAAGTACCTGAGGCCTTTTTTTTCCGGCAGATCATCCTCCCCTTCGGGAGCGCCCAGGTGCGCCAGAATATCCAGGGTCGGCTTTAAGTAGATCTTCTCGTCCTCGTCAAAATGGCGCGGCCGCGTGACGAATTCCCACACTTTCCCGGCGCCTTTGCGGATCCCGAAAAGGCAGAGAAAAAGAAGCAGGAGCAGCGCGCCGTATTCGACGATCGCGGTCAGGACCGCGACCCAGGCCGGAGGCGGACCGGGATTCTGCGCCCCGCCCAGAAGCGCCTCCATGTCCGGATTCGGTGCGGGCGGAGGCGTCGGGGTATATTCGATGGGCATCTCGGGGACTTCCGTCACCGGACGGTTGGCGAACCATTCCGCGACGGCGCGCCACAAAGGCTCCATCGCGTAAGCCGTCACAACGATGCCGACAAGCGCGGCGATCAGAAAAACCGTCATGCAGAACGAATTTACATAGGAGATCTGCTTTAAGGGCATGTGATCCGTATCTTTGAACAGATCCAGAAACCGGTAATAGGCGTTTAAGTTCTTGTGGACGATATAGACGATCACCAGGGTCAAAAACCCCACGAAGCCGGCCAGTTTAAATCTCGCTCCCGATTCCGGGTCGCCGTACTGGGCCAAAAAGACTCCCAGAAGATATAAAAGGATAAATAAGACCGCCAGAACCGCATAGGCGTTGCTGCGGTCTTTCGATATCCAGTAGTTGAACCATTTACGAATACGAATGGCCATAAGGCACCTCCCAATCATAAAGCTGGGCAAAGCGGAGCGGAGCGATACGGAGTTCATCGTCCGGCCGTCTCGGCAGGATCCACTGGGAACCGGTACTCTGACGGCAGAGCGCGTCGAAATGCTCTGCCAGGGATTTCCGCTGTCCCGGCGAGATCATGACGTACAGCGTCGAATCCGTACTGAAGCTGCTGCTTCTCTTGTCGATCATGTAGAAGAGCAGTTCTTCCATGGTGACGTGGCGGTTCTCTCCGGCGATCTTCGCGCCGGTGTTGAGACTGATACCGGAAGAAGCCTGCTTATTGGCGTACAGCGCGTCCAGTGCGGAGTTCGGGTCGGCGTTTCGCGTACCGTGCGCGCCGGCCGTTCCGGTGGACAGCTGGACCCGCGCCAGAAGCTCCATAATGCTGCGCAGATGTTCTTTTCCGGCTCCCGCGTCCAGGCGGGAGGGAAGACCGGTAAGGCAGTCGCAGCCATTGGACCAGACGGCCACGGGGATCCCGCGGTCGATCATCCATTTGGCCATGGATCCGCACAGGCGGATGGCTTCTTCCGTCAGATCCTCGTCGGTCCAGAGGCGCTCGGATTCCATGTCCAGCAGGATCGTCACGTTCCAGGAAGAAGCGGGGGTATAGACATTGACCTTCAGCTCTCCGGTGTGGGCCGTGGCCTTCCAGTTGACCGTCTTATAGGGATCGTAGGACTGGTACGGCCGGACGGACTGAGTCTCGAAGGGATCTTTTAGAAGCGCCTGTCTGGCCAGGATCTGGCCCATCAGGTTCTTAAGCGGCAGTTCCAGGCGCATTGGGTCGGCCGGTCCCGGATACACATACATAAAGGTGTCCTCGGGAATCGTGGCGACGCAGTGGCCGAAGAAAAACAGGTCGTAGCTGACCAGGTCGATACTGCCGATATGATAATATCCCCGCTTTTTGCAGGTGAAATCCAGGGTCCGGCGGATCTCCTGCCACGGCATGCAGGAGAAAATGTCGCTGCGGTAGTTCTGGTCGGTGATCTTGAAATTGTTGGACGCGGAAAAGACCAGATACCGGCCCATCTGGAATTTCACGTGGAGCACCGGCAGCGGGAGAAATTTGCGGTTGGTGATGATCTCTTTTAACTGTCCGGTGTCGCCCTCAACGGCGGCCCTCTGCACAAAGGAGAGCCGGGCGGTCAGTCCCCTGTCCCAGAACCGCCTGAAGAGCCATCCCTGAAGCATCATGAACAGCCATGCGGCGATGATTGCGACGGCGATCTTCATAGACGTTTTCCCCAGTCTTCGGTTGGAAGCGGCACAGTCTGCAGGATACGCGTGATCATCTCCGCGGCGGAGGTCTGGGTGCCGAATGTGCGGGCGGTCACCAGACGGTGCGCCAGCACCGGCACGGCCAGGGCCTTGATGTCCTCCGGAACCGCGTAGTCCCTTCCCTGCACCAGGGCGTGGGCGCGGACGGCGTGGTAAAACGCCAGGCTTCCGCGGGGGCTGACTCCGCTTAAGATCTGGCTGTCGTCGCGGGTGGCCTGGATCAGTTCGATCATGTAATCCATCAGGATCGGATGGACATAGACCTCCGAGGCCAGATCCCGCAATTCAGCAAGATGAGCGGCATCGCAGACCGGCGTCAGGCTGTCAAGCGGACTGGTCTTCCCGAACCGGTTCAGGATCGCCAGTTCTTCCTCCTTATCCGGATATCCCATGGGAAGCTGCATCAGGAACCGGTCCATCTGGGCTTCCGGAAGCGGATAGGTTCCGGCGGTCTCGATCGGGTTCTGGGTGGCGATCACGAGAAACGGTTCTGTTAACGGCATTGTGTCGCCGTCGATGGTCACCTGGCGCTCCTCCATGGATTCCAGAAGACTGGACTGGGTCCTCGGCGTGGCGCGGTTGATCTCGTCGGCCAGAAGGATATTGGTGAATACCGGACCTTTGCGCAGCACGAACCGGCTTTCCTGCTGGTCGAAATAGTTAAGACCCGTCACGTCCGACGGCAGCAGGTCCGGGGTGAACTGGATCCGGGCGAACTTAAGATCCATGCTTTTGGCCAGCGCCTTGGCAAGCATCGTCTTGCCGGTGCCGGGCACGTCCTCCAGAAGAACGTGGCCCTTAGCCAGCAGGGCGGTCAGCAAAAGGTCGACGGTGTTTCTGCGGCCTACGATGACCTTTCCGATATTATCACGGATCTCTCTTACGAGCGCGGTTTGTTCCATAAATGTTCCTCCTGTCGGGCAGACGCTTCTTCCGGCGGACACGCAGGGCCGGCACATCTGCGGTATTGTCTTAAGTATACCACCGGACGGCCCGCATGCGCTACATTTTTATGGTCAGATCGTGAAATTTTTATAGTTTGCGCGCGAAATGCGGATCTTTTGAGCCGATATATGTTGACACTCGACATATGTCGTGATATGATATAGTCGTCGGTCGACATAGATAAAATAAAAGCGACTGCGAAAAAAGAGAGGGTGATCGTTTGAAAAAGAGTGAACCAATGTCGGAGAGTTATTATTATATTCTGCTCTGTCTGGCCAAAGGCGCCAATCACGGCTACGGCATCATGCAGATGACGGAGAAGCTGTCCGGCGGGGATGTGACCATCGGTTCCGGGACCATGTACGGAGCCACCAGCAATATGATGAAAAAAGGGTGGATCCATGAGATCATGTCCGACGAACCGGGTCAGGAGCGCCGCAGGCTGTACCGGCTGACGGACGCGGGCAGGGACGCGCTTAAGGCAGAGATCGAAAGGCTGAAACGGATGCTTGAGAACGCGGAGGAGGTGTAGGAGATGGCAATGGAATATAAGACGTCGCACAAAGCGTATGCGGCATGGAACTACCGGCAGGAGATCGAGGATCTGAACCGGGCTTCGGAGCAGGGCTGGCAGCTTGTGCGCGGCGGCTGCTTCTTCAGCCGGTTCGTGAAGAATCCGGACGTGCGTTACCGCTACCAGATGGACTGGCGGAAGGTGGAGGATATGGGCCGCTATATCGAGACCTTCCGGGAGCAGGGCTGGGAATATGTGAGTTCTACGTTTAACGGCTGGCATTTTTTCCGCAAGTTTTATGATCCGGCGCTTAAGGAGGAGGACTACGAGATCTTTACGGACCGGGAATCGCTCCAGGCGATGACGCGCCGCTGGTCGCGGGTGGTCATGGCCATCAGCGCGGCGCTTCTGGCAGTTGCGCTGATAATCTTCATACAGGAGATTCGGACACCGAACATTCCCAGGCTGTTTGAGACGCTGATCCTGTTGACTGCGTGCGCATTTCTGATGAGAGGCGGGCTTCTTATGCGCAGTCCGGATACCATACGCCGCGGCGACAATACGCTGCTGCACGCGTTCCTTCTGTTTCTTGTCGTCGGCTGGACCGGGACGATGGCGCTTCTGATCCTGCGGCCGGATTTTTCGATACATCAGTATACGGCGGAGTTGTCTGAACCATATGAGGACAACCGGTTTGCGGAATTTGAAGTGTACTATCCGGATTCTTATTACCTGGACCTGAAGATCGACGCGGACGCGCCGTTTGCGTTTTCAATCGTAAATGAGGCGGGTGAGGCGGTGTATTCCGTGACCGGAACGGATATCGATGAGGAGAATATCCGGATCAGGCTTAAGCGGGGGAAGTACTGGTTCTCGTCCTCCTGCGGGGCGGGGTTTGAGCTGGAGGCGTATTTGAACTGAGGTGAGTGGTATGCGGGAGTACGCGTGCAGAGAAAGGCGAGTGAAAAGCGATTGCTTTCTGCCCGCCTTTTTTCAATCTTTATGAAATCTTCAAAATTATCCTGTACCCTGTTTTTGAAATCAAAGAAAGGACAAAAAGATATGGATACGATTTTGAAAACAGCCGGCCTCTGCAAAAACTTCAAAGGGCAGATGGCGGTAAACAACGTGTCTCTGCACATTCAGAGAAATTCCGTCTATGGATTGTTGGGACCAAATGGGGCGGGCAAATCTACCACGCTCAAAATGATTACGGGTATTTTGAAGCCCACTTCCGGCAGCATCGAGTTTGACGGGCACCTGTGGCAGCGCAGCGATTTGAAACGGATCGGCGCATTGATTGAAACACCGCCTCTGTACAGAAACCTGACTGCATACGAAAACCTAAAAGTACGGACGACGATGCTGGGTCTGCCGGACAAACGGATTGATGAAGTTTTGCACATCGTCCGTATGACCGACACGGGTAAAAAGCGAGCCGGACAATTCTCTCTCGGCATGAAGCAGCGCCTGGGTATTGCCATCGCCCTGTTGAACAGTCCGCGGCTTTTAATTCTTGACGAGCCAACCAATGGCCTTGACCCGATAGGTATGGAAGAACTCCGGGAACTGATCCGTTCTTTCCCCGAAAAAGGAATTACAGTGATCCTGTCCAGTCACATTCTGTCAGAAGTACAGCAGATTGCCGATCATGTGGGCATCATTGCTGATGGTGTGCTGGGATATGAGAATGAACTTCGCACCAGCGAAAATCTGGAACAGCTATTTATGGACGTGGTAAAGAGCCGCCGCAAGGAGGTGTAAAAATGAATTACCTGAAGGCAGAACATCTTAAATTCAAGCGGACAATTTCAAATAAGCTGCTGTTTGCTGCCCCCTTTCTGACAGCCTTCTTTGCGTGGATTGTCGGCGGCTTTTATGGTTTTCAGTATATGACGTTTTACTGGTGGTATGCGTTCCTTCTTCCCGGAACGATTGCCATCCTGTGTTCCCTTGCCCATCAGAAAGAAGAACGGGCCGGAAAGTATTATTCTGTATTATCTGCGCCTGTCAGCCTGAAACAGTTTGAATACGCAAAAATATTGATTCTGATTGAGAAATTACTTGTGGCTGCGGTATTCCTGGCAATTTTTGCGGCAGTAAGCAATTTGATTTCCCCGGCTCTGGCCGTGTATTCCGTGGGACGAAACTTTATCGGAAGTGTGGCCTTGATCATTGCCTCGATCTGGCAAGTCCCCCTCTGTCTGTTTCTGGCTCGCAGAACCGGCTTGCTGCTCCCGATTGCAGTGAATACCCTGCCGGGTATTCTCATGCCCAGCCTGGTTGGAAATACAGCTCTTGCGTGGATATGCCCCTATTGCTGGGCCGCGAAGGCGGCGGAACTGCTTATGGGAATCGAAAGCAACGGAACCTTTGCAGGTGCTGCGGCCTTTTCATGGAGCGTTTTCCTGCCGCTGGTATTCTCCGTAATTCTGTATATCCTGCTCACTCTTTGGGATGCAGCTGATTTTTCAAAGAAAGAGGGGACGTAAATGGGAATGACTGCTCTGATCCGTGCCGATTTTATAAAACAGCGGCATACATCCTATTTTGGTATTCATACAGTGATCCCCACAGTAGGAGCCATTCTGTCTGTATCTTACTTCCTGCTTTATCAGAATGTTGATGGACTGAAAAGATTACGCCTGCTCCTGGAACTCACCGCAATGGTATTTCCGCTTTTGATAAGCATGATTGTCGGTCTGAACATCACGCAGGAAGAAAGGGCCTCGCATTTTCAAAGTCTGCTGGCGGTGCCGGATCGCCGGAAAATACTGCTGGCGAAATTCGCTGCGCTGTATCTGTCTGGTATCTTTTCTTTGGCGCTGCTTTTTGCGCTGTTTGCGATCGGGGCTGGAATGAGCCGGACAGAAATGATCCCGTGGGGCCCGCTGATACAATCCGTGCCGGGGCTGGCAATGGGCAGCTTTGTGATATACGCACTGCACCTGTTCCTTAGCCTGAAATTTGGGTTGGGCGTTTCCCTGTTTTGGGGCGTATTTGAATGCCTGCAATGTGTCTTATACAGCAACATTGAATTGCATGGTCTGTGGCGGTACATCCCTTTTTCATGGTCTGTAAATTGGGTGCATGATGTATTGAACGGCAAGTTGGCCGCAAATGCCGTACAGTGGATTATAATTGCCGCGTTATCTGTCGGCAGTTTGTTTGCAATTCTCCATTGGTTTTCTCGTTGGGAGGGACGAAAGAATGATGAATAAGACGATGAAATTTTTCGGTGCAGTAATTTAGCATGACTTGTGGTATAATCTCGGCAGAGGGAGGCGGTAAAAATGGCTGCAATTCTTGCAGTAGATGATGAACAGCCCATTTTAGAACTGATTAAAAACGGACTGAAAAAGGACGGTCACAGGGTAACGGGATATACATCTGCGGAACAGGTGCCGCTTAATCAGTTGGACCGCTATGATTTAATCATACTGGACATTATGATGCCCGGAACCGACGGATTTTCGTTCTGCGAAAAAATCCGGGGCATGGCAGATTGCCCGATCCTGTTCCTTACGGCTAAAACAATGGAGAACGACATTACGTTTGGCTTGGGGCTGGGCGCTGACGACTATCTGACAAAGCCGTTCCGCATCCCAGAGCTGCGAGCCAGAGTCAACGCCCATATACGCCGGGAACAGAGAGAACGCCATAGCTGCCTGAACTTTGACCATATTAAAATTGATTTGTCGGCCAAAACGGTACAGGCAGATGGGAAAACCGTGTCTCTTACCAAAAGTGAATATATGATCTGTGAATTTCTTGCCCGAAACAAAGGGCAGGTATTTACGCGGGAACAGATATACGAGGCTGTTTTCAGTTTTGATGGGGAAAGCGATAATTCCACGATTGCCACCCACATTAAAAATATCCGGGCGAAACTGAACCATTTTAATATTCAGCCGATCATAACGGTATGGGGGATTGGGTACAAATGGGAATAAAGAAACCGACATCGCTTAAAACAATATTTCGGCGTTTCTTACTTATGCTGCTCGGCGGTCTGTTTGGCGCGGCCGCCGTACCCTTTCTGTTTTTGATCATCACCACGTCTTTAGGTCTTACTGCTTATGGGAACTATTCAGAAATCCGGGCGAATGAACTTGCGCCGATTCTCGCGTCCGCGCCCGATTTTTACGATGTGCAGATGCCGACAGGGATTGGATATGTGCTGTTTGATAAAAACTACCAGCTCATTGATTCCAACTTAGATGAAAACGAGTTGGAACAAGCCATGCGTTATGCGGCCACAGGCGTCGGCGGTCAATCCCTGAAAATAGGATACCTGTTTATCACCCGCGAAAATGAGTACGTTGTCCTTCAATACTATATTGGAGCGCAGTATACAAACGAGTGGATGAATGGGCATCTGCCATCCCCGGATATTCTGCTGATTGTGCTGATCGCAGCGGGAGGGATCTTCGTCTGCCTGTTTCTTACAGCCGGATTTGCAAAAAAGCTGCGCTTACAGCTTGTCCCGCTGTTTACCGCCACTTCGGAGGTAGCAAAGCAGAATCTTGATTTTGAAATGGGACATTCAACCATTAAGGAGTTTGAAGATGTGCTGGTTTCCTTTTCCCGCATGAAAGAAAGCCTGAGTGCATCTTTAGAGCAGCAGTGGAAAGCTGAGCAGATGCAGAAAGGGCAGATTGCCGCGCTTGCCCATGATTTGAAAACCCCCCTGACAGTTATTCAGGGAAACGCCGACCTTATCAGGGAAACAAAATTGGACGGGGAACAGCGCTTATATGCGGAATATATCAGCAGCAGTTCTGAACAGATGCAGTTATACATTCGGACGCTGATAGACATTTCACGGGCAGCAGATGGCTATCAGCTTCACATGGAGGATATTGACCTGCCTGCTTTTGCGGAACAGTTACGGGGACAGATCGGCGCTCTGTGCCGGATGAAAAAAATCGGTTTGCAGATGGAATCAGACCACTTGCCTGATGTACTGTCTGCGGATAAGCTGCTGCTGGAACGGGCGATTATGAATGTGGTAAATAATGCGCTGGATTATTCCCCGCGGGATAGTTTCATTCATATCTCTATGACAGGAGAAAAAGAAACATTGAAAATCACGGTAACGGATGCAGGTCCCGGCTTTTCACAGGAAGATTTACTGCACGCAGAGGAACAGTTTTACATGGCGGACCGCAGCCGAAATTCCGACCTGCATTTTGGGATGGGCCTTTTTATTACAAAGTCTGTTGTTAAACGACATGGCGGGCAGCTTATTTTGAACAATTCAGAAAAGACTGGCGGCGCACAGGTTGTAATCTCAATTCCATGTTGACCTCGTGCCTCAAAAGGCGATTTTAAGTAAATACGCAGAGAAGAAAATCCGCGCCGCGATGAAGTCCAAAGGGGAAGCAGCAGAAGCGGTGCGCCGGATTTTCCTCACATTTTCCTCAAATTTTCGATTGCCATATCATTTCCGCAGTGCTAAGATAGTAAGAACAGCAAAATACGAAGAAAGCGTCGCCGGCGCTTTCTTCGCATGGGAATACGCAAAGCAGAATGAATACATAGCATGAGGAGGAGTCTTATGTTTCCGATCGTGAAAGCTGAAAAGCTGGCGGACAAGATATACCTGATGGACGTGAAAGCGCCCCGTGTGGCCAAGTCCTGTCTGCCCGGCGAGTTCGTTATCGTCAAGATCGACGAGGTGGGGGAGCGGATCCCCTTAACGATCTGCGACTATGACAGAGAGGCCGGTACCGTAACCATCGTGATCCAGGTGGTGGGTGCGTCCACCCAGAGGATGTGCGAGCTTGGGGCCGGCGACGCGTTCCAGGATTTTGTGGGGCCGCTTGGCAATCCGTC
>CANQGA010000026.1 GCA_947600145.1 uncultured Lachnospiraceae bacterium | reverse complement strand
CATGCAGCTGGTGAAGCTATCCGCACGTCATGCGTCAAATGACAAACCTAAATATAAACGCTGAAGATAATTTAGCATTAGCTGCTTAATTGCGGCCGTCAGCCTTAGCGCACTCACACGTTAAGATCCTGGCGTCGACTATGTGAGAAACGACACGGGCAAAGCTTTGAGCCCGCGGGCGTATCATGAAGCTACCAAAACCGGCAGGGTGTCGCCTCCCGGCCGGCAGAGGGAATGTCAAATAAGCGGCTATGATAGTAGAAGAACAGGGAATTGGTTTTTGGACAGGGGTTCGATTCCCCTCAGCTCCATTCACAGATCGTCAGGAAAATGGCTTGAATGAGCCATTTTTTTGATTACATATCATACAGAAAATTTAGAAAATCTGCGCCCGGCCGGTATAGAACCGTTTCCCTCCGCATATAATTCCAATATATGGACAATCATGAAATCTTTGTATGCAGGAGGGAACCTATGGAACGCAGGCATAGACGCACCAAAAAAGAGAAACTGGACGACGAGCTTATGAAGATCAACGAGGCAATGGAGCAGCATTCGAAAGCGCTGTCGGAGCTGGAAGAGAAGCGGCTGGCCCTGCTCGAGGAGATCGAGCAGGAGCGGATCCGCGAGGTGACGAAGCTGATGAAGGAGAAGAACCTTTCCGTGGATCAGCTCAGGGATATGATCGGAGATACTGCGGAGGATGCGGCGGTCGGACAGAGCGCGTGACAGCGGAATTATCTCGTGATTTTCCTGAAGCGGATCCTCCGAAGAATGAAAGAGAAGTTGGCAGGTATTTTGTCGGCTTCTTTTTTTATGCTGCAGGGAAAAACACATATGATCCTGCAGATCATAATAGACAATCGATCTGAAATCTGCTAAGATAGTCAGGGTTATCTGATAAATGAAGGAAGTCCTGCGCTATGAACGAAAAGAAAAATGATTTTTCCAAAGGAAGCATTATCGGCAATATCTTAAGCCTGGCCCTGCCTATGACCATGGCCCAGCTGATCAATGTGCTTTATAACATCGTGGACCGCATCTATATCGGCCGCATCCCGGAGAACGCGACGCTGTCGCTGACCGGGCTGGGACTGTGCCTGCCGATCATTTCCATCGTGATCGCTTTCGCGAACCTGTACGGCATGGGCGGCGCGCCGCTGTGTTCCATCGAGCGGGGGCGCGGAAATGAGGCGGAGGCGGAGAAGATCATGGGCACCTCGTTTGTGCTTATGATCATAACCGGAGTGATCCTGACGGCGGTCGGACTCATTTTCAAGAGGCCGGTCCTTTATCTGTTCGGGGCCAGCGACAGCACGTATCCTTACGCGGACAAATATGTGACCATCTATCTGCTGGGGAACCTGTTCGTCATGGTCGGCCTGGGGATGAACAGCTTCATCAACTCCCAGGGGTTTGGGCGGATCGGCATGATGACGGTGCTTCTGGGCGCGGTGGCCAATATCATTCTGGATCCGATTTTCATTTTCCTGTTCCGTATGGGCGTTCAGGGGGCGGCGCTGGCTACGGTGATCTCACAGTTTCTGTCGGCCGCGTGGATCATGCGGTTTCTGACCAGCGATAAGGCGATCCTGCGGCTGAAGGTATCCTGCTTCGGATTAAACGTCCGCCGGGTGGCGAAGATCGTCGCCCTGGGAACCAGCGGCTTCACCATGTCCATTACGAACAGCATCACCCAGGTTGTCTACAACGCGACGCTGCAGCAGTTCGGCGGCGATCTGTACGTGGGCGTCATGACCATCGTCAACTCGGTCCGCGAGGTGATCACGATGCCGGTGACCGGAATCACCAACGGCGCCCAGCCGGTCATGGGTTATAACTACGGGGCGGGGGAATACGGCAGGGTAAAGAAATCCATCGTATTTATGTCGGTCTGCTGCGTGGTCTATACGACGCTTATGTGGCTGATCGTCCATGAATTCCCCGGGTTCTTCATCCGGATCTTCAACCATGACGCGGATATCCTGACTGCGGGGATCCCGGCCATGCAGGTGTATTATTTCGGATATTTCTTTATGTCGCTGCAGTTCGCGGGACAGTCGGTGTTCGTGGCGCTGGGCAAATCGAAGAACGCGGTGTTCTTTTCCATTTTCCGCAAGATCATCATCGTCATGCCGCTGGTGCTGATCCTGCCGCGTCTGTTCGGGCTGGGGACTACCGGGATCTTCATGGCAGAGCCGATCTCCAACCTGATCGGCGGCCTGGCCTGCTACGGGACCATGCTGGTTGTGGTGTGGCCGGAGCTTTCCGGAAAGCCTCCCGCGGCGTCCGCTTCTTCGGATCGTTGACGGAAGTAAAGCGCAGGATTCGGGGAAAAACTTCTTTCATACGGCGGCCTCCCGGCTTTTCATTTTGCTGAAATTGTGGTATAATTACTATGTACGCTGTTTTGTAAAATGCAACGCGGAACAGCTGCCGGACTGCGGCCGGATGAATCCGGCCATATCAGGAATAACAGGAGAGTTCAGATGATCACACAGGAAATGATCGATCGGATCAACACTTTATACCATAAATCACAGGCCGTAGGCCTGACCGACGAAGAGAAGGCGGAACAGGCGGATCTCCGCCGGCGCTACATCGAAGCGATCCGCGCCAATATGCGGGGAACGCTGAACTCCATTTCCATACAGGAAGCGGACGGGAGCATCACGGATCTCGGCAAAAAGTACGGCGGCGTGAAGGATGTATAAGGCGAAGCCGCGCCGGAGAAGCGGGCTGATCGTGAAGGGAGAACGGATATGGAACTGTCGGAAATCGGTGAGCGCGCCCGGAAAGCGGCGCAGATTTTAAATCGTCTGGGTTCTGAACCGAAGAACCGCGGCCTCCTGGCGGCGGCGGAAGCGCTGACGCAGGGCGCGGCTGAGATCCTGGCCGCGAATGAAAGGGACGTGGAAGCGGCCCGCGAAAAGGGAATGAACACCGGCCTCATTGACCGTCTGACGCTGACGGACGGGCGGATAAAGGCCATGGCGGACGGACTTCTGCAGGTGGCTGCCCTGGATGATCCGGTCGGGGAGATCCTATCGATGAAGCGGCGTCCCAACGGCCTTCTGATCGGTCAGAAGAGAGTCCCTCTGGGCGTTGTCGGAATCATCTATGAGGCGAGGCCGAATGTGACGGCCGACGCGTTCGGACTCTGCTTTAAGGCCGGGAACACGGTGATCTTAAAGGGCGGAAGCGACGCGCTTCGGTCGAACCGGGCGATCGTCGGCCTGATCCGCGGCGGACTTGAGAAGGAGCAGCTTCCGGCGGACGCGGTCCAGCTGATCACCAGCACTGACCGGGAGACCGCCCGGCAGTTTATGCGGATGAACGGATATCTGGATGTACTGATCCCAAGAGGCGGCGCGGGCCTGATCCGCGCGGTCGTTGAGAACAGCACCGTGCCGGTCATAGAGACGGGAACCGGCAACTGCCATATATTTGTGGATGAGACGGCGGATCTCGATATGGCGCTGAATATCATTTTCAACGCAAAGACGCAGCGCATCGGCGTCTGCAACGCGTGCGAATCGCTGGTGGTGCACCGGGCGGTCGCGGAGAGATTCCTGCCGCTTTTGAAGGCGCGTCTGGATCAGAAGCAGGTGGAGATCCGGGCGGACGCGGCAGCCTGCGCGATTGTGGACGGCTTTGTTTTGGCCTCCGAGGAGGACTGGGGAAAAGAATATCTGGACTATATCGTCTCCCTGAAGCTGGTGGACAGTCTGGATGAGGCGATCGAGCACATTAACCGCTATAGCACGAAGCATTCGGAAGCCATAATCACTTCCGATTACGCCAACGCCATGCGGTTCCTGAATGAGATCGACGCCGCGGCCGTCTATGTGAACGCTTCCACACGGTTTACCGACGGCGCGGAGTTCGGCTTCGGCGCGGAGATCGGCATCAGCACTCAGAAGCTGCACGCAAGAGGACCGATGGGGCTTAAGGAGCTGACGACAACGAAATACATCATCTGCGGAAACGGACAGATCCGCGGCTGAATGAACGGTAAAGGAGGAACAAGATATGAGACGAGGGTTGGCGGTATTTTTAGCGGAAACTCTGCTGTTTATTTCGGTGCTCTGCGCCTGCGGCGGCTCCGCCGGAACAGGGGCGGGGAACCGCCGCGGCTCCGAAGCTTCCGTTTCGGAGAAAAAGCAGGAAGAAACGTCGGAGACGGATCACACCCGCGGCAATAATGTCCTGGCGGGGCAGGGACAGAACTCCGGTCAGGGCGGAAGTTCCGGCCAGGGGGCTGAGGACGGAGAGAATGCGGAGACTGCTTTGCCGGACGACTGGGAGATCACGGTGAGAACGAGCCCGCTGAAACAGATGACATATACCGAGGAGGCGGCTGTGACGCCTTCCGTAGCGCCGTATTCCGTGAACGCGGATCTGAGCAATGTGGATAACCTCTGGCAGTTTTATCTGGACGACGGCGTGAAGAATCTTCTTGTGAAGAACGGATTCTCGGTAGCGGGCTCCGCGGGCAATGAGTTTTTCGAGATCTACGAGACCAACCGGTACGAACAAAAAGCCAGTTTCGTCACCGTTGACTCCCTGATGCATACGTATCACCTGTATTTCAGTTATCTGATGAAGGGGCTGGAGAAGACGTACCTGACGGAATGCGTCCGTCAGCTGAGCCAGCATATGCTGGCGGCCGGCACGGAGCTTTACAATGAGCTCAAGGGGAGCGAATGGGAGAGCGCTGCGAAGCGGGACCTTCTCTTATTTACGGTGGGCGCGTCGCTGATGGACGATACGACGCAGGTCCATCCGGATATCCAGGATCTGGCGTCTGCCGAGAAAGCGAACATCTTAGACGCCTCCGGCCAGACCTTATCGAATATTACCGGAACGATGGAGGATTACACCCAGTATATCCCGCGTGGGTACTATGAGGGGGACGAACAGCTGGAGCGGTATTTCAGGACCATGATGCTGTACGGCCGGATGCATTTTACCAATGGCGACGATGACCTGGACAGGAGCGCGGTACTGATCACGAAGATGATGAAGGAGGACGCGGAAGCCTATTACATGTGGCAGGCAGTCTACGATGTGACGTCCTTCTTTGTCGGAGCCAGCGACGATCTGGGACTCGATCAGTATCTGCCGATCTATGAGAAGATCTACGGAGAGCAGACGGATACGAACCGGCTGGTATCCGATACGGACGCGTTTAAGCAGTTCCAGGAGGCGTCCGCCAGATTCGCGCCGCCGGCAGTTAATACGATAACGGAGTCGAAGGACGGCGACCATGCGGCGCTCGGGTTCCGTTTCATGGGACAGCGGTTTACGATCGACGCGGCGATCATGCAGCGCCTGGTCTATGACACCGGGAACCCCAAGAGCGTGATCGGACGCATGTTCCCGGATGTGCTCGATGTTCCGGCGGCCCTCGGCAATGACACCGCCATGAGTATCCTGGCGTCCCAGGGCGATACCTCTTATGAGAACTACATTTCCAATATGAACGAGCTGAGACGCTATCTGTCGAAGGACAATCAGGAGCTCTGGTCCGCGAGTCTGTATTCCGGATGGCTTGATACCCTGCGGCCGCTCCTTGAGAAGAAAGGCAGCGGCTATCCGATGTTCATGCAGAGCGAGGAGTGGGCTAAGAAGGATTTGGAGTGCTTCGCCGGCAGTTTCACGGAGCTTAAGCACGATACGGTTCTGTATACCAAGCAGGTGATCGCGGAGATGGGCGGAGACGGCTACACGATCGTTCCCGACGACAGGGGCTATGTGGAGCCGGAGCCGGAGGTCTACGGCCGGTTCCAGGCATTGTCAGAGAAGACGGCGCAGGGCCTTAAGGGATATGGAATGCTCAGCGCCGCGGATGAAGAGAACCTGGGGCGTCTGGCGCAGATCGCTTACCAGCTCAGGGAGATTTCGATCAAAGAGCTGCGGGACGAGACGCTGACGGACGATGAGTATGAATTTATCCGGAGCTACGGCGGAAGCCTGGAGCATTTCTGGACGGAGACCGTTAAGGATTATTCGACGTCGGAATGGGAACCCGTTGCGACGAAGGAAGTCCCCGCCGCGCTGGTAGTGGATGTGGCGACGGCGGAGGGAACAGTCCTGGAGATGGGAACCGACACACCGTCGTTGATCCAGGTAATCGTAAAGGTAGACGGCAAAATCAAGATCGCGCAGGGAAGCGTCTATTCCTTCTATCAGTTCCTGTGGCCGGCCTCAGACCGCCTGACGGACAGTAAATGGCGGCAGATGCGCGGCGTGTCCGTGGATGAGAGCGGATATTACAACACGGATACCTCTGTCAGAAAGCCGGATTGGACGTTAAGCTACCGGTACCTGTATGGCTGGGAGTGATGAAGAGCGCGCGGACAGCCGCGGACGTATTTCGCGGGACAGCCGGACGGAATGCGACAGCCTGAGAGATCAGCGCAGGCGCGGCCGCCGTGCTTTGCGGATCGCGCTTGCGGCGGCTGTGCTGGCCGCCGCCGTCATCGGCTGTCTGGTCTGGTATGGCCGGCGCGCCGGATGGTTCCTTCCGGGCTGGATCGTCTGGAAGAGCGGCGAGCGCGCGGCGGAAGAGTCCGGCGGCGACGGGACCGGCGGTTTTCGGATCATGCTGGATAAGCGTGAGGCCCGTGTGTTCTCCGGAGATGTGTGCGTCTGGACGTCGCCGGCTGAGCTCCGGGTACAGGACGCGCTGGTCTGCGACATCGACATGGACGGCTTTGCGGAAATGATCCTGCTCTGCTGGAAGGTCGGCCGGTACGGCTTAAGCAGGCCGTTCTGGGTCGAGGAGGATGAGAAATCCTGGTCCCAGCACCTTTTCGTATACGATTACGGCACGGACGGCGTTTCGCCGCAATGGATGTCCTCCTATATGGGAACAGCTGTGGCGGAGATGTCCTTGGGTGAGATGTCTTCCCTTGAGAATGAAAAGGGGGGCGGACCGTGCCTGCTGTTTCAGGATCCTGCCGGAAACATGAGCCGATGGTACTGGGATTCCTGGGGATTTACACGTCTTGACTGAGATACATGAGAGTTCGGCCGGTATGGACGGCAAGTCCCGGCCGGATCGCTTTTTCTGAAAGGTTATAGAAAATTTATGGACAGAACTATCGATTTGGATCAGATCGATCTTAAACTGCCCCCGCCCGCGCGGGAGCCGGACCGGCAGTTATATTTCGCGGCGAAATGCCGGCGGTGGGTGGACGCGTTTGATAAGGAGCACGGCCGGCGGCCGACGGCCTGTATTCAGACGTTCGGCTGTCAGATGAACAGCCGCGACTCGGAAAAGCTTTTGGGGATCCTTAAGCAGATCGGATATCAGGAGACGGATGACGAACACGCGGATTTCGTACTTTACAATACCTGTACGGTGCGGGAGAACGCCAACAAGCGCGTCTATGGGCGCCTCGGCTATCTGAATACGGTCAAGAAGAAGAATCCGGGCATGCTCATCGCGCTCTGCGGATGCATGATGCAGGAGTCCCAGGCCGTTGAGAAGATCCGGACAAGCTACCGGTTTGTTGATATCATCTTCGGGACCCACAATATCTTTAAGCTGGCGGAGCTTCTGTGCCGTCGGTTTGAAGAGGGGAAGATGGTGGTGGACGTCTGGGAAGGCACCGACCGGATCGTGGAGGATCTGCCGGTGGAGCGCAAATACCCGTTCAAATCCGGCGTCAACATCATGTTCGGCTGCAATAATTTCTGCAGCTACTGCATTGTGCCCTATGTGCGCGGGCGTGAGCGGAGCCGCAGACCGGAGGATATCATCGCGGAGATCCGGCGGCTGGTTTCGGATGGCGTCGTGGAAGTGATGCTTCTGGGCCAGAATGTGAATTCCTACGGAAAGACGCTGGATACGCCGGTCACATTCGCGCAGCTTTTAAAGCAGGTCGATCAGATCGAAGGCCTTGAGCGGATCCGCTTCATGACTTCCCATCCGAAGGATCTGTCGGACGAGCTGATCGAGACGATGGCCTCCGCGAAAAAGGTCTGTCATCATCTGCATCTGCCGGTTCAGTCCGGAAGCAGCCGGATCTTAAAGCAGATGAACCGGCGCTACACAAAGGAGCAGTACCTGGAGCTGGTGGACAAGATCCGCCGCGCCATACCGGATATTTCCCTGACGACGGACATCATTGTGGGGTTCCCGGGAGAGACGGAGGAAGATTTTCAGGAGACCCTGGACGTGGTGGAACGGGTACGCTTCGACAGCGCGTTTACATTTATCTATTCGAAACGGACCGGGACGCCGGCAGCAGAAATGGCGGATCAGGTGCCGGACGACGTGGTGAAGGATCGGTTTGACCGCCTGCTTAAGCGTGTGCAGGAGATCTCCGCTGAGGTCTGCGGGCGGGATCTGCATACGGTGCAGAAGGTTCTGGCAGAAGAACCGGACGATCATCTGGACGGATATCTGACGGGACGCATGGATAACAATACAGTCGTGCATTTCCCGGGAGAACCGTCGCTGATCGGGAAGATCGTGGACGTGTATCTGGAAGAGAGCAAAGGGTTTTATTACATGGGGAAGCGAGGAAATTAACGTGGCCGGATTATCTCCGATGATGGTTCACTATATGGAAACAAAGAAGCAGTACCCGGACTGCATCCTGTTCTACCGTCTTGGCGACTTCTATGAGATGTTCTTTGAGGACGCTCTGACGGCGTCGAAGGTGCTGGACATCACATTGACCGGCAAGGAATGCGGCCTCGAGGAGCGTGCGCCCATGTGCGGCGTGCCGTACCATGCGGTGGACTCCTATCTCTATAAGCTGGTGCAGAACGGCTACAAGGTAGCGATCGCCGAGCAGATGGAGGACCCGAAGCTTGCAAAGGGACTGGTGAAGCGGGAGGTCATCCGCGTGGTGACGCCGGGAACCATCACGGCCAGTCAGGCGCTGGATGAGACGAAGAACAACTACCTGATGGGCGTGGTATGTATGGGGGACGTCTACGGGATCTCTATCTGCGACATCACCACCGGGGACTATCTGGTCAGCGAGGTGACCGGCCAGCGCAGTCTCCTGGATGAGATCAATAAATTTTCTCCTTCGGAGATCATCTGCAACGAGGCGTTCGTCATGTCGGGCGTCGATCTGGACGATCTGCGGAACCGTTACCAGATGGCGGTCTCCGCGCTGGAGAGCCGGTATTTCGCGGACGACGCCTGCAGGCGGGTACTGCGGGAGCATTTCCATGTGCAGAATCTGGACGGTCTTGGCCTGGGCGACTACGACGCGGGCGTGATCGCGGCCGGCGCGGTCATGGAATATCTGTATGAGACGCAGAAGAATTCCCTGAATCATATCACGACGATCCTGCCTTATACGACCGGCGAGTACATGATCATCGACACCTCCACGAGACGGAACCTGGAGCTTTTAGAGACCCTTCGGGAGAAACAGCGCCGCGGCTCCCTTCTGTGGGTGCTGGACAAGACGAAGACGGCCATGGGTGCGCGGCTGATGCGGACATTTATCGAACAGCCGCTGATCCACCGCGATGAGATCCTGCGGCGGCAGGAAGCCATTGAGGAACTGAACCTCAGCTACATATCCCGGGAGGAGATCCGGGAGTATCTGAATCCGGTGTACGATCTGGAGCGGCTTCTGGGCCGGATCAGCTACAAATCGGCCAATCCCAGGGATCTGATCGCGTTTAAGAATTCCCTGCAGATGCTGCCGTTTATCCGGGATCTTTTAAAGGATTTCCACAGTCCGCTGCTTACGAATATCATGAATGATCTGGATCCGCTGGAGGACCTGTTCGCGCTGATCGACGCGGCAATCGAGGAGGATCCGCCGCTTGCGACCAGAGAGGGCGGCATCATCAAGGACGGCTACAGCGAGGAGGCGGACAGGCTGCGCCACGCCAAGACGGAAGGCAAGGGGTGGCTGGCCGATCTGGAGGCGCGGGAGCGGGATAAGACCGGGATCAAGAACCTGCGTGTCAAATACAATAAAGTGTTCGGATATTATTTCGAAGTGACCAATTCCTTCAAGAGCCTGGTGCCGGACTATTTCATCCGCAAGCAGACCCTGACCAACGCGGAGCGTTACACAACGGACGAACTGAAGGAGATGGAAAGCACGATCCTCGGCGCGGAGGACCGGCTGTTTTCGCTGGAATACGATCTGTTCTGCGAGGTGCGTGACCGGATCGGCGCGGAGGTAACCCGGATCCAGAAGACGGCCAAAGCCCTGGCGGGGCTGGATGTGTTCTGCTCCCTGTCGCTGGTGGCGACCCGCAACGATTATGTGAAACCGGCTATCAATGAGAAAGGAACGATCAGGATCAAAAACGGCCGCCATCCGGTGGTGGAACTGATGCTGAAGGACGAGCTGTTCGTGGCCAACGATACTTATCTGGACAACGGAAAGAACCGGATCTCGATCATCACAGGCCCGAATATGGCCGGCAAATCCACCTATATGCGGCAGACGGCGCTGATCGTGCTGATGGCCCAGATGGGCTCCTTTGTGCCGGCTGAGGAAGCGGATATCGGCATCTGCGACCGGATCTTCACCCGCGTGGGCGCGTCGGACGACCTGGCTTCCGGGCAGAGTACCTTTATGGTGGAAATGACGGAGGTAGCCAATATTCTACGGAACGCCACCCGGAGCAGTCTGATCATTCTGGATGAGATTGGCCGGGGAACCAGTACCTTCGACGGACTGAGCATCGCATGGGCGGTGGTGGAGCATATCAGCAATACGAAGCTTCTGGGGGCGAAGACGCTGTTCGCCACCCATTACCATGAGCTGACGGAGCTGGAAGGAACCATGAGCGGCGTGAACAACTACTGTATCGCGGTGAAGGAGCAGGGGGACGATATCGTATTTCTGCGTAAGATCGTGAAGGGCGGCGCGGATAAGAGCTACGGCATCCAGGTGGCGCGGCTTGCCGGCGTGCCGGAACAGGTGACCAACCGGGCGAAGGAACTGGTGGAGGAGCTGAGCAGCGCGGATATCGCGACGAAAGCCAGAGAGATCGCGGAGGCGGGGGCCAACGTGACGGCGAGGCTGGCCCACAAGGCGGTGACGAAGCCGGATGAGGTGGATCTGAATCAGATGACGTTGTTCGCGACGGCGCAGAGCGAGGATATCGTGCGGGAGATCGAACAGGTGCAGATCAATGAGATCACGCCGGTGGAGGCGCTGAATATCCTCAGCAGGCTGCAGAGCAAGGTGAAGAACCGGTGGCAGTAGATGGCGCAGGGAAAAGAACGCGGATAGTCGTGCCTTCTCCTTCCATGCTTTGCAGTTCGATTTTCGCGTCATGAAGTCTCGCGGCGTGCTTGACGATGGACAGACCAAGCCCTGTGCCGCCCAGCTCTTTGGAACGGCTCTTATCCACGCGGTAAAACCGCTCGAAAATGCGTTCCTGATGTTCCTGCGGAATGCCGATTCCCGTGTCGGATACCGTAAGACAGACGGCTCCCGCAAGGCGGCCGACCGATACGGTTACCGTTCCGCCCGGCCGGTTGTATTTGATGGCATTGTCCGTAAGATTATAAACAATACTCTCAAGAAGCTGCGGGACTGCGTATACCGCCGCGTGTTCTCCGGCGACGTTTACAGAGACGCCGGCGTGTTCCGCCTCACCGGAAAGGCTCCCTGCGGCTTCCGCGGCTGCCGCGTAAAGATCAACGTTCTCGCGCTTCATATCATCCCCTCCCTCGTCCAGATGGGAAAGCCGGATAATATCTTCTACGAGAGAGATCATGCGTCCTGCCTCGCTTCGGATCTGCGTGTAGAATCTCGCCGTGTCTTCAGGACGCACCATACCGTTTTCCAGAAGCTCCGCGCATCCCGCGATGGTATGCAGCGGCGTTTTGAGCTCATGGGACACATTTGCCGTGAATTCCCGCCGCATCTGCTCGGCCTGCTCTTTCTCCGTAACATCGAGCATAAGAAGAACCGCGCCGGAAATCGTACCGTTCTCGCTGACCGGACTTGCTGCGAACTGGTATTTCCTGCCGTTCAGATCTACGGTCTTTTCCGCACGGACGCCTTTTTCGATTCCCGAAAGAAGCTCCGAGAGTTCGACGTTTCGGCTGACCGATAGAATGTGCCTGCCGATGCAGGCGCCGGTCGTCCCGAAAAGGCCGGCCGCCGCGCGGTTGATCTCCAGGATCATGCCGTTTGGGTTCAGCAGAAGAATGCCTTCCGCCATATTATCCGTAACGGTCTCAAATTCTTCCTGTTTTTTCCGCAGTTCTTTTTCCTGTTTCCGGATCTGCCGCTGTTGGGCGTCGATCCGGCGCAGAAGAGGAGACAGTTCGTCGTATCCCTCATTGTTCAGCGGATCGTCCAGATCCAGCCGGTTTAAGGGCTCCGTAATATGCCTGGAAAGCCGGTAGGCCAGAAAGAACGAGAGGGTCACGGCGATCGCGATGATGATCATGATGGGCTGCATCATCCCGAGAAGCAGCGTCAGGAGCGTGCTCTGCGCGACGGAAAGCCTGAGAACCGTTCCGTCAGGCAGCTTCGCCGCGCTGTACAGGGTGCGTTCCATCAGTGTAACGGAGTAGCGCGAGCTCTCGCCGCGGCCGGTCTGAAGCGCTTCCCTGATCTCTTCGCGTTCGAGATGATTTTCCATTTCCGAGGAATTTGCTTCGCTGTCGTAGAGCACGCTGCCGTCCGCGCCGATCCATGAGATACGCAGGTCCTGAGGGGCGAGGCCCTCAAAATACTTCGCGCCCATAATACGGACGCCCTGTGCGGCAAGCTCTGTCTGCGTATTTAAACTGTTCTGCTGAACATTTCCGAAATAATCGTAAAGCACTCCGAGAAATATTGCCACGGAGGCAAGGAAAACCGCGATCGCCACAAGGCAGATCGATCTGAAGATCCGTTTTGTCATCGTGATGCCCCCAATCGATAGCCGACGCCGCGCACCGTTTCAATGCAGTCGCCGCAGCGTCCGAGTTTTGTCCGCAGCGTCCCGATATGGACGTCTACCGTGCGGGTTTCGCCTGCGTAAGAGACGCCCCATATACTTGTAAGAAGCTGGTCACGCGTAAACACCCGGCCGGGATTCTCCATAAACTTCCGGAGCAGTTCATATTCCTTAAAGGTAAGCTCTGCCCGCGCCCCGTCTGCGGTTACGGTGTGCTGTGCCGTGTCCATCTGTATTCCATAGTGAGAGAGCGTTTCGCCTGGGGAAGACTGCGCCGCGCGGCGGAGCACCGCTTTCACGCGGGATACCATTTCCATCATGCCGAAGGGCTTGGCAAGGTAGTCGTCCGCGCCCAGATCGAGGCCGATCACCTTGTCGTACTCAGTTCCTTTCGCCGTGGCCATGATGACCGGCACGCGGTTCTCCTCCGACCGAAGACGCTTTAAAATACTGATGCCGTCCTCGCCGGGAAGCATAATGTCAAGAAGCACCAGTTCCGGATCTTCCTGGCGAAGCGCCTCCCAGAAGGCCGCTCCGTCAGGGAATCCCACAGCCGTAAAACCCGCGGCATTCAGGGCATATATCATTAAATCACGGATCCCGTCGTCGTCTTCTACGCAAAAAATCATGAGATTCACGTCCTTTCTGGAAATGGGAGAAAGCGCAGCGGCAAGCCGTCTTTCACAAACCCATAATAGCATTATTTCATGTTCTTTTCAATCTTACGTCTTTTCCCCGGTAACGGAAAACAGTACCCATCCGGCGATGTTCGCGGCGTGATCGCCGATCCGTTCAAAATATTTCGCCGCCATCAAAAGGTCGAGGGCGTATTCTCCCTCGGTAGGATTCTGCGCGATCAGGGAGATCAGGCTGTTTTTGATCCCGACGAAATAATCGTCCACAATATCGTCGGAAGCAATGACCGCCCCGGCTATGGATGTATCCTGCTTCACATAGGCGTCCACGCTATCCGTTACCATTTTCGAAGTTTCCTTCGCCATTTCACGGATCTGGATCGATTCCGGCAGCGTCCGGCCGTTCAGGAAGGGAAGGATTTCCGCGATGTCCTCTGCCTGATTCCCGATCCGTTCCATATCCGTTACCATTTTCAGCGCGGCGGATATCTGCCGCAGATCGCGCGCCACCGGCTGCTGCTGGAGAAAAAGGCGCAGACACATGGCTTCGATCTGACGCTCTTTTTCGTCGATCTCATGGGCGAGCGGCGCGATCTTTGCCGCCAGCGCATCGTCCTTCTGAATGAGGGCGGAAGCGGCGAGAGAGATCGCTTCTTCGCACAGCGCCCCCATCCGGATCAGTTCCTGCCCCAGCGTGTTAAGCTGTTCGTCAAACCGTGTTCTCATTATCCAAACCTCCCCGTGATATAATCCTCCGTGCGCTTATCCGTGGGATTCGAAAACATTTTTTCCGTGTCTCCGTATTCTATAAGCTCCCCCAGAAGGAAAAACGCCGTTTTGTCTGAAATTCGCACCGCCTGCTGCATATTGTGGGTGACGATGATGATCGTGTATTTTTCCTTCAGCGTCATCGCAAGCTCTTCAATTTTCAAGGTGGAGATCGGATCGAGCGCTGAAGTCGGCTCGTCCATCAGAAGGACCTCCGGCTCCACGGCTAAAGCGCGGGCGATGCAAAGCCTTTGCTGCTGTCCGCCGGAAAGCCCAAGCGCGTTCTTTTTCAGCCTGTCTTTGACTTCGTCCCAGATCGCCGCGTCCTTAAGGGACCGCTCCACGATATCGTCGAGCTTCGCCTTCGCGCGGATCCCGTGGGTGCGCGGGCCGTAGGCGACATTGTCGTAGACAGACATTGGGAAGGGGTTGGGCTTTTGGAAGACCATACCGATTTCCCTGCGCAGAGAATTGACGTCGACGCCGGGCGCGAAGATATCGTTTCCCTTATAGCATACTTCTCCGGTGATCTTAATGCCGGGGATCAGGTCGTTCATCCGGTCCAGCGTTTTCAAAAATGTTGATTTTCCGCAGCCGGACGGCCCGATAAGCGCCGTGATCGCCTTTTCCGAAATATTCAGATTGACATGGTGAAGCGCCTGGACGCTGCCGTACCAGAGATTCAGATCCTTAACAGTGATCATATCGCTCATAGATTTTTTCTCCTTTTGAAAACGTGTCCCGCGAGCGCGGCGAGAAGGTTGACAGTGAGCGTGAGTACCATCAGCACGCAGGCAATCGCGAAGGCCACGCCGAATTCGCCTTCCTCTTTCGCATAGAAATAGAGGGCGACGGTCAGCGTTGCTCCGGAGCTTCGGAGACCATCAAAAAATCCGTTTAACACGTGGGCAAATCCTGCCGTAAACAGAAGAGCCGCCGATTCTCCGAGAATGCGTCCTACGGACAGGATACAGCCCGTGACGATCCCGTCGATACAGCCGGGCAGGACGACCGTGCGGATCACGCGCCATTTCCCGGCACCGAGGCCGAAAGCCCCCTCGCGGTAGGACCTGGGCACGGTTTTCAGGCTCTCCTGTGTGGTGCGCATGACCGTCGGCAGATTCATGATGACAAGCGTCAGCGCCCCGGCCAGCAGCGAGGTCTGCATATTCAGGAACTTGCAGAAGAACAGCATGCCCACCAGGCCGTAAATGATAGACGGAATCCCGGAAAGGGTCTCAGCGGCGTATTCGATCAGAGAGACGATCCGTTTGTTCTTCGCGTATTCCGTGAGGTAAACAGCGGCGCCCACGCCGAGCGGCAGCACGAATGCCAGCGCTGCGGCGATGATATATACTGTGTTCAGAATATCCGGCAGGATGCCGATCTCACCGGACAGATAGCTCGGCTTCGTGGACAGCAGCTTCCATGAAATGTTCGGAATCCCTTTTGCAAACACATAGACCAGAATGAACAGAACCAGTCCGCAGGTCAGGGACGCGGAAATTCCGCAGAGGCCCCGAAGCAGGATGATCCTGATTTTACGTTTTGCGCTGATTTGACCGGTCAATGGTTTCATCCCTCCTTACTTCGCTTTAAAAAGAAATTGAGCGCCGCGTTGATAAGCATAATGAACAGGAAAAGTACGAGGGCGATCGAGAACAGCGCCTGCCTCTGCAGCCCGCTGGAGTAGGACATTTCGCTTGCGACCGCCGTCGTCAGGAAGCGGACGCTCCCGAAAAGCTCCGGCAGATTCGGCGCGTTGCCGGATACCATCATGACCGCCATCGCTTCTCCGATCGCTCGCCCGACGCCCAAAACCACCGCCGCGGCGATCCCGCTTCTGGCCGCGGGAACCGACACCTTAAACCAGGTTTCAACCGGCGTCGCGCCCAAAGCGAGAGAGGCGTCCTCGTATTCCTTCGGAACGGCCTCCAGAGCGGTGATCGACACGTTGATGATCGAGGGAAGGATCATGACCGCCAGCACGATGATCGCCGCCAGGAGGCTCGCGCCGTCCGGGACGCGGAACAGCTTTCGGATACCGGGAACCAGCACCATCATTCCGACGAGACCGTAGACGACGGACGGGATACCTGCCAGGAGGCTGACGGCGCCGGAGACGATCATTCGGATTTTCGCCGGCGCCATCTTGGCCAGATAGACCGAGGTCAGAAATCCAATTGGTACGCCGATCAGGATCGCGCCCGCCGTACCGTAGACGCTGGTCAGGATAAAGGGCAGGATCCCATAGGAGGGTTCCTTTGCGGTAGACGCCCATCTGGCGTTAAACAGGAAATCCTTAAGTCCGATCGTTCGGATCGCCGGAATTCCGGCAAGAACCAGATAGAGCGTGATCAGCAGCACGCATCCGACCGTGATCAGTCCGAGGAGCAGAAAGATGCCGTGGATCATATTCTCAAAAGTTTTTTGCTTGTTCATCCTTGTTCTCCTTATTTTGGGAGAAGCCGGCGGCGATGCGATGATCCAGCCTCCGGCTGATACTCCTTATTTTACGGGCACAGCCCCTGCCTGCGAGATCAGGGGAGCCGCTTCATCGGAAAGCGCGAAGTCAAAGAACTTCTGCGCCGTATCGGATAGCTTTGCGTCATTCTTTGTCACCAGCACAAACGGCCGCTGAATGACGTAGCTGCCGTCCTTAACCGTCGTCTCGGCGGGAGCGATGCCGCCTACGGAAATGGCCTTTACCTGATCGCTCACAGCGGCAAGAGAGGCGTAGCCGATCGCGTCCGGATTCTGGGAAACCGTCGTGATCACATCACCGGTGGAGGTGAGCTCCTGACGGTACCGGCAGGCGTCCTCCGTACCGGTAATGGATTCGAACCCGGCTCTGGTCCCGCTGCCGGCCTCGCGTCCGATCACGACGATCTGCGCGTCATTTCCGCCGAGCTCCGACCAGTTTGTGATCTCTCCCGTATAGATTTTCGCGATCGTATCGACATCAAGGTCTTCAACCGCGTTTTGCGGATTCACGATCACAGCGATCCCATCATAAGCGAGGACGGTTTCCGTAAGACCGCCTGCCTTTTCCTCCTCCTTCAGGCTGCGGCTGGAAAGCCCGATGTCGCAGCGGCCTTCCTGCACGGCCTGAATCCCGGAGCCGGACCCGGTGGGATTGTAGGTAAATGTCACACCGTCATTATTTTCCTGAAAGGCTTCTCCCAGAACGCCGATGACTTCCTCCATGGAGGTGGAACCGTCGGTCGAAACGGAGCCGCCCTTCTGCTGCGCCGCGCAGCCCGCAAGCGCCGAGCATGTTAAGAGAGCGGTAAGGAACACTGGTAAAATTCTCTTCATTTTAAAATTCTCCTTTGCTGTTTTATTTCCCCTTGGGTACGGTTCCATGGTAGCTCCGAAAAATCAAATCTGTTATCGTTCTTATGTAAAATGGATGTAAAATTCGCAAACGTCCGAAGAATCTATTAAGCTGCAGTCGATTAAATCTGTAAAACTCATGAAGGCCATAAAATCCATAAAGTCCGCTGACCTCGAAAGAATCCTTATTGATTCTGATTCATGCTTACGTTATAATAGTGGTGTGAAAATCAACTATCAAAATCAACTGTCAGGCAGACGAAATGGAATGGAGGGATCGGTATGCCGCATATTACGGTGCTGGATCAGAGTACGATCGACAAGATCGCGGCGGGGGAAGTGATCGAGAGGCCGGCTTCGGTGGTGAAGGAACTGCTGGAGAACGCGATCGACGCGAAGGCGACGGCGGTGACGGTGGAGATCCGGGACGGCGGAATCTCGTTTATTCGGGTGACGGATAATGGGTGCGGGATTCCGAAGGATGAGGTGTCGCTGGCGTTTCTGCGGCATTCGACCAGCAAGATCAAATCGGCGGACGATCTGTTTGTGGTGGCTTCGCTGGGGTTTCGGGGCGAGGCGCTTTCCAGCATCGCGGCTGTTTCGCAGGTTGAACTGATCACGAAGACTGCGGAGCAATTGAGCGGCGTGCGGTATGTGATCGAGGGCGGTAAGGAGAGGCAGATGGAGGAGGTCGGCGCTCCGGACGGGACGACGTTTATTGTGCGGAATCTGTTCTACAATACGCCGGCCCGCCAGAAATTTCTTAAGACGGCGCAGACGGAGGGCGCCCATGTGGCGGCGCTGGTGGAGAAGATCGCCATGTCGCACCCGGACATCTCGATCCGTTTCATTCAGAATAATCAGAATAAGCTGCATACATCGGGCAATCATAATCTGAAGGATATTATTTATACGGTGTTCGGAAGGGACATCGCGGCAAATCTTCTGGCTGTGGAATTTGAGCAGGAGATCCTGCAGGTGAAAGGGTTTGCCGGGAAACCGGTGATCGCCAGAAGCAACCGGAATTTTGAAAATTATTATATCAACGGGCGGTATGTGAAGAGCGCGATCGTGGCGAAAGCCATCGAGGAGGCGTACCGGCCGTTTATGATGCAGCATAAATACCCGTTTGTGCTTCTGCACATCCATGTTGAGCCGGAGTACCTGGATGTGAACGTGCATCCGACGAAGATGGAACTCCGCTTCCGTGATGAGGAGCGGATCTATCAGATGATCTTCTGGGCTGTCAGCGACGCGCTGGCCCACAAGGAGCTGATCCCGCAGGTGGCGCTGGATCACACAGGTACGCGTGGGAATGCGACGGCGGCAGATCCTGCGCAGAAGAAGGCGGACGCGGAGAAGGCAAGGGTGGAGAAGCTTTTAGAGCCGCGGCCGGAGCCGTTTGAGGTGAAACGTCGGGGAAGTTTGGAAAATGGGAGAAGTTCTGTCACTGGCATTCCTATGACAGCAGATGAACGCACTGGAATGCAAAACCGTCCGATAGAGGCACAGCAAAGCATCCAGGACAGACCGGTAACAGAGAGACAAAGCGTACAGAACAGCAACCTTGTTCCATCGGGGGAATATAACAACCGCACAGTATATCAAAGCGTCGCTGAAAAGCAAGTAGAATACGACAGTGAAGAGGCGCGGAAGGCCTGGCAGGAGCGGATGGCTAAGAAGCCGGAGGCGGGTTCAATTGGTCTTTCCGCGCGTTTGCCGAAACCGGTCGGCTTGGCGCAGATTGCAGGGAAATCAGAGGCGTTGCAAGGACTGCCTATGTCTTCGTCCGCAAATGTCCGTACGGCAGCCATGGGACCTGATGATTCATTTTTGCAGAATCCAATAAAATCTGCAGATACAGACGTCGACGGGAAGCCGAAGCAGCTGGATCTCTTCGAGGAAAAGCTCCTGACGCCGCAGAGCCGTCTGCGCCACAAGCTGATCGGACAGCTGTTCGACACCTACTGGCTTGTGGAATTTGACGATCATCTCTATATTATCGACCAGCACGCGGCCCACGAAAAGGTGCTCTATGAGCGAACGATGAAGACACTTCGGAGCCGGGAATATACTTCCCAGATGGTGAATCCGCCGATCATTCTGACTCTGAGCAGCGAAGAGCAGATCCTGCTCGACAAATATATGAAGTATTTCACGGAGATCGGATTCGAGATCGAACCCTTCGGCGGCAAGGAGTACGCGGTGCGGGCCGTACCGGACAATCTGTTCTCCATCGCCAGAAAGGAACTGCTGATGGAGATGCTGGACGATCTGTCCGACGACATCCTGAAGGGCGGCGTGGAATCGATCTACGACCGGGTGGCGACCATGTCCTGCAAGGCGGCGGTAAAGGGAAACCACCGGCTGTCGCCGGCGGAAGCGGATCATCTGATCGACGAGCTGCTTACACTGGATAACCCGTACGCGTGTCCACACGGGAGGCCTACGATCATTTCCATGAGCAAATATGAGCTGGAGAAGAAATTCAAGCGGATCGTATGATGCTGGGTTTATTTCTTCTTTTGAGCGGCCGCCTGCCGATAATCATCCATGAGTAAGACGCAAAGTTTAAGGTGAGGAAAATATGTTTCTGAAAAGACTTAAGAGGAATCAGAAAAATACGGCTGCAAGCCGTGATCTGCTTCTGGCCGTGCAGGAGTATGTCCGCAGAAATTATAGGGAAACAGACGCAGATAGCGGCGCAGATGATTTGGCTGCGTACCGGATGCAGATGCCAATGATGTCTGGGGCGGCTATGCAGGCTCCGGAGCCGGATGAGGGGATATTGCCGGTGTCGGAAGCAGACGAGGGGGCATTGGCAGCGTCAGAAGCGGATGGAGCTTTACCTGCGCAGAGGGATGAAACGGTTTCGAATTCAGATATTCCGAAATTCACGAAGAAGCGGAGAGCTTCAGACGCAACGACTTTTTCGCCAAAGTCCACGGCACCGGGCGCACCGGGCGATTCTGCAGCGGCAGGAACGACAATGTTCGGCGCAGACGGAATGCCTTATGCCCAGACTCCGCTTCGAGCCCCAGCCCAGGCCCCAGCTCAGACTCCGCTTCAAGCCCCGCCCCAGGCTCCGGCCGAGCCCCCGGTTCAATCCCAACCGTCTTCCCGCAAACTGGAAGACCTCCTGAAGCAGATGGATGAGACATTTTCCCAGATGCTTCTGCGCCTGATCGACGAGCGGGGGCTTAGGGATTCCGAGGTTTATCACAAGGCGAACATCGACCGGCGGCTCTTTTCCAAGATCCGCAACGACGTCAACTATACGCCGACGAAGAAAACAGTGCTGGCATTTGCCGTCGCGCTGGAGCTGTCGATGGATGAGACGAGAGACCTGCTCCGTAAAGCCGGGTACGCGCTGTCCAACAGTTCACGCTTCGATGTGATCGTTTCCTTTTTCTTTGAAACGCGGCGCTATGATATGTTCGAGATCAATGAAGTGCTGATGGACTACGGCGAGCCGCTTTTATGCGAATAAAGATGTGGCGGACTCCTGATTGGAACTCAGGATAAAATCCTGGCGGAAATACGTGCGCAAGAAAATAAAATGTCGCTTTCCATGCGACCATCTGTCTCCTTTTATCTGTTATAGTTGGTTCATAGCAAAGAAAACCACACAGACGAAAGGAGATTTTACTATGAAAAAAGGACTTACAGAGCTGGTATTCATCCTGGATCGGAGCGGTTCCATGAGAGGGCTGGAAAAGGACACCATCGGAGGCTTCAACAGCATGCTTGAACGGCAGAAGAAGCAGGCGGAGGAAGTGGCCGGACAGGTGGAGGTGACGACGGTGTTGTTTGACGATCAGTACGAGATGATCCACGACCGTTTCCCGATGCAGGCGGTAAAGCCTTTGACGGAAAGGGAATACTACGTGAGAGGCTGTACGGCGCTTCTGGACGCGGTGGGAAGAACCGTCAGCCGGATCAAAAATATTCAGGAGAATCTGCCGGAAGATTACCGGGCGGAGAAGACGATCTTCGTGATTACCACGGACGGCATGGAGAACGCCAGCCGCGAATATTCCTACAGCCGCCTGAAGACCATGATCGAACAGCAGAAGGAACTGGGGTGGGATTTCCTCTTCCTGGGGGCGAATATCGACGCGGTGGCGGAGGCCGGAAGGTTCGGCATCGGCGCGGACCGGGCAGTGACGTATCAGAATGACAGCGCAGGCGTACAGCTGAACTTTAAGGTGGTAGGCGAGACCCTGACGCAGATGCGGATGGCGCCGTGCTGCGCCTCTGTGGGAGCGGACTGGAAGGCGGAGATTGAAGAAAACACTCGTAATAAACGCTTTTACGATAAAAAGAATCATTCATGAATTAATCACGACCAGTCAATATACCGACGTAGTCCCGGCGACAGCGCCGGTATATTTTTCAAATTAATTCCAGATATGCCTGGGTCTGCATCATATCAGAAAATCATATAATTGAAATCTGTTTTTTTATAGTATTTTTAAAAAATAATGATAAAATTATAGAATAGAATGGATTGTCGGCTGCAAATTGAAATAAAGGGTATATATAAGAATGAAAAAGAAACGCTCAATCAAAAGGTATCTTTTTTTCTGGGGAATTGTTGTTTCCTGCAGCCTGCTGATGCTCCTGTTCGGCTTCGGCAGCTTTATTATCATGCAATATCAAAAGTCTTTTCTGAAGGAGCACGAAGCACTCGCGGAAGGTTACGCGCAGCAGCTCGAGCAGGATATCGATTCTCTGGAGGTTTACGTTCGAAGTCTTTATGGCGATAACGCACAATATCAGATGCTGAAGATTCCGCAGATTACGGAAAGCAGGTGGATTTTGGCAACCTATTATCTGAAAAATAATTTCCGCGGAAAAGCTGACAATATGGATTTTCCGGGAGGCGTGTTTTTCTATGATGCCAAATGGGATTCTCTCCGCAGTGAATTCAGTATTCCACCGTATCAGACGGACACCTATCGATTGAATCAGGCCATCAAGAACAGGGTTCGTTCCCATATACAGGAACGAGATATTTTTCGTGAAATAATGGAATATGAAAACAAAACTTATCTTTTATACATATTGGCGGATCGCGGCAATGCACTGGGTTATCTTATTGATCTTTCGTCTTATTTCACGCTGCGTGAAAATATGCAGCTCATTATTTTTGACCGGGATGGCAGCCCCCTGTGCAGTCAGGGACAGGAACTGCTTAAGCCCCAAACGGCCGGGACCAAACTTCTGAACGAAACGAACAGGGTGGATTATTTTAATATGATCTCCCATCAGACGGTGGATTCCTGGGGGTTGCAGCTTCTGCTGGTTCACCGTGATGAAAGATTTGCATTCTGGAACATCGGTGCGTTCTGGCTGTTGTTTATTTTGATACCTGTGATTACGCTGCTTCTTTTATGGTATGTGTATGGAATCGGAACACGGATTCTATATCAGCCGATTAAGCATTTCATCGACCGGCTGACAGGAATGAAAATAGAAGATTCCCAGGAAGGGAGCCAGACGTCCCATCAGGAAGAAGAACTGGAAGAAATTCAGATCATCAACGCAGAGCTTGATAATCTGATTACAGAAATGCGGCAGCTTGAACAGGAAAAATATAAAAAAGAGAAAGAGGCGGCAGCGGCGCTTCTCCAGTACTATCAGCTGCAGATCCGGCCGCATTTTTTCCTGAACTGCCTTAATATCATGGCGTCGCTGTTGAATGAAAGAGATGTGGATACGGTAAAAAACATGGTCTATTCCGTATCGCACCATTTGCGCTATGTTTTTCAGTCGTCTGACAGCCGTGTCACTTTGGCTGAGGAACTGGAGGAGGTAAAAGCATACTGCAATATTTATATGATATCATATTCAAAACCGATCTTACTCCAGATACAGGCCGATGAGACTGTAAGCTCCAGTGAGATTCCCATACTCTGTATCCAGACTTTTGTCGAAAACTCCATAAAATATGCGCAGGAAAAAGACAAAGTGCTTTCTATTGTTGTTAAAGCCTGCTGGGTCAGGGAAAAGGAAGAGCGTTATCTGCGCATCCATATTTCGGATAACGGAGAAGGATATCCGCAGCAAATGCTTTCCCAGCTGAATCAGTCTGTAACGGAATTCCAGTATCAATCCGCCCATGTGGGCGTGGATAATATCAAGTACAGGATCTATCTGTTGTACGGAGACAGGGCAAAACTCTGTTTTTACAATAAGCCCAACGGAGGGGCAGTCACTGAGATCTTACTGCCGGAGGAAGCGTATGAACATACTGATCATTGATGATGAACGGACAGTTTTAAGAACCGTATATTCCCAGTTGTCGGAGATGGGACTGACAGCGAAGCGGATCGATTCGGCGGAGAGCGCAGAGGAAGCAAGAAGGCTTATGGAGCAGTATGGCTATGATATTTTTCTCTGCGATATTGTCATGCCTAAGGAAGATGGCATCAGTTTTGCAAAATGGGTGCTTGAGCGCCAGCCGGATGCAAAGATTATTTTCCTTACAGCATACGCGGATATACACTATATGAGGGAAGCAATATCCATGCACAGTTTTGATTACGTTCTTCAGCCGGTAGAACCGGAAGATCTGAGAAATGTAGTAGAGCGTGCGGTCGCCCAGATAAAGATTGAACAGAAGAATCGGGAGCTGATGAACACAGGAGCCTTTTTTCAGGACTATGAGGAGAATATCCTTGAAATCGGTGCTCTGGAGTATCTGACAGGCGGCAAAGATGTGGGAAATACTTATCTGAGACGGCTTGTCGTACGTCATGGACGCAGTAAACCCGGGGAATCCCTCTATATGCCGGTTATGGTTCAGATCCTCAAAAGTGAAAAAAAACTTGAAGAAATAGAAAAACCGATTTTGAGAGTTATCTATCAGAATATTCTGGACGAGGTTTTTCAGTCGCTTCATGTTCGAAGTATCATCATGCTGGAAGAGAACCGAAAAGACTTTGCCCTGCTTCTTTACTGGAATAAAGAACTGTCCCATGACAGGGAAACTCTGGTTGAAAAATTAGAAGAATTCCGTATTCTGGCCTTTCGGGTGCTTCAGACATCCGTCGCCGTTTATTGCGGGGATTTCGCGATTCCTGCTGACTTTGCGTCGATCATGTCTCCGTTACTGCAGGCGCGGGACAATAATGTCCGTCAGGAAAGCCGCGTATTCCGATGCTGGAAATATATGAATGATGCAGCCAGCCGCTCCTATGAGCTTCAATTAGGTACGTGGAAAAAGCTGTTGGATCAGGATTATTTCGTCAATTTCAGGGAAAGCATCATGACATATATCAACGGCGACAGCCACAGAGGAAACATGAACGCTTCGAGTATGATGAACCTGCATCAGAGTGTGACCCAGATCATACTGTTATATCTGGTGGATCACCAAATCTCCAGCGACAGGATTTTTGATGAAAACCTGAATTACCTGACCTACATGAATGCCTGGCAGCGAGTCGACCTGTTTGAAAACGCACTGAAGCACATTACGGACAGGCTTCAGGAAATCGTGGGAAAGAGAAATTCGCGTGATATTATTCAGGAAGTGATCGAATATATCCAACATCATCTGGACAGAGATCTGGCAGTATCGGAGATTGCAGAGTATGCAGGGATGAATTCGGAGTATCTGACAAAACTTTTCAAGAAGAATACCGGTTACACGCTGAAGGAGTATATCACGAATGAAAAAATGGAATCGGCCAAAATGCTGCTTGCTACCACGGATTTGTCAGTGACTTTGATCGCCGGATATGTGGGATATGGAAATTACTCGAATTTTACAAGAAGCTTTAAACAACTGGTCGGCTGTACGCCTGCTGAGTACAGAAAAAAGTCGTAAAATCAGAAAATGCAATAAAAATAGTCGGATACTGCATATTATTGACAGTTTAATCCTGTTACAATGGTGATATCCAACAACAGGAAGGCCGAAAATTTACGGTTTTCCGTCATTATTAATCCAGGGAGGTTAAGAGCAATGAAGAAGAGAGTTTTGTCACTGATGCTTACGGCAGCGATGGTGGTCTCTTTGGCGGCCTGCGGCGGAGGAAACGGAAGCACGCCGACAGACGGAGGGGGTACACAGGCAGCGGCGGCAGGTACGACCGCAGCTGCAGGTTCGGGTGAGACGGCAGCGGAGCCGGAGGCAGCAGCCAATCCGGATGACTGGCCTGTGATCACCGTGCAGGTACCGGTACTGAGCGAGATGCCGGATGAACAGATTGTCGAGGACGCCCTGAACGAGTATCTGGTATCGATCAACGCCGGGGTGAAGGCGGATATGATTCAGCTGACACTGGGAGATATCTCAACGCAGCTGACGCTGATGCTTTCCGATAACCAGCAGCCGCTTGATCTGTTCTGCTGGAGATTCTACTCCACATTGGACGGATGCGTTAAGAATGAGCAGTGTATCTCACTGGAACCCTATCTGGATGTTTATCCTGATATGTGGGCCATCTATCCGGATAAGGTATTAAAGACTCAGCAGATCAGCGGCGTTCAGTACGCAGTGCCGTCCGTGGACAGCTACGGAACCTATGAGGTATATGCCCTGCGCAAGGATGTGGCAGAGGATCTGGGCATTGCGGACAGGGACGGCGAACGCATTACGATCGACGAGATGACGCAGATCATGAAGGATGCGAAAGCGCTCCATCCCGAATATGCTTATATGGTGAACACAAACGATGAGCCGGTTATCGGTATCGATACGCTCGGAAACAGCAACTGGCTTGGCGTACTGATGAACAGAGGCGTCGGAACCACTGAGATTGTGAATCTGTATGAGACGCAGGAATGGAAGGATTTCTGCTATCTGATGAAAGAATGGAGAGACGCCGGCCTTCAGATGGACGATCCGCTGAATAACGAAATGACCATTTCCCAGTACAATAACGGAGTGGCAGCTGGCTGTTATCTTGGCGGCTACAGTGCAGATTACATCAAGGCCCTGATCGCTTACAGTCCCTATGAGCCGGTTGAGTACCAGCTCACGGATCTGGTCGGAACCAGTGCTTCCGTTCTTGGCGGATGGATGGTATCTACCGTCTGCAAGAATCCGGATGCGGCTATGAAGCTGTTATACCTGATGACTATGGATGAGAATGTCGCCCGTTATTTCATCCTCGGTGTCGAGGGAACCCATTACACGGTGGATGAGAAAGGGATTGCGCGCCGTCCGGAAGGAATCACGCAGGCCAACAGCACATGGAATCAGGATTGCCCGTGGTTCTATCCGAACCAGTGCTTAAGCCTTCCGCTGGAAACCGAGATGACCACTTACTACACAGATATGCTGGATGCGCCCAATCACGCCCATTTCTCCGAAGCGATGGGATTCGTATTTGACAGTGCCGAAGTAT
>CANQGA010000025.1 GCA_947600145.1 uncultured Lachnospiraceae bacterium | reverse complement strand
GACGAAGCCTCTGGATTTGGCCAGCGCCACGATCTTGTCCATTGTCTTTTCCATAATAATTACCCTGCCTTTTCTATAAATTTATGTGATCGTTCAGACATACCTGTTTGACGCCGAATAAACTCCCGGCGTCTTCCCAAAACAGCCTGAAACTGTCGGGAATAATCCTATGCAGTCTTCACAGCACCGCTCTATTTATATACAATATACGCTTCCCCGTCCGCCACCTGCGCCGTATGCTTATCCAGCAGGCTCACCGCCCCGCTGTAATAGAGGATGCGCTTCTCGGTCTGAACCGTGACCGGTCCGGAGACCGTAACCAGATGCAGGTCTGTCCGCCGCCGGATCTGCTCCGGCGTCACCGGATCATTCCGCTTCGCGTCGGTCCACGCCTCATCCGCACCCGGAACATCCGGCAGACCCTCGCCGACCATGGTCACGGAAAGCTTCTCCGTGTGGTTGTCCGCATCCTGGGACTCCTCTGTAAAACGGATCAGGTTCTCCGCATCCGAATACCGCAGGACCACGCTGGCGGCCCCGTCTCTCAGACGGACTCTTTCCACCGCGACCGGATCATCCGTCCCGGACCGCTCTTCGTTATAGGCCGCCGCCTCTTCCCCGACGCGCTCAGCCAGCTCGTCCTCGCTGTAATAATCCTTCGCCGCGTCGTACTCGCCGCAGAGCACCGTGTACAGCCCGCCGTCCTTCGCGATATAGATCACGCTCCGGTCAGTGGGAAATGAATTCCCGCCGGCGCCGCAGCCCGTCAGAAACACTGCCGCAGCGGCGGCGATCCACGCAGCGGTCAGCATCCCCGCCGATTTTTCCGCGCTTCCGCCGGACCTTCCCGCGCTCTCCGCAATTCTTCCCGCGCTCTCCGCGGTTTGTTTTCCCCCGCTGCCAACACGTTTCCACCAACCCGCGTCTTCAACCGGCTTCCCCGCATTTCCGGCACATTTCCAATATCCCGCGTTCTCATATCTTTGCATAAGATCCCTCCCATCATGTGATGTAGCTGTCGCTATGTACCCTGCTCACATTTCGGTTCTCTTATGCATCGCCTGCGCGTTCAGCCCGCAGTATACCATGATTTCCCTGTATTTTCAATACCCGCCCCGCAATTTTATCCCCTCATGCGCCCCGCAGTGTCTCAAGAATCCGAAGCGACTGAAACTCCCGGTCCACATACCGCCTCAGATTCATCTCCACGCACTTCGCGAATTCCTCCAGCACCGGCTCCGTCAGCGTAAATGTATACAGCTTCTCGACCGGGCTCCATATCACATACTCCCACGCGTAAGCCGCCGATTCGCTGACCGCCGCCGGCGGCTTCTCCGTATATTCCCCGCCGATCACCATCGCCTTCAGCTCAAACACGCGCTGCACCAGCCGGTCGGAAAGCCCCGGCTTTAAAAGCGCCCGCAGCGACTGGTAGATCAGAAGAAGCATGGCCGACCCGTCCAGATTCTCCCGCGAATAGTAATCTCCGAATTCCAGAAAATACTGCCCGTAACAGGACGCCTCCACATCCGCCGTCAGCTCCTCAAAATACCGGCTGATCTCCGCGTCCTGCAGATTATACGCCTCCCGCCCTTCATAGAGCTTAAAGGTTCCGAACGCGAACGGCCTGCTTGGCCCCATAAGCCTGCTTGCGGGGCGCTTCGCGCCCCGCGCAAAAGCCGTGATCTTGCCTCTCTCCCGGGTCAGGATCACCAGCCGCTTATCATATTCTCCCACCGAAGTGGATTTTAATACCATGCCGGTCAGTTCGATCAGTTCGCGCATTTTATTCTCCCGCCGCCTTCATTTGACAGACCCTTATAACAGACCTGTTATCCAATCTGCCTCACGTCGTCAAGTTTCCAAGGCCTCCGAACCGGACTGCAAAATGTCTCTCACGCCAGCCCGCCATCTCCCAAAATCCGGTTGATCTCGTAAAACGTCGGAGACTGCACCAGTTCCGACACCTCTAAGCGCTTCAGTTCATCCGCGCAGACGCGAAACGTCTCATCGTCAAAAAGCACCCACTTGACAAGATCAAAGGCTCCCGGATGTTCCGCTGTAAACTGTTTCACCGTGCGGACGGCAATCCCTGCCGCTTCCGCAAGCGGATAGCCGTAGGCGCCGGTGGAAATGGACGGAAACGCGATGCTGCGAATCCCATGGTCCAGCGCCAGCTGCATACAGGATCGGTAACAGGAAGCCAGAAGCTCTGCCTCTTTCGCCGCCCCACCGTTCCAGATGGGACCGGGCGTATGGATCACGTTCCGGCACGGCAGCCGATAGGCTCCGGTAATCTTCGCCTCGCCGGTTCTGCAGCCGTGAAGTTTTCTGCACTCCTCAAGAAGCTTTGGCCCTGCCGCCCGGTGAATCGCGCCGTCTACGCCCCCTCCGCCCAAAAGACTGTTATTCGCCGCGTTTACGATTGCGGTCACCCCATGATCCTTCGTGATGTCGCCTTTCACAGCCTCAAACTTCACCGCAGATACACCGGGCGCCGCGGCGTTCTCATCCTTCCACCGCATTTCCATATATTTTCTTTCCCAGTCCGGATCACGATAATGACCGTACTCACTCATCTGGCAGCCGCGGCACAGATCGCCGGCCATCTCCAGGATCACATCCGAAAGCTCCAGGTCCCGTTTCCATTTCTCCCCGATCGCCCCATAGCCCAAAAGCGCGCCAAGGATATTGCCGGTGACCGCCCCGGTGGAATCGCTGTCGCCTCTGTGGTTTACCGCCGCGATCACTCCGGCGGAAAAATCATCCTGATGGCGCAGGGCGCAGTAAACCGCGATCGCCAGCGCCTCTTCGGCAACCCAGCCCTCGCCGAGCTGATGGATATTCTCCAGATCCGGCCTGTCATTCTCCGAAAGCCGGACGGCCCGGTCAATGATATCGGTCAGTTCTTTTATGTGAGCGTCGTCCGCGTAGATGGAAGCGACGGTATCCCGCGCTTCCAGGACGATCTTTTTAAGATTCGGGGCCTGCGCCTGCTGCGCGGCAGCCGGTCCGTCATTCTCCGGGTACACAAGCCTGCTGATGATATGCGTCAGCACCGCGGCCGGCATATACCCGAGGGAATGCTTATGGGTAATCGCGGCGATCTTCGCGCCCTCCTCGTCAATCACCCTGATCGGCGTACCGTGATAATCTATAAGCCCCATCGGCGCCACCCGCATCACGCCCCCGCAGCCCTTGCTGCTGTTTTGGGCCTCGCCGCCTTTCCGGATCGCGTAAAGCGCCGACATACAGGTATTGCCCGGCGCGCGGCAGCTGTAAAGTTCAGGCACATCGCACAGCCAGGAAACGCTTCCGCCCATGATGCCTCCGGCGCCAAGCTGCGTCCTTGCCTTCTCAAAGGACATCTCCTGGGTGCGAAGCCAGTCAAGATAAGCGTGCCTGACATATGCGTGCGGATCCGCGCACACCCCGCGCATCGCTCCCCTGGTACTTCCCATTAAGAGCCCGTTCGCTGTAAACAGCGTCATCTGCGTATCATCGGAGATCAGCGCTTTCCCGCTGTTCCGGTCAAGGCGATAGGCCCTCAGTCCCCGATCCCCGCAGAGGGAAAAGATCTCCTTCTCGCTCATAAATTCGATCGGATAACCCAGCGCGTCTCCGACCGCGCCGCCGAACAGGCATCCCTGAATTCGGTCCAGATGGGTTTCCGCCTTCCGGATCCGCTCCGCGGCAGCGTCCCATTCCGCCTGGTTTTCATCCCGATAATAATGATCCGACGTGAAATTTCTGTAAAATTCCTTAAAATTATACTGCTGCGGCGTCCGGTCCAAAACGGCGAAATCGATCCTGCGAAAGAAATCCTTTTCTCTCAGATCGTTAAACCTCATCTCCTTAAGCGCCCTGTAAAACAGGTCCGACACCACTTTCGCGTCGTTTCCGAACGCGCCGCAGCCCCACGCGCCCAGAATAAGGACCTTATACTTCAGATAAGCGGCGCATTTGAGCATGCCCGTGATCCGATTACAGACCATCGCCTGATACTCCTGCTCGCTCATCCCCTCTTTTCCATGAGAGACCATCGGGGCCGCGCAGGTAAGGACCGAGACGATCACCGTCTCGTCAAGAAAGTCCCCATTCTCATCGCGGATGATCTCCACCTTCGGCGTAAACATCATCGCGTCCGAGCCCATATAGGTATGGAGGTTCCGGTTATACTCATAATACGGCGCGGCAGCCCGGCTCTCCAGCGACAGAAGCAGAGAGCTTTTCCTGCACAGATCTTCCTCCTGCGCCCTGGCCCCGCGCCGGACGCCGCCGCCCGGATTCACCGGATTCGCGAGATTGAGCACCAGGATCGGCTGCGGATCCTTTTCGCTGAACATATAGCTCAGCTGCTTATAACGCTTTCTCGCAAGCGCGAACGAATCCATGTTCTCACAGCCGAACCCGCATCTTCCGATCACAAACACCTTCTCAAAATCCGTGCGGCCGCAAATTTCCTGTACATCCCGCGGAAGCAGGACCCGGATTTCCTCCATCTCTTTTTTTGACAGCTTCAGCCGGACCCTTCTGCCGTTTACCTCGTAACCGCCCCGTTCCAGAATCCGCAGCGTCTCCTGCAGCATCCGGATATTGTCTTCCCTCATAAACTTCTTCCTCTCCATTTTCCAAACAGCGGCGCGGGAACCGGCCGCCGTCCGGTTCGCCGCGTCCTATTCCTTCTGCTCATAATACCCGTAATTCTTCATATACAGCTCGCTGTCGCGCCATTCCTTCCGCACCTTGACCCAGAGCTTTAAGTTCACCTGCGCGCCCATCAGGTTCTCGATCTCCCGGCGCGCCGCGGTTCCGATCTTCTTGAGCATTGCCCCGCCCCTGCCGATGATGATCCCCTTGTGGCTGTCCCGCTCGCAGATGATCGTGGCTTCGATATCGAACATCCCGTCCCTGCGATCGCTCATCTTCTCGATGGTCACGGCGATGCCGTGAGGGATCTCATCGGAGAGAAGGCGCAGGGCCTTCTCGCGGATCAGCTCCGCCGCGATCTGCCGCATGGGCTGGTCCGTCACCGTATCTTCATCATAATACTGCGGGCCGTAAGGCAGGTACCGGAACAGGATATCCGTCATTTTGTCCGTATTCTGGTCCTTTAACGCCGATACCGGCACGATCTCCGCGAACTCGCATACCTTGCGGTAGGCGTCCATGAACTTCAGGATGTCCTCCTTATCCTTCACGGTGTCGATCTTATTGATCACCAGGATCACCGGTGTCTTCACCTTTCCCAGAAGCTCCGCGATATGCCGCTCGCCCGCGCCGATGAAGGCGGTCGGTTCCACCAGCCACAGGATCACATCCACCTCGCTTAATGTGCCCACGGCAACATTTACCATATATTCGCCCAGCTTGTTCTTCGCCTTGTGGATGCCGGGGGTATCCAGGAAAATGATCTGGCCCCGCTCATCCGTATAGACGGTCTGGATGCGGTTGCGGGTAGTCTGGGGCTTCTCCGACGTGATCGCGATCTTCTGACCGATCAGGTGGTTCATCAGCGTGGACTTGCCCACGTTGGGACGGCCGATCAGGGCCACGAAGCCGGATCTGTAATTATCACTCATATATGCGCTCTGCTCTCCTTAATTCTGTCGTACTGCCGGTTTTACGAACGACGCCGGGCATTCCCGAAGCGGCGTTACCGCCAGCTTTCAAAGTCCCGCGCCGCGTCGGTTCACGCGCGGAACAGCGACTTCACCTCGCCGAACAGTTCTCTGTTCTCTTCTACCTTCTCGTCGCCGCCGATGACGCACAGGCTTCCCGTGTCAAGCACCGCCTTAAGGACCGGAGCCAGGGCCCGGATATCCTCCGGCCGGGCCGCGAGGATCTGGGCACGCTCCGCGGCCAGCATCTCGTTCGTCACATGGGACAGATAGGCGGACAGGCCCCTCTCGCCCTTGCCGGACGGAGTCAGCGGCGTATCCAGCTCGCTGATGGTGCCGATCACGTACTTGGTCATGTCGCGTTCATCCGCGTCAAAATTTTCCAGATATCCGACCACGTTTTCATAGACCTCGTTGGTCTCCTTCAGGTTCGGATCCCGGTAGGACGCGAAATATCCGTCGCCGGACCGTCCGAAAGCGCTCATGCACCCGTAGGCGCCGCCCTTGACGCGCAGATTGATCCACAGATAATCGTAATTCAGGATCGGCTTCAGGATCTGCAGGGCGCCGGTATAATCGTACCCCTTCGTCCTGAAATTCCCGCACCGGGCCACATAGTTGACCTGAGAGGAGGTCTTGAAGCCTTCGTTTAAGTTCTTCTTCTCAAATGTGAACGGATACGTCTCGCCGCTGCCCGCGGGAAGCGCGTCCGTAAGCGTCTTAAGTGCGTCCGGAAGAAGCTTAAAGCCCTCCTCGTCCGCGGTGACGCTGATCAGCATATTGTCCGTGGTGAACAGCCGGGCCGCCACCGCTTCCAGCTTCCCGATCAGTGCCTTCGGATCCTTCTCAAACGCTTTTACCGTGTCCTCCAGGAAACGGTAGAAGCCGATGCCGCCGGTCATGTCATTGTATCTGGACACGGCGGAGAAATAGGACAGGGCCCTGGAGACCGCCGCCTGGTGGCTGGAGCCTTCCAGCTTCATCCTTGAGCGGGAGCGCACCTCCTTAAGCACCTCGCCGAGCCGCTTCTCATCCGTAAGCTTCGACGCGGACAGGATCTCCGCCAGAAGGTGAAAGCCCTCCGGAAGCTTCTCATAGAGCGATTTCATATCGGCCGTAAACACGCCGGTAAAGCTGCCCGGCCGGTCGAAATCCGCGTAGGCGTGCGTGCTGAAGCCGATGCCGCCGGTCTGCAGATAGATCTCGCTGCTCAGATCCGCGTAGCTGTAATGCTCCGTATCCACATAGCCCATCAAAAACTTCAGAAGCCCCGCATAGGGCAGATCCTCCATCGGGACGCGGTCCGTGTTGAACAGCGCCTTCACATAGCAGATACCGGAAGTAAAATGCTCATGGTACACCGTCGTGACTCCGCAGACGACGGACTCCTTCCAGTGGTTTTCTTCCGCTTTGGCGTCTATATCCTCCCGCCGGAGCATCGGGATCTTCTCCAGATCCTCCTTCGGCGACGGCGCGTCCTGATACGCTTTCAGTTCCTTCGTCTGCTCCGCCACTTTCCTGATCTCTTCCGCGGACAGGGACGCCTTGTAGGCGGCCAGCTTCTCCGCCAGCTTCGCGTCGTCTCTGGCCGTCTTGTTCTTCTCCGGTTTCACCACGACCGTGACCTCGAACGGATTATCCAGAAGCCAGTCGCGGATCAGCTGCTCAAAATACCCCTCGTCCGCCGCTTTCTTCAGAAAAGCAAACGTATCCTCATAGCGCAGAAGCATTAACGGATCCTCGCCGTAGAGCCAGCTTTCCATGGCGTGCAGGCCGTACATAAGGCCCTTCGGCGCCCAGCCGTAGTCCGCCTCGCGGTTATGGAATTCATAGTGATTAATGCCCGCCAGCAGGCATTTCTTATCCAGGCCCTCGTCGGCCAGCTTCCTGAGCGTCCCCTTTACCACCTTAAGGAACTCGTCCTTCTGATCCGCGTTCGCGTCCTTGGCCGTCACGGTGAAATAAGGCTGAAGGATCCCGTCGGCAAAACCGCCCAGGATATCCCCGCCGATCCCGGCGTCCAGAAGCGCCTGCTTAAGCGCGGCGCCGGGAGCGTCGATCAGGGCATACTCCAGGATCTCAAACGCCGTAAAGAGCACCGGATCCAGACGGTCGCCCACCACCGTGCTGACGGAGAGGTAAGAGGCGTTTTCTTCCGACTCCTCTTCCGTAATGGGATATGTGATCTCCTCCTGCTTCGGCTTATCGAACGGCTTCTGCCTGCGGATCTCCGAATCCACCTTCGCCTGCGGGTCATTGCGGTCATATTTGCTCAAATACATTTCGTCCAGCCAGTTAAGCCTTTCCTCCATATCCATATCTCCGTACAGATAGATATAGCTGTTGGCCGGATGGTAATAGGTCTCATGGAAATGAAGGAACTGCTCATAAGTCAGATCCGGAATGCAGGACGGATCGCCGCCGGACTCGAAGCCGTAGCAGGTGTCCGGGAACAGGGCGTTCTGGGTCCAGCGGTCCAGCACGCTCTCCGGCGAGGAGAACGCTCCCTTCATCTCGTTATAGACGACGCCGTTGTAACGGAGCGGCGCATCCTCATCCTCCAGCTCGTAATGCCAGCCCTCCTGTTTAAAGATCTTTTCCTCCCGGTAGATATTCGGATGCAGCACCGCGTCCATATAGACGTCCATCAGGTTCTGGAAATCCTTATCGTTGGTGCTGGCCACCGGATAGACCGTCTTATCCGGATAGGTGACGGCGTTTAAGAACGTATTCAGCGACCCCTTCACCAGCTCCACGAACGGATCCTTCACCGGGAACTTCTCCGAACCGCACAGGACGCTGTGCTCCATGATATGGGGCACGCCGGTGCTGTCGGAGGGCGGCGTCCGAAAGCCGATGGAGAAGACCTTGTTATTGTCGCTGTTGGACAAAAGGAACAGCTTCGCTCCGCTCTTTTTGTGCTCCAGAACGAAGCTCTCCGAGTCAAGCTCCTTTATATGATCCTGCGCAAGCAGCTTATACGCCTCCAGATTCTTCAGATCGTTCATATTCATTTCCTCTCTTTCTCTATATCTTTTCTGTTCGCGCCGTCCCGGCCGGACGGCCGCCGTTTTCGGCAGATCACATATTTCCCATCAGACGGTCCTTTAAGACCGCCGCGCACTCCCGCACGCACAGATGCACGAACAGCGGAAGATCCGACGGCGCCGAGATCCCGCAGATATCCGTGATCCCCCGCTTCTTCGCGATCATGACCGCCCTGAATACATGGTAATTGCTGGTCAGAAGACCGATCCGCACCGGTTTCTCCTCCACCTGCAGGTAGGGCCCCGGCGCGGCGTCCGCGGACCTCCCATCCGGTTCCGGCGTCTTCTCGCGCTCCAGCCGGTCGATGATCAGCTTTCCGTAGGCGATATTCTCCACCGTACTGGACGCCAGCGGTTCCATGATCAGGCGGGACTCCGACATGCCGTGCTCCACAAGATAATCATACATGGCCTGCGCCTCGGTGACCGGCTCGTCGGGGCCCTGTCCGCCGGAGAGGATAAAGACGGTGCCCGGGCTCCTGCCGCTGTACGCCAGAACCTTATCCAGCCTCTTTCTGAGGGAATTGCTGATCCCCTGCTTATGGACCTTCGCGCCCAGGACGATCACGTAATCCAGCCCCGGCTCCTCATTTACGGCCGCCCCGAGGAACACGCACAGCTCCACAGCCAGAAACACGACGGCCGCTGCCGCCAGACAGGTCAGCGCCGGCACGCCCACCCACATCGGTATCTTTCTCGGATGCAGGCGGCTGTAGCGGCTTCCCCAGCTGATCAGGGACAGTCCTCCCGCGGCCAGCAGCCAGAACCAGGAAAATGACACGGCAAACCCGGCGTATATCGTGATCACGATATAGTATACCAGACACACCGCCGCTCCTATTCCCGCTATCCACATCAGCATTTTTACCGCCTCCTGTCCGTCTTTTATCACGCTTCCGCGCTTTCATCCGCGCTCTGTCTGCGCAGCACGTCTCCCTCCTGCGCCATGCCCTTAAGATCCGCGTACACGATCTGTCTGGCGTGGGGAGCGCTCTGCATGGGATTTCCCTCCTCATCAAAGATGGCCCCCACCGAAACGATTACATTCCGCCCGTCCGGCTTCATGATCTCGACCGTCTCTCCCACCGAGAATTTATTCTTCTGTTCCAGCCTGCACAGCCCGCGCTGATCCACGCCGTCCACACAGCCGAGATACACATACTCCCGGATATAAGCGCTTTCCCCGCAGATCTGGGACTCCGCGCCCGGTCTGCCGAAATAGAAGCCGGTCGTAAACTCCCTGCGGGTACATTTGCCGATCTCCTCCAGATACCAGGAAAGACGGTCCCGGTATTTCTCCTCGCTCTCGAGGAAATCGTCGATGGCCTTCCTGTACGTACGGGTCACCGCGGCGACATAGAGCGCGTTCTTCATCCGGCCTTCGATCTTGAAGCTGTCAATCCCGGCCCGGGCCATCTCCGGGATATGGCCGACCATGCACAGATCCCTGGAGCTCATCACAAACGTTCCTCTCTCATTCTCGCTGACCGGCAGATATTCGCCCGGCCGCGTCTCCTCCATCAGCGCGTACTTCCAGCGGCACGGATGGGTACACTCGCCCCTGTTGGCGTCCCGCCCGACAAAATAATTGCTCAGCAGGCATCTTCCCGAATAGGAAATACACATGGCGCCGTGTACGAAGCACTCGATCTCCATCTCCTCAGGGATCTGCCGGCGGATCCGCGCGATCTCCTCAAGGCTCAGCTCCCGTGCGGCGACCACCCGCTTCGCCCCCAGTCCGTGCCAGAACCGGTATGTCTCATAGTTGGTGCTGTTGGCCTGGGTGCTGATATGCACATCCGTCTCCGGCAGGATCCTCTTCGCAAGCATGAACACGCCCGGATCCGAGATGATCAGCGCGTCCATCCCCACGACCCGAAGCTCTTCAAAATAAGTCTCCACACCGGCCAGGTCGTCGTTGTGGGCGAAGATATTGGCTGTCACATACACCTTCACCCCATGCTCATGGGCCAGCCGGACGCCTTCCTTCATCTGCGGAAGCGTGAAATTGCGGGCCTTCGCCCGCAGCCCGAAGGCCTCGCCTCCGATATAGACCGCGTCCGCCCCGTACCGCACCGCCGTCCGGAGCGCTTCCGGACTCCCGGCCGGGACCAAAAGTTCAATCGTGCGCATCATCCGTCTTCCTTTTCCTTCTTCACGGCCACCGCCACGCCGTCCCCCACCGGCACGACCGCCGTCCAGAACGCCTCGCAGTGCCGAAGTTCCCACAGAAAATCCCTCATTCTCGCGTGGATCGTCCGATCCCTCCGCTTCACCGCGAATCGGGATTCCAGCACCGTCATATCCTGCAGCACGTTATCCGCCGCCAGGACGCCTCCCGGCTTTAAGATCCGCCGGATCTGACCGGTCCATTTTCCGTACTGTCCCTTCGCCGCGTCCAGAAATACCATATCAAACGATTCATCCGGAACGTGTTCCAGAAATCCGTCCGCGTCCCCGCAGACCACCGTGATCCTCTCCGCCAGCCCGGCCCGGAGCACATTCTCCCGCGCCTCGGCCGCCCGGTCCCGGTCCTTCTCGATCGTCGTGATCCGGCAGAACTCAGGCGCGGCGTGCGCCATCCGGACAGCAGAATAGCCCACGGCGGTTCCGATTTCCAGAATCGCCCCGGGCTTTTTCATCGCCGCCAGCACTTCAAGAAACGCGCCGGTCTCTCTCTTAACGATCGGGATCCCTCTGACTGCCGCGTCCGCCTCGATCTGTCCGCACAGCGGATCCTGCTCCGGTTCCAGGGAGAACAGATAATCCCTCAGCCTCTCCTGCCCCGTCATTCTTCTGTATCGCTTTCCGCCGTCTGATCCACGGTCTTGCCGTCCCGAAGGGTTATGATCAGCTCCTTGGCCGGCATGGACGTGTTTAGAAGATATGTCCCCGCCTTCACGGGATTTCCGTATCCCATGAATTCATAGCCGTACTCATAGAAAATACACTGGATGAGGAAGGAATAGCGGTTCTTGATCAGCCCGCTCTGTTCCATGGCGACGGCCAGGTTCTGCACCTTCTCATCCTCCTCGATCGTCACTCTCATATCCGTGCCCGGCGGATCGTCCGCGGCTGTCTCGTAGAACAGGCCGTATCCGAACTGATAGCCCCTGGTCACCGCTTCATAGCACAGAAGGATCACCAGGGCAAAAATGATCAGCTTCCAGGAGATCTTGATAATGGATTTTGTCACTCGGTTGATATCGCTTGTCTTTCCGCTCATATCCAGTCAGCCCCTTCTCATAAGACTCCCCGAAACCCGAAGCCGCTCCTACACCTCCATGATGATCGGAAGGATCATCGGATTTCTCTTCATCTTCTTCCACAAAAAGTCGCTTAAATCATCGCGGATGATATTCTTAAGCTTCCCCCAGTCGGTCACATGGCGGTCCAGGCAGTCCTGCACGGACTCCTCCACGACCCTCTGGGCTTCATCCAGCAGATCCTCAGACTCCCGCACGTAGACGAACCCTCTGGAGACGATATCCGGTCCGGCCAGAAGCTGGTTGGAATACTTCTCCAGCGTCAGCACCACGATGATGATGCCGTTCTGGGCCAGGTTCTGGCGGTCCCGCAGAACGATGTTGCCCACGTCGCCGACTCCCAGGCCGTCCACCAGGATCGCGCCCGCCTGCACATGGTCCGCGACCCGGCAGGAATCTTCCGAAAGCTCCACCACATCGCCGGAGGACATGATCAGGATGTTCTCCTTCGGGATCCCCATGGATTCCGCCAGTCCTTTGTGCGCCATCAGATGGCGGTACTCCCCGTGGACCGGAAGCGCGTATTTGGGATGGGTCAGGGAATAGATCAGCTTGATCTCCTCCTGGCACGCGTGCCCCGACACATGGGTATCCTGGAAAATGACCTCGGCTCCCTTGATGGACAGCTCGTTGATCACCTTGGAGACCGCCTTCTCATTGCCCGGGATCGGCGTGGAGCTTAAAATGATCACGTCGTTGGGCTTAATGGATACCTTCTTGTGAATGCTGGAAGCCATCCGCGACAGCGCGGCCATGGACTCCCCCTGGCTCCCGGTGGTGATCAGAACCGTCTTCTCGTCCGGATAATTCTTCAGGTTGTCAATATCGATCAGCGTCCCTTCCGGGATCTTGATATAGCCCAGTTCGCTGGCAATACCGATGACCGTCACCATGCTGCGGCCTTCGACCACCACCTTCCGCCCGTACTTGTAGGCGGAATCGATGATCTGCTGCACGCGGTCCACATTGGATGAAAATGTGGCCACGATGATGCGGTTGTTCGTATGCTCCGCGAAGATCGCGTCAAAGGTCTTGCCCACGGTCCGCTCCGAGGCGGTGAAGCCCTGCCGGATCGCGTTGGTGCTGTCGCACATCAGCGCAAGGACTCCCTTCCTTCCCAGCTCCGCGAACCGCTGCAGATCCGCCGGCTCGCCGAAGACCGGCGTATAGTCGATCTTGAAATCGCCGGTATGCAAAAGCACGCCCGCCGGCGTGAACACCGCCAGCGCCGACGCGTCGGCGATACTGTGATTGGTCTTGATAAACTCGACGCGGAAACACCCCAGCGTCACCGTCTGACCGTGTTTTACAACCTTTCTCTTGGTATTCTTAAGCAGGTTATGCTCCTTCAGTTTATTCTCGATCAGCGCGATCGTAAGTCTTGTGCCGTAGACCGGCACATTGATCTCCTGCAGCACATAGGGCAGGGCCCCGATATGGTCCTCATGCCCGTGCGTGATGAAGAATCCCTTCACCTTCTCCTGATTCTGCTTCAGATAAGTAATGTCGGGTATGCACAGGTCGATCCCCAGCATATCGTCCGTCGGGAACGCCAGCCCGCAGTCGATGACGATGATCTCGTTCTCGTACTCGATGGCCGTAATGTTCATTCCGATCTGCTCCAGACCGCCGAGGGGGATGATCCGCACCTTGTCCGACTGACATGCCTGTCTATTCTGTTGTTTCGTTGATTTCAATCCAATACCTCCAAATTCGATCCTTTTGCTCTGCATGAGCGGCAGTATCCGAATAATTTCACTTCATGGTCCGTCACCGCAAAGCCCAGCCGCTCCAAAAGGCTCTGCTCCAGATTATCCAGCATGTCCTCCTCAAAAGGAAAGACCATGCCGCAGCCAAGGCAGATGGCGTGGTGATGATGATGGCGGTGCCCAGCGTCCTCTTCCCCCGGCAGCTTTCCCAATTCATAACGCGCGAATCCGTCGTCAAAGCTGATCCTGTCGATCAGCTTCAGGTCCACCAGGACCTGCAGAGTGCGGTAGACCGTCGCCAGACCGATCTCCGGATACTGTTCCTTCGCCAGGTCGCGGATCTCCTCGGCCGTCAGATGCTCGCCCGGATGGGCGGCCATCAGTTCCAGGACCAGCATCCTCTGTCTGGTCACCTTCAGGCCCTTTTCCTTCAGCATCCGCTTAAACAGGTTCTCGTTCATCCGCGGCTCCTCATCTTACGCGTTTTTTGCTTTACAGGTTCCCGTCGCCCGGGCAGCCCGCAAATGTCCTACTTCTCCAGGTCCAGATCCAGATCCGCCACCAGCTCGGAGAAGATCTTAAACAGGTAATCCAGCTCGTCATCATCGTCGACGAACTCGTAGACCGCGTCCGCCGCGTCCTTCTCCGACCGGTCCTTTAAGATATAGCACTGGCCGTCCTCTTCCTCTTCCGCCGCATCCGTTACCAGGATATAGTTCATTCCGTTGATCCTGGTCTCCTCCAGAATGCTCAAATCAATCCGCTCTCCGTCTTCCGTCTCAAGCGTAATGATCTTTTCTTCGTCCATATAAACTCCTCTTTCAGTCCTGCCGGCCGCGCGTCTTCGGTTCCCCGTGATCCAGATAGTCCTGCAGGATGATCCCGGCCGCCACCTTGTCGATCACTTTCTTCCTCTCCGGCCGCGGCACGCCGCTCTCCGAAAGGATCTCATCCGCAGCGACTGTCGTCAGCCTCTCATCCCACAGCGTCACGCGAAGTCCTGTCCTGCGCTCAAGCGTCCGGGCGAATTCCTCCGTGCTCTTCGCGCGCTCCCCGATCGTGTCGTCCATATTCTTAGGATAACCCAAAACAATGGTTTCAATCTGGTACTCGTCGATCAGTTCCTCGATCCGCCGCAGAGTCGCGCGCAGCATATGATCTTCCCTGCGGGTAATGGTCTCCACCCCTTGGGCGATCAGCCCCGTGGGATCGCAGACCGCCACGCCGACAGTCTTCGTACCAAAGTCTAGCCCCATAATCCTCATAACGGCCGGCTCCATACAATACAAATACAGTAAATACGTTGTTTCCGAACACAATAATACCCGAAAAGCTTCCCCCTTCCAAAAAGTTCCGCTCTCCGAAGCACAGAATGCTCCTATTCGGTTCCCGTTCCGCCCTCACGCTCAACACGCCGTTTCCGCAGGCCGGCGAATGCCCCCGGCGGCTACTTTAACCGTTCATCGATATACGCAGACAAAAGCAGCTCCAGAATCTCATCCCGCTCGACCTTCATGATAAGGCTTCTGGCGCTCTTATAGCTGGTAATATAGGTGGGATCTCCAGACATGATGTATCCAACAATCTGATTGACAGGGTTATATCCTTTTTCCGTCAGCGCGTCATACACCTGCTCCAGAACCTGGCTCACGTCCAGCTGATTCTCCTGTACCGCACGAAAATATCTGGTATTCTGAATATCGCCCATATGTCCTCACGTCCTTTACTGTTCCCCTTTATTCTATACCACTTTTTTCCATTCGTAAAGGGAAATATTTATAAAATATTTCTGACAATTTCCGTAACGCCTCTGTCCGGTCAGACAGGATCGGCCACGTCCGACACGTTTGTCAGAAGCGCCAGCTCCTCATTAATCATCTCCGTAAGCCGGCCGCGCAGGATCCGGCCCTGTTTCCGCCCGTCCCAGGGGACGGCGGCCTTCACGTATTCGCGGGTATAGCCGGCCAGATATTCCGCGCCGTCTGCCGTCACCTTCTCCTCCATCAGAACTTCCTTTTCTTCTCCCAGAAATGATCTCCGGTATGCCGAGGACGCTTCCCGGTTCAGCGCAAGCAGGCGCGCGCTCCGCTCCTTTTTCACGGCTTCCTCCACCTGATCCGGCATCGCCGCGGCCCTGGTGCCCTCCCGCCGTGAGTACGGGAACACATGCAGCTCATAAAGTCCGATCTGTCTCAGGAAAGAAACGGTCTGCTCAAATTCCTCCTCCGTCTCGCCGGGGAAACCCGTGATCACATCGGTCGTGATCGCCGGGCGGTCGAACGCCTTCCTGAGAAGCGCGCAGCCCGCGGCGTATTCCGCCGCCGTGTAATGCCGGTTCATGCGCTTCAGCGTAGCGTCGCAGCCGCTCTGCAGCGACAGATGGAAATGCGGGCAGATGGTCCGAAGCGCGGCGATCCTCCTGACAAAATCCTCCGTCACGATCCGCGGTTCCAGGGAACCCAGGCGCAGCCGCCAGAGCCCGTCTACCCGGTCCAGCATCTCCAGCAGCCCGATCAGTTCCACCCGCTCCCCCTCGGGCATATCCGTTCCGTAGGAACTGATGTGGATGCCCGTGACCACGATCTCCCGGTATCCGGCCGCCGTAAGCGTTCTCGCCTCTTCAAGGATCTCGGCCGCGCCGCGGCTTCTGACCCGCCCCCTGGCGTAGGGAATGATACAGTAACTGCAGAACTGATTGCACCCGTCCTGGATCTTGATAAACGCCCTGGTGTGCTCGGCGGTGGCGCTGACAGAGAGCGCCTCATACTCACGGGTCTTCGCGATGTCGATCACGCAGGACTGCGCGTTCGGGGCGGCCGCCGGCGTCCCGGGCAGCTCTCCCCCGACGGCCTGTCCGGCCGTCTCCACGGCGCGGCGCGTCTTTCGCCTCCCCGCGAAATATTCCTCCAGAATGACGGCCAGATCCTTCTTCCGGTTATTCCCGATCAGAATATCCGCGGCGCCGTCTTTTTGCAGACTGTCCGCGGCCACCTGGACATAGCAGCCGGCGGCCACCACCACCGCGTCCGGATTGCGTTTTCTGGCCCTGTGGAGCATCTGCCGGGATTTCCTGTCCGCGATGTTCGTCACGGAACAGGTGTTGATCACATAGACATCCGCCTTCTCCTCGAACGGCACGATCTCATAGCCTGCCTCCTTAAGAAGCTGGCCCATCGCCTCCGTTTCATACGCGTTTACCTTGCACCCCAGATTGTGCAGCGCTGCCTTTCTCATTCTGCTTTCTCCGCCCTGAACACTTTTTTGCTTTTTCATGCAAACTGTCTATTGACTTTTCTCCTGCCACTCTGTACTATTACCATAGACGCGGAAAGCGCCTGTTACCCTGACAATATCTGGCAGAATCAAGGAGGCATTTTTGCATGAAAACTGTACGTATTTCGCTTAATTCGATTGATAAAGTCAAATCCTTTGTGAATGATCTCTCCAAGTTTGACGTGGATTTTGACCTGGTATCCGGACGCTACGTGATCGACGCCAAGTCCATTATGGGCATCTTCAGCCTGGACCTTTCAAAGCCCATCGACCTTAACATCCACGCCGAGGCCGAACCCGTCATCAGCGAGATCATGTCCGTACTTACGCCCTATCTGATCAAATAGCGCGGCATACAGGATCCCCGCCGGCGTTTCGCTCCGGCGGTACAGTCTCTGCATACCGGAACGCGGAACCTGCTGTTATGGCAGGTTCTTTTTCATACGGGCTCCGGCCGTCTCAGCCGCAGCGGATGATCTCCCGCGCCGAGACTGCCGTCTCCACCATATCTTCGATCGTCCCGGCAAGCTTCTCCTCGGACTTGCGGATCGCCTTCAGGACCGGCTTTGTCACCGGATGCTTCGCCACGAAAATGGTGCAGCAGTCCTCATAGGGGAGGATCGACGTCTCATAGGTGCCGATCTTCTCCGAGATATCCACGATCTCCTGCTTGTCAAACGCGATCACCGGCCGGAAGACCGGCAGCGTGCAGACATCGTTGGTAGCCGCCAGGGACTGTACCGTCTGGGAAGCCACCTGGCCGATGCTCTCGCCCGTGACAAGCGCCAGGCTTCCTGTCTCGCCGGCGATCCGCTCGGCGATCCGCATCATATAGCGGCGCATGATGATCGTCAGCTCCTCATGGGGGCAGGTCTCATAGATCGCCATCTGGATCTCCGTAAAATTCACCACATGCAGATCGATGGGACCGGAATACCGGGAAACCAATTTCGCCAGATCCACCACCTTCTGCTTCGCCCGCTCGCTGGTGTAGGGCGGCGCGTGGAAATAGACCGCGTCGATCTTCACGCCGCGCTTCGCTACCATATATCCCGCCACCGGACTGTCGATACCGCCGGAAAGCAGAAGCAGGGCCTTTCCGTTGGTGCCCACCGGCATGCCGCCGGGGCCGGGGATCATTTCCGAATAAATGTTGACGACGTTGTTCCGCACTTCCACCCGCAGAAGCACATCCGGTTCATGGACGTTGACCGTCATCTCCGGATACGCGTCGAGGATCGCCTCGCCCAGATCCCGGTTCATCTGTTCCGACGGGACCGGGTAGCGCTTGTCGGCGCGGCGGGATACCACCTTGAAGGTCAGACGCTTGTCCGGATACACCTGATCCAGATAGCCGGCCACCTGGCGCTTCAGGGCTTCAAATTCCCTCTCCTCCGTCTGGAACATGGGGCAGATCCAGGCAATGCCGAAGACCTTCTTAAGCTCCTCGATCACATCCTCGTAATCATAATCCGTCAGCGCGGTCACATAAATGCGGCCGGCGTCCTTCGTGACGTCGAACTTTCCGTCCACACGCTTTAACGCGCGGCAGATATGGCTGACCAGGGCGTCCTCGAAGAGGAACCTGTTCTTTCCTTTCGTACCGATCTCGGCGTATTTTATTAAAAATGACTGATAAAGCATGTTGTTCTCTCTCCTTACCTGCTGCTCCCCATCACTGTATCGCTGCCTCTATTTTCTCTGAAACCGCCGTAACACCGGCAGGATCTCTTCCAGCTGCTGCGCCGCGTAGTCGATCTCTTCTTTCGTATTGAACAGCCCGAAGCTGAAGCGCAGGGTGGAATCCAGAAGATCCTGCCGCACGCCTACGCCCTTCAGCGTTCCGCTCAGTCCCGGATGGTTCGAGGAGCAGGCGGATCCGGAAGACACATAGATCCCTTTCTCCTCCAGCGCGTGAAGCAGCACTTCGCTCTTCACGCCCTCGAAGCCGGCGCTTACGATCTGCGGCGCGCCCTCCCGGCCCGGAGGGTTATTGAGCGTCACGCCGGGAAGCTGGGAAAGCTTCCTTTCCGCGTATTCTTTCAGTTCGTACAGCCTGTCGATCTTCTGCGCATGGTCCTTAAACATCTCCTCCACGGCCGCGCCCATGCCGGCTATGCCAGGTACATTTTCGGTACCGGAGCGCAGGCCCTGCTGCTGGCCGCCGCCGTAGATCAGGGGCTTTATCTTCACCCGGCTGTCGATATAGAGGAAACCGACGCCCTTGGGCCCGTGAAGCTTATGGGCGCTGACGCTTAAGAGATCGATGCCCTGGCGCTTCGGCCGGATCTCATATTTGCCGTAGGCCTGGATCGCGTCCGCATGGAACAGCGTATTGGGATTCTTCCGCCGGATGATCCGCGAGATCTCCTCCACCGGTTCCACCGTGCCCACCTCATTGTTCACGTACATGACCGACACCAGGATCGTCTCCGGCCGGATACTCTCTTCAAGCTGCGCAAGGTCGATATGTCCCGCGCGGTCTACCGGCAGATACGTAACCTCATAACCCTGCTCTTCCAGAAATCCAAGCGGGTTATATACCGACGGATGCTCGATATTGCTGCTGATGATATGGTTTCCGGCCCGCTTATTGGCCATAGCCGTTCCGATCAGCGCCATATTGTTGGATTCGGAGCCGCCGGAGGTGAAAAGGATCTCCTTCTCCTGCACCTTCAGGGACTTCGCGATCACCGCCCGGGCGCCGCGGATATAGTTCTCCGCTTCCATTCCTTTTGTATGTCTGGCAGACGGATTGCCGTAATCCTCGGTCATTGTCTTTACCACGATATCCCGCACGCTGTCAAACACCTTCGTGGTGGCCGAATTATCAAAATATGCCTGCATGGACTCCTCCAAAACTTTATGATGCGATACCGTATCAGAATCGTATCAAAACACTGTCTGCCATCCGGCATTATACCAGGGTCTCCCCAGCCGCAAAGTTGCCGGTCACGTTCGGATCAGAATACGTCTCCAGCTGATACATGAGGATCGACAATACGGCAAGTCCCGCGGTTTCCGTCCGCAGGATCCGCCTGCCCAGGGAAATGGGCGCAAACCCGGCCCCGCGGGCCGCGGACACCTCCGCCTCCTCAAAGCCGCCCTCCGGGCCGATGAGGATCCCCACGGACATCCCGCACCCGACCTGTTCCACCGTCTGACGGGCAGAGGACATGCCTCTGGCGTTCTCATAGGGGATCATCTTCACGTCGAAGTCCGCGGCGTAAGCCAGCGCCTCGCTGAATTCCATGACCGGCGCCACTTCCGGCACCAGCACGCGCCCGGACTGCTTGGCGGCACTCTCGGCAACGGCATTCCAGCGGCGGACGCGGGCTTCCTCCTTCTTCGCGTCCAGCTTCACCACGCTCCGGCGGGTTTTCACCGGGATCACCCGGTATACGCCCAGTTCCACAGCCTTCTGAATGATCAGTTCCATCTTGTCGCCCTTGGGAAGGCCCTGGAACAGATACAGGCGGGATGGAAGCTCCGTGCTCTCTGTCCGGGACAGAATCCGGGCTGTCACATGTTCCGGCGTGATCTGTTCGATCCGGCAGAGATAATCGGCGTCGGCCCCGTTGCCCACCAGGATCTCATCGCCCGGCTTCATGCGCAGCACATTGCGGATATGGTTGACATCGGGCCCCGTGACCGTGACCGCCGCCGCGGCGCCGTCGTTTGGCCCAATCTGTTCCTGTTTTACAAAGAAATGATACATACTGAATTCCACTCTCTTACATCCGCTCCCATTGCCGCGCTCTCCCGGCAGGAGCGGACACGTTACTTTCTCCTCGCCGTCACACTGACCCACTCGCCCTGGCGCGTGATCTCAATGATCTCCAGCTCTTTCTCGGCTTCCATGGCCTTTTTCACCGCGTCCTCTTTCATGTCGATGATCCCGGAGGTGATAAAGATGCCGCCGTGTTTCAGATGAGGCGGGACCTCCGGCGTCAGCAGGTTGATCACGTCCGCCAGGATATTGGCCACAACGATATCATATCGCTCATAACCTGCCCAGTCTTTGATAACCCGATCATCGATCAGGTTGCCCTGAACCACATGGAACTGTTCTCCGCTTATGCCGTTGGCCTCCATGTTCTCGCCGACTGCCGTGATCGCGTTCTCGTCCAGATCCGTTCCGTATACCTCCCCGGCCCCCAGCTTTAACGCCGTAATGCCCAGGATCCCGCTGCCGGTGCCCACGTCCAGCACCCTGGCTTCCGCGGTCATATATTTGCGGAGCTGGCGGATACACAGCTGAGTCGTCTCATGCTGGCCGGTACCGAACGCGGTGCCGGGATCGATCTGGATCAGAAGCCTGTCCTCCTGTCCCTCGGGGATCTCCTCCCACGTCGGCTTGATCAGGATATCGTCCACCGTAAACGGTTTGAAATACTGCTTCCAGTTATTGATCCAGTCTTTGTCCTCTGTCTCCGAGATCTCAAGCTTTCTCTCGCCCAGATCCACGAACGCGGCCAGCTCGCCGAGTCCTTCTTCCACCGATCTCAGGATCTCTTCTTCCCTTGAAATGTCCTCCAGATAGAAGCTGACCTTCGCCACGCCCTCGTCCGGCGGCAGCTCCGGCAGAATATCGATGAACATTCCCTTCGTCTCGCTCTCGGTCAGGGGCACATTGTCCTCGATCTCGATACCCTCGATGCCGATCTCATCAAACATGCTGCTGATCAGATCCACGGCTTCCGTGGTGGTGGTCAGCGTATACTTTCTCCATTTCATAGCTGTCTCTCCATTACAGTCCGCACAGATAATCCTCCGCCCTGCAGAACGTGATGCCGTCGGCTGAAAGCGTCTCCGGGTCATCGCAGAGGACAAACCGCTGACGGATGGGGCCGAACCGCTTCTCGATCTGATTGTATTTGTCTGTGTCGGACAGGCGGCGGTACTGATCGGAAAATGCCTTCATATCGCTGCGCAGCTCGCAGACCGTGCAGCTGTTCTCCTGCGGATCGTAGACGACCATACCGAACACGCCCGCGTTGATCTGCAGCTTATACACCTGCCTGCTCCCCTGGGCCGCTTTCTCCGTCTCCAGAAGGATAATGTCCTCCAGCATCCGGGCCCGGACATCGGCCATCACCTTCTCGACCATGTCCCGCTTGCTGATCTCGCTCATATTCACAAATTTCTCCGTACCCATCAGGGACTGGAGAAGCGTCTGGATCTGGCAGCAGCGGATGCCCGGCTGGGTGAAAATGACCCTCTCGATCGGCTCGCTGCCGGCCTGAGGCGTCTCGGCAGGGCACTCGACCACCAGATCCATCTCGATCAGAGCTTCCTTGACCTCCGAAACATGGGCGCGGGTAATCCCGGCCGCCTGCTCCTCCCTTGCGCGGTCGTTCTTCAGATTCCACGCGGCAAGGCGCAGATTCTGGTACATCGGATTCTTCGCCAGGATCAGCAGAAGGAAATTCAGGTTCATATTGATCATGACCCGGTCCACTACCTCCATCAGGTCGTCATTCTCCTGCAGCGCGCGCAGATTGCGGAACTGGCTTAAGTCCTTGCTTCCGACCAGGGACCGCTCGATATTGCGGCAGACAGCGCTCTCGATATACTCCCTGGTGGAAACGCCGTCGCGGAATGTGGCGTTCTTCACGCTAAGCCCTTCCGGCGTCCGCTCGCCGGCCCGCAGGGTCCCGCCGTAACGGATATACTGATCCACATCGTCGATCCCCAGAAGACGCCTGTGCTCCCTGAACGGGATAAATGTGGTACTGATCGTCACAGCCCTGTCATAAAGCTCCTGTCTGAGCGCCAGAACAAAGGCCAGGGAATCGGTTCCCGTCAGGACCACCCGCATCCCCTGCGCCGCGTGGACATCGGAAAACAGAGCCGCGTCGTCGATGAAATCGCTCATCAGCGTAACCTCGTCGATAAACACGTAGCGGTACCCCATCTCATACAACAGATTCATATCCTGATTCAGTTTCTCCATGGAATCCGCCGCCGTCACCTTGATATAGGCGGTCTGCTCCATCTTCTCCGGCGCCATGCCGCGGATCGCCTGTCGGATCAGCGTCGTCTTGCCGGTCCGTCTCAGTCCGGTGATCAGGCACACGCGTCCGTCGCTGCCGGTCCGGCCGTCCAGATAGTCCTTCAGCTGCTCATAGCAGAGACGGTTTTGGCCGTCCGTCAGACTCTCGGTAAGTCCTGCCAGGGCCTCTCCCCGGATCACATTCGTGCGGAATTTCGGCCCCTGGTATCTTCCGCCGCGTCCGGCGCCCGCATGTCCCCTCGCCGCGCCCCGCGCAGCGCTCTGACGCGCCCGCAGCTCCTTCAGCTGCTTCTGGAGCTGGCGGCGCTTCTCGATCCCTTCCTCCAGGCCCTCCAGCTGGCCGTCTTTGATATACTGGCTCTTGATCTTGCCGTTCTCCGTCCACTGCCGGTAAAAGCGCAGTTTCCCGTGGATCATCTTTCTTGAGATATAACCTATCGGCAGCTGCGCGATCTGTTTCTCCAGCTCCTCCATGATCTGCAGGTCGGTCTTCGGTTCCCCGGCCGCGGCAGACGTATTCTCCCCCGCGGCGGACTCCGCCGCCTCAGCCTCCGCCGGCACGGACGCGGTCACGTTATCCTGTCCCGCTGTATTCCATCCATCCATAAGAATACCTCCTTTTCTTCTGCGACCATTGTAACCTACTATAACCTTTATGTCAACTATATCCTGAAATCGTAACCTATTTGTAAGTTTTTCGCTTTTTCCATCTGTTTCCATCGGAATTTTTCAGTTCGAAAGCAATAAAACGCTCCGCCCGCGCATTATTCTAGTGAACGGGTGATACACATTCCGCCCTGCCGGCGGCCCCCGGTCAAAAGACCGATCTGATCTTGTAAAGGAGGATCGCGCAAAAGAACGCGGCCGCAGCAGCCGCCCCGCGGCATTTGCCCGCGAATGAAACAATGAAGCATGAAACAACGAAACATAAAACAATGAATTAATCCTGAATGCATTACATTACGACCTCAATCACGCTTACGAACCGGCCGCCTATATCCCGGGCGGAGCCGTAAATATAAACCGTGTCACAATCGGAAAAATACAAAAGACGATGAGATACGAAAGATCAAGATCCCAAACTGCAGAAGACAACAGGGCAAAGTACCAAAGAATGCCGGCAGGAAGGAACTCAGAAGGCGCGCCGTGAACATGCGGCGCGCCTTTTGGGATTACCTCTTCTTCTGGACCGCGCGCAGCGCGTCGATCACCGCCGCGCGGAAGCCGCCGCTTTCCAGGGCCGCCACGCCGGCGATCGTTAACCCGCCCGGCGAACATACCGCGTCCTTCATCGCCCCCGGATGATCCCCTGTCGCCAGCTGCAGGCTGGCCGTTCCGAGCACCATCTGGCTGGCCAGCCGGTACGCGGTCTCCCTGGGAAGCCCGTAAAGCACCGCTCCGTCGGCCAGCGCCTCCAGATACATGGCAGTAAACGCCGGCCCGCACCCGGCCAGGTCTCCCGCGATCTGGAACTGGGACGGCGGGAGGATCTGTATCATTCCAAGCTTCGAAAACAGCTGCCGGAAATCATGAAATTCCCGATCCGTCAGAGAATGCTTCTCCTCGCAGAGAATGATGCCCGCCCCCACCGCAGCCGGCGTGTTCGGCATGATCGTCAGGTGATGGGTACCGGGAAGCAGGATCTGCTCATAGCGGTCGAAGGAAATGCCTGCCGCAACAGAGATGACCACTTTGTCACGCAGCGCCTCGCGGATCGGCGTCAGCACTTCTTCCACCAGATAGGGCTTCACCGCCACGATCACCATGTCGGATTCCTCCGCCGTCTGGCGCGCTGTTGCGCAGACATGGGTGATTCCGCGTTTTGCCGCGTTAAGGCGCAGCTTATCCTCGTGCTTCGCGCAGACATAAAGCTGTTCAGGGCCGGCCGCGCCGCTTAAGAGCATGCCGTCCGCCAGCGCCCGGGCCATATTGCCGAACCCGATAAAACCGATCTTTCTGTCCATCTGTATCCCAGACCTCCGTTCCGGTCAGCCGCCGACCGGTCTGTTATTTAAAAAATCCTTTTTTCTTCCTGCCGTCGTCGCCCCCGCCGTCGATCTTGCCGGTCATCAGTTCATCGAAATGTCTGAGGGCCTGCCGCTGCTCTTCATTCATCCGCTCCGGCACCTGGACCACCAGCGTCACATAATGGTCGCCGCGGACATTCTTGTTGCGGACCGACGGAACACCCTTGCCTTTCAAACGGACGCGGGTATCGGTCTGAGTGCCGGGCTTCACCTCATACTCCACCTGACCGTCCACGGTCTTGATGATGATAGGACCGCCCAGGGCCGCCCTGGCGAATGAAAGCGGGACCGTGGAATAGATATCCATATCCCTGCGGATAAAGATCGGATGCTTGGACACTACGGCCTGCACCAGCAGATCCCCCCGCTCGCCTCCGTTCGTTCCCGGCTCGCCGGCCCCCACGCTTCTCACGCTCTGTCCGTCGTCGATCCCGGGCGGCATCGTCACCTTCAGCTTCTTTCTCTTGGTAATGTAACCGGTGCCGCGGCAGTCCGGGCATTTCTCCCGAATGATCTGCCCTGTGCCGTCGCAGTCCGGGCATGTCGTCACATTCTGCATGGTTCCGAGCGGCGTCTGGCGGGTATACATGATCTTGCCCTTGCCGTTGCACTTGCCGCAGGTCTCCTTCGAAGTACCGGCCTTCGCGCCGCTCCCGTGGCAGGAAGGACACTCCTCTTTATAATTGATCTCTATTTCCTTCTCGCAGCCAAAAACAGCTTCCTCAAAGGTCAGGCGCACGCTTGTCTGGACATTGGCTCCCCGCATGGGACCGTTATAGCGGGAGCTTCTGGAGCTTCGGCCGCCGCCGAACAGATCGCCGAAGATATCGCCGAAAATGTCTCCCATATCGGATCCGTCAAACCCGCCGCCAAAACCTCCGAAGCCGCCGAAGCCGCCGTAACCTCCGCCTGCGCCTCCGTCAAACGCCGCATGGCCGAACTGGTCGTACTGCTTGCGCTTCTCCGGATCGCTTAAGACCGCGTAGGCCTCGGACGCCTCCTTGAACTTCTGCTCCGCTTCCGCGTTGCCCGGGTTGGCGTCCGGATGATATTTTTTCGCAAGGACCCTGTACGCTTTCTTTATGGCCGCGTCGTCCGCGTCTTTCGGTACTCCCAGGACCTCATAATAATCTCTCTTGGTTTCTGCCATATGTCATGCTACCTTTCCACACTATTCGCCAGTCAGGGAAAACCCCGGCTGGCGGATAGGTCTGTCTGTATCGAAATGTCTGCCGAATTATACTTCCTTGAAATCGCCGTCGATCACGTCGTCATCCGGCCGGGACGCGCCGCCCTGGGCATTTCCGCCCATGCCGCCCATGTCGCCGCCCATTCCTGCTCCTGCGCCTGCGCCGCCGGCGTTCTGCATGGACTCGTACATCTTCGTGAACAGGGCCTGGGCGCTGGCCATCAGCTTCTCCTTGCCGGCCTTGATGTCCTCCACCTGCGCGTCGGTCATCTGATCTGCCGGAGCCCGGTTGATGGCTTCCTTCAGGGCGTTCAGATCCGCTTCCACCGCTGCCTTGTCGCCGGCCGCGATCTTGTCGCCGACATCCTGCAGGGCCTTCTCGGTCTGGAACACGATGGAGTCGGCCTCATTGCGGGTATCGATGGCTTCCTTGCGCTTCTTGTCCTGGGCCTCATACTCCGCGGCTTCCTTCACGGCCTTCTCGATGTCGGAATCGGACATATTGGAGCCGGAGGTGATGGTGATGTGCTGCTCCTTGCCGGTGCCCAGATCCTTGGCGGAAACATTTACGATACCGTTGGCGTCGATATCGAAGGTAACCTCGATCTGCGGCATGCCTCTCCTTGCGGGCGGGATCCCGTCCAGACGGAACTGGCCGAGGGTCTTATTGTCGCGGGCGAACTGCCTCTCGCCCTGTACCACATGGATATCGACAGCTTCCTGGTTATCCGCGGCCGTGGAGAATATCTGGCTCTTCTTGGTCGGGATCGTGGTGTTGCGCTCGATCAGTCTGGTAGCTACGCCGCCCAGAGTCTCGATGGACAGGGACAGCGGGGTCACATCCAGCAGAAGGATGTCTCCGGCACCGGCGTCGCCCGCCAGCTTGCCGCCCTGGATGGCCGCTCCGATGGCCACGCACTCGTCCGGATTCAGGGTCTTGCTGGGCTCATGGTTCGTCAGCTGCTTTACCTTATCCTGCGCGGAGATCATACGGGTGGAACCGCCCACCAGCAGGACCTTGCCCAGCTCGGAGGCCGTGATGCCCGCGTCGCGCAGCGCGTTCTGCACCGGGATCGCCGTCTTCTCGATCAGATCATGGGTCAGCTCGTCGAATTTCGCCCTGGTCAGGTTCATATCCAGATGCTTCGGTCCGTCGCTGGTAGCCGTAATGAACGGCAGGTTGATGTTGGTCGTTGTCGCGGTGGAAAGCTCCTTCTTCGCCTTCTCGGCCGCCTCTTTCAGTCTCTGAAGGGCCATCTTGTCGTTGGACAGATCCACGCCCTCCGCCTTCTTGAATTCCGTGATCATCCACTGGGTCACGCGGTTGTCGAAATCGTCGCCGCCCAGGTGGGTATCGCCGTTGGTGGACAGAACCTCGATGACGCCGTCGCCGATCTCGATGATGGACACATCGAAGGTACCGCCGCCCAGGTCGTATACCATGATCTTCTGCTCTTTCTCATTGTCCAGGCCGTAAGCCAGGGCAGCCGCCGTCGGCTCGTTGATGATACGCTTTACATCCAGGCCCGCGATCTTGCCGGCGTCCTTGGTCGCCTGGCGCTGCGCGTCGTTGAAATACGCCGGAACCGTGATGACGGCCTCGGTAACCGGCTCGCCAAGATAGCTCTCCGCGTCGGCTTTCAGCTTCTGCAGGATCATGGCCGAGATCTCCTGGGGAGTATATCTCTTGCCGTCGATGTCTACCTTATAATCAGTTCCCATATGCCTCTTGATCGAGGAAATGGTCTTGTCGGCGTTGGTGACAGCCTGACGCTTGGCCGGCTCGCCCACCAGACGCTCGCCGGTCTTCGTGAACGCCACGATGGACGGGGTCGTGCGGACGCCCTCCGCGTTGGCGATGACGGTCGGCTTGCCGCCTTCCATGACTGCTACGCAGCTGTTGGTTGTTCC
>CANQGA010000024.1 GCA_947600145.1 uncultured Lachnospiraceae bacterium | reverse complement strand
GCCTTGGTAGCTCAGTTGGTAGAGCAGAGGACTGAAAATCCTCGTGTCACTGGTTCGATTCCGGTCCAAGGCAGACGCAGGTGTGGTTCAATGGTAGAACACTAGCCTTCCAAGCTGGATACGTGGGTTCGATTCCCATCACCTGCTCTCATTCGTTGGGCGCCGCATTTCGTGGGAAAGGAATTTTTCGATGCGGCGTTCATTTTTTATGCAGGAATTGTAATGCGGCGCGTCTGTTTTTATCCGTATTTTTCGATGACAAACGGGCGGGAGCGTTGTATACTGAAGACAGTAAAACGGTTTCGGGCATGGGTGCTGTAAAGACGGCAATAACTGAATTGCGGTTTGGCCGCGGATAAAATGGAAAGGAGAGAGAAATCATGCTTAATTTCACTTACTGCGCGCCGACGAAGGTGGCGTTTGGGAGAGGCAGTGTGGACAGGCTGGGCGAACTCCTCAGGGAGCAGGGGGCGACGAAGGTGCTGCTGCATTACGGCGGGGGCAGCGCGGAGCGGTCCGGCCTTCTTGGACGGGTGCGCCGGATCCTGGACACGGAAGGGATCGCCTGGGTGGAACTGGGCGGCGTGGTTCCGAACCCGAGGCTGTCCCTGGTCTATCGTGGGATCGAAGTGTGTAAATCGAAAGGCGTGGATTTTTTGCTGGCCGTGGGCGGCGGCAGCGTGATCGATTCGGCCAAGGCGATCGGCTATGGCGCCGCCAATGATTTCGACGTCTGGGATATCTTTGATTTCAAGGCAAAGCCGGCGGCGTGCCTGCCTGTGGGCGCGATCGTGACGATCGCGGCGGCGGGAAGCGAGATGAGCAATTCCGCGGTGATCACGAAGGATGAAGGCGGCATCAAGCGGGGCAGCAATTTTGATATTGCCCGGCCGAAGTTCGCCATTATGGATCCGGAACTGACGATGACGCTGCCTGCGTATCAGACGGCCTGCGGCTGCGCGGACATCCTGATGCACACGATGGAGCGGTATCTGAATCACGGCGACAGCATGGAACTGACGGACGCGCTGGCGGAGGGGCTGATGCGGACGGTGATCCGCAATGCGCATGTTCTGATGGAACATCCGGACGATTACGAGGCGCGCGCGGAAGTCATGTGGGCCAGCAGTCTGTCCCATAATGGTCTGACCGGCTGCGGGACCGACGGCGGCGACTGGTCCTGCCATAAGCTGGAGCATGAGATCGGCGGTATGTTTGACGTGGCCCACGGCGCGGGCCTTACAGCTATCTGGGGGAGTTGGGCAAGATATGTGTACCGTTACAGCCCGGACCGGTTCGAGCAGCTGGCTGTCCGCGTGCTGGGCGTCGAGCCGCGGGAGAGTCAGGAGGCGACGATCCTGGCCGGTATCGAGGCGATGGAGGAGTTCTACCGGTCGATCGGAATGCCGACGGATATGCATGAGCTGGGCATTGATCCGACTCCGGCTCAGATCGAGGAATTGGCTGAGAAATGCAGTATCACTGCGAAGGATCATCTGGGTACCGTGCGGGTGCTGCAGAAGGCGGATATGGCTGCGATCTACCGCAGGGCCGCCGGGATGGAGCGGGAACGTCAATGATCTGCCGGTGTGAGTATCTGACGCGGGCCGGTTATTCGGAAGGAGCTTATGGCGTGCGCATCCTGGAATGCCGCAGCCTGGACAGTCTGGCGGTGCTGCCGGATGAGATCAACGGGCTTCCGGTGCTTGAGCTTGCGCCGTATCTGTTTTCGGTGCATGGGGACCGCGAAGACGACGCTGCGGCCGGAACGTTCTGGTGGCCGGAGACGGAAGCGGAGGAGCGAACCGCGGAGGCCGCGAAAAGCCTGCCGACAGCACGAACCGTGGAACCGGCGGAAAGTCTGCCGACAGCACGAACCGCGGAATCCGCGAAAAGCCTGCCGGAGGAGCGAACTGCGGAACCGGCAGCACGGACCGCGGAACCGGCCGGCCGAAACCGGCATCCGGACATCCCCGCTCTTTGCGGCGGCCGCCTGGAAGAGCTGCGTCTTCCGGCGCGCCTTGAGAAAGTCGGCGCGTATGCGCTGTATAACTGTGAGAAGCTGAAGAAGCTGGAGCTTTACAGCACGACGCTTGACTGGGGAGCCGGGGTTTTTGCCGGCTGTTATGGCGTGGAGCAGGTGACGATCCATGTGGATGAGAGCCGGAAGTCCTGTATGCGGGAGGTGCTGGCGGAGCTGCGGCAGACGCTGGAGGTGCTGTATCTGCCGGATAAGACAGCTGAGGAAACAGGACCGCGGCAGCGTTACGACCAGACCGATGCTGCTCCGCCGGCTGCTGCGGCTTCCGCCCGTCTCATTTTCCCGGAATTCTTCGAGGAGGCTGTGGAGAACACGCCCGCGCGGATCCTGGTGACGGAGACCCACGGCTGCGGACAGAAGTACCGCAACACGTTCGTCAGCACTCAGTTTCAGTTTAAGGAATACGACAGCCTGTTTCCCCACGTTCAGGTCCAGGAGCCGGAGAAACTGGTGGCCAGGCTGGCCCTGGGGCGGCTGATGGATCCGTACCGGCTGGAAGAGCGGTACGCGGAGCGCTACCGGGAGTATCTGCGGGAACATGCCGCGGCGGTGGCCGGCTGGGCGGTGGAAAGCGGCGATATGCCGGCGCTGGAGTGGATCTTCGCCCATATTCCCTGCGGCGGGGAAATGATCGCGGGGCTTCTGGACATCGCCGGAGCGTGCGGGAACGGCGCCGCGGTCAGTTTCCTGATGGACAGAAGACGTGCGGCGGGCGCCGTGAAGCGGAGGCGTTTTTCATTATAAGCGAAACAGGAGAGATTCTCATGACCGATCCGATCCGGGAGCGGCAGCTTGACGAGCTGGACACCGTGGAACTCTGTGTCCGCATCCTCTCGTCGGCGCGCAATGAACTCTATCTGAATATGCATTTTCTGGATCTGGCGCTTCACAGCCTCGGCTATGAGGCGGATCCGGCCATGTCCGCGATCGGCACGGACGGTTTCGTGATCCGCTATGATCCGGATCATCTGTTCGCTCTGTACCGGCGCGGAAGGGTTTATGTAAACCGCGCTTATCTTCATATGGTGCTTCACTGTTTGTTCTGTCATCTGGATACCCGCGGCGAAAGGGCCGCGGATTACTGGAATCTGGCCTGCGATATCGCGATGGAATCCATCATTGACGGACTTTACCGGAAATGCGTCCATGTCTCTCCGTCGCCGTTCCGCCGGGACATTTATCTGCGTTTTCAGAAGGAGCTTCCGGTTCTGACCGCGGAGGGCATATACCGGCGGCTGCAGGAGATGGAGCTTACGGAAGCGCAGTACCGGCGCATGGCGGACGAGTTCCGTGTGGACAGCCACGACCTGTGGTATGAGGAGAAGACGCGGAAGCAGGCGATCCCCCGCCAGAGCCGATGGAAGGACAACCGGGAGAAGCTGCAGACCCGGATGGAGTCCATGTCCCGGGAGGAATCGCGGTCGGAGGACGAGCAGGAACTTCTGGAGCAGGTCCGGGCGGAGAACCGGGAGCGCTGCGATTATAAGAAATTCCTGCGCAAATTCGCGGTCCTTAAGGAAGAACTCCGCATTGACGACGATTCCTTCGACTATGCCTACTACACGTACGGCATGGAGCATTACGGCAATATGCCGCTGATCGAGCCGCTGGAGTCCAAGGAGATCTTCCGGGTGGAGGATTTTGTCATTGTCATCGACACGTCCATGTCCTGTTCCGGCGAACTGGTGCGGCGGTTCCTTGACGAGACCTATGCGGTATTGAGCGAATCGGAGAGCTATTTCCGGAAGATCAATATCCATATCATCCAGTGCGACGACCAGGTCCGCTCCGACGAGCGGATCACCAGCCGTGAGGAGATGGAACAGTATATGCGCAGGTTCACGATCCGGGGAAAAGGCGGCACTGATTTCCGGCCGGCCTTCGAATATGTGAACGGCCTGCGGGCCCGGGGAGAGTTTACGAAGCTTAGGGGGCTTCTGTATTTCACTGACGGCAAGGGCGTCTATCCGGTGAAAATGCCTCCCTACGACACAGCGTTCATCTTCGTCAGGGACCGGTACCGGGACGAATCGGTGCCGGCCTGGGCCATGAAGCTGATCCTGGACGCGGAGGATCTTGAGCGCCCGGCCGCGGAAAAGACGGCGCGGAAAAGCACGGCCTTTTAAAAAGCCGTGCTTTCTGTGATCTTGATGAATTCTTCCAGGCATCTGGTGCGCAGCCGGTTCTTCTTGTAGAACATGTATACATTTCTCCGGGCGAACTCCGGCGGAAGCCGGTAATAAGTCACGCCGTTCTCCGCCTGTGAGTTCCGCGCCACGCAGTCGCTGATAAAGCTGGCTGCCACGCCGTGGCTGGTCAGGGTCAGGGCCGTGTTCTGCTGGTCTACCTTCAGGACGACCTGCGGCGATATGTTATAGTGGAAAAACATCTGTTCCGACCGCTGGCGGGTGTCGTTGCCCACGTGGAGCAGCATGAAGGGCAGCCCGCTGAATTCCTCAAACGGCGCGACCGGGATCTCCTCCGTCCGATGCCGGTCTGACAGAATGTCCTGGCTGTTCAGCTGGTATTGGGTCAGCTTTTCATTGATCGGCCAGCGGCTGGGAACCGCTAAAAGCACATCTTCATGGATGATCTGGATACTCTCATAATCCTCGTGCGGCAGGACCCGGTTGTCGATCATCAGATCCAGGACGCTGCTTTCCAGCTGTTCTTCCAGATCCTGGCTGGCGCCTTCCACGAGGCGCATCTGAACGCCGGGATAGAGCCGGGCGAATTCCGAGATCACCGGGAGCAGCACATGGCATAAATAGATGCCGTTTCCGCCGATGGCCAGATGGCCGGTGATCAGCTCGTCCAGCTGCTGGACGCGGGACGAAAAATGATGTTCGATGTCCATGATCTTTTCTACGGCTTCAATGTATTCAACGCCGTCTTCCGTAAGACCGATGGGTATCGTGCTTCGGTCGAAGATCTCGATCCCGATGCGTTTTTCAATTTTTCTGATCGTCGCGCTTAATGAAGATTGACTGATAAACAGATTTTCGGCTGCTTTGGAAAAACTGCGGGTCTTATAGACCTCATACACATATCCGTAACCATTGAATAATTTATCATTCATATTCACACCATCCCCCGTGTTTACTATAACACATTCAGATGAAACTTTCAATATACAATTGCTTTTTTGGGAATAAAGTTACAGAATTTTGTATAAGTTTCTCACATATTTGCATTTCACGGGAATATTTCCGCAAAATAAAACCCGCCGAACCAGTGGGGGGACGGCTCGGCGGGTTTTCCCTAGTGGAAAAAGAAATAGGGGAGCGCTGCAAAACATATCCGGAAGGGAGAAGAACACTCTGCAATAGAGCAGGATACTTGCAACGTAACCCAATTATAGCAAATTTAGCTTTCTAACTGTCTATAGTATATCATTTTCAGAATAGAAATGCCAATACAAGTATTTTCATAAGGGTATGCAAAAAAATGAATACGTTAACTATTTGTTAAACACTTCACAAAAGTATTATGAATTGCGTTGCATCTCGCGGGGAAATCATGGTATACTTTGTGCGGGAGGTGTATGAATTGAATATCAAACGGGCAAAAGAAGAGATCAGGAATACCATCGCCGCCTATCTGGCCAGGGACGAATACGGCGCGTATGCCATTCCGGCAGTCCGCCAGCGCCCTCTGCTGCTGATCGGTCCGCCCGGCATCGGCAAGACACAGATCATGGAGCAGATCTCCCGGGAATGCCGTGTGGGACTTGTGGCGTACACCATTACCCATCACACCCGCCAGAGCGCCATCGGACTGCCTTATATTACAGAAAAGATCTATGACGGCGTCCGCATGTCTGTCACCGAATATACCATGAGCGAGATCGTGGCGTCCATTTATGACAAGATCGAAGCCACCGGGCTGCGGGAGGGGATCCTGTTCATCGATGAGATCAACTGTGTTTCGGAGACGCTGGCGCCCACCATGCTGCAGTTTCTGCAGGCCAAGACCTTCGGCAATCATAAGATCCCGGACGGGTGGGTCATCGTGGCGGCCGGAAATCCGCCGGAATATAACAAATCCGTCCGCGATTTCGACGTGGTGACGCTGGACCGCATCCGTCTGATCGAGGTAGAGGCGGATTATTCCGTGTGGAAGGAGTACGCGGAGACGGTGAATATCCATCCGGCGGTCATCGCGTATCTGGACGTGAAGCGGCAGAATTTCTGCCGTATCGAGACCACTGTGGACGGCAAACGGTTCGCCACACCGCGCGGGTGGGAGGACCTGTCGCGGATGATCGGCGTCTGCGAGCGGCTGTCCCTGCCCGTGGACCGGGATGTGGTCGCGCAGTATATCCAGCATCCCGCGGTCGCCGGAGACTTTGCCAACTATCTTGAGCTTTATTATAAATATGAAGCGGATTACCGGGTGGATGAGATCGCCGCCGGCGTCATCCGCGAGGAGGTCTGCGACAGACTGTCCCGGGCGCCTTTTGACGAACGGCTGAATGTAGTCAGCCTTCTGCTGGCAAGACTTACCAATGGCTTCCGCGCCGTTTCAGACAGCGGGGAGCGGCTGGAACGCCTGCAGAACCTGTTCGAGGAGATGAAACCGAAGAAGACGGAGTCCGAAAAGACCGGTCGGGAAATGAAGGCTTCCGCCGCTCCCGCCTGCGGTTTCGGGCAGGGCGCGTCTTCGGCGCCTGAACGGTTCGAGGCGCTGTGCGCCGGCGCGGAGGCGGAACGGAGATACAAACAGGAAGCAGGTCTCCTGAGCCGTCATGAGGATCATATTTTTCGCGATGTCCAGAAGGTGCTTGACCGGACGCTTCAGGCGGTCAGGGCGGACCATCTTCTGGATGAGCAGGCCGTCTGGCAGCGCATCAATGAGGTCTTTGACGCGGAAAATGAGGCGTATGAGAATGTTTTTGAGAACGCCGCGCAGACGCTGGAGCATATGTTTGATTTCATGGAGGCGGCGTTCGGGAGCGGCCAGGAGATGGTTATCTTCGTCACCAATCTGAATAACGGATTTTATAGCGTCCGTTTCCTGCAGCAGTACGACTGTGAAAGGTATTATCAATATAATAAAACGCTTCTTTTTGACGAAGATGAGAGAGAGATCCTGTCGCGGATCCCGGGCTGATGTATATTTTCAAAGCCTCCGTCCATACTAGGGTTAGAAAAGGAGGCATTTTCTATGGATAATAAAGTATTGGACTACACTGCCCTGACCATCAGCATCATCGGCGCGGTCAACTGGGGCCTGATCGGCTTCTTTGACTTCAACCTGGTCGCGTTCCTCTTCGGCAGTATGACCTGGCTGTCCCGCATCATATACGCGCTTGTCGGGCTGTGCGGGCTCTATCTGTTCACCTTTTACGCGAGACGGGACAGGCTCGAGGCCTGACGGAAAAGACGGAAGTTCCGGAAAGCGGTTATCCCGCGCTTCCCGGACGAACGATTCGGAGAGCGGCGCCCTGTGCGCCGCTTTTTCGATAGCTTTCATCACTTTAATAATTATTTTATAAACACCCTGCGTCAAATGTGGTATACTTACTACGGAGTATGGGGGTTCAGTTTTGGCCGGTCCGCCTGAGGAGGCGGCAGAACGGAGTGGGGAATGAAGATTAAGACACGGCTTGCGATTGCATTTCTTACGATCACGATCGGGCCGTTATGCCTGATCTATCTGGCGTTCACGCTGTTAGCAAATCATCAGATCACAGAATTTGCCAGATCCTACGGCCTGTCTGAGCGGCTGGACCTGCTGTCCAGCAACTCGGTCCAGGTGTTCAGCCGTCTGACCAGAAGCGACCAGAAGGAGATCCAGAAGATTTTGGCCGATACGCCGGATCAGTTTCTGGATCAGGAATTTCTGGAGACGCTGAATGGTGAGCTTCTGGAGAAATATGCATATCTGATCGTCCGCAGGGGGGATGAGATCATCTTCTCCGGTCTGGAGGACGGAGGGGAGGATCTGTCGGAGAATCTGCCGGTTTACGGGAGCGCCGATCCGGACGTGGACGTGGGCGTCTACATGGACGGCGAGGTCCAGCATCTGGTAAAACAGGACGATTTCGTGTTCAGCGACGGATCGGAGGGCAGTGTCTTTATTATATCCGGTTTCGACAATAATATTCCGGAGCTGCGGAATCTGATGACACAGGCGATTTTCGTGGGCATCGTGATCCTGGTGGCGGCCGCGATGCTTCTGGTGGCCTGGGTCTATCAGTCGATCTTAAAGCCGCTGGGGCAGCTGCAGAAGGCGACGCATGAGATCCAGAACGGCAACCTGGACTTCACGATGGACATCGACAGCAACGACGAGATCGGGCGGTTATGTCAGGACTTTGAGGAGATGCGCGTGCGCCTGAAGGAGTCCACGGAAGAGAAGCTGCAGTACGACGAGGAGAGCAGGGCGCTTCTGATGAACATTTCCCATGATCTGAAGACGCCTGTCACGGCCATCAAGGGATACGCGGAGGGGATCATGGACGGCGTAGCGTCCTCTCCGGAGATGCTCAGCCGCTATATCCGGACGATCTACAACAAAGCCAACGACATGGACCGGCTGGTGGACGAGCTGACATTTTATTCGAAGATCGATACGAATAAGATTCCTTATACATTTTCCAAGATCAATGTGGCCAACTACTTCCGCGACTGTGTGGAGGAAGTGGGACTTGAGCTTGGGACGAGCGACATAGAGCTTGGATATTTCAACTATGTGGACGAAGATGTGGTGGTCATCGCGGACGCGGAACAGATGAAGCGCGTGATCAATAACATCATCGGCAACTCGGTGAAATATCTGGACAAGAAGAAAGGGATCATCAATATACGCATCAAGGATAACGGCGATTTCGTGGAAGTGGAGATCGAGGACAACGGCAGGGGGATCTCGCCGAAGGATCTGCCCAATATCTTCGACCGTTTCTACCGGGCCGACACCTCCCGGAATTCGTCCAAGGGCGGAAGCGGGATCGGGCTCTCCATCGTGCGCAAGATCATCGAGGATCACGGCGGCAAGATCTGGGCTACCAGCAAGGAAGGCATCGGGACGGAGATCCATTTCATTCTTCGGAAATATCAGGAGGTAAACCATGAAAAAAATACTGCTGATTGAGGATGAGATCAGTATCGCGGAGCTGGAGAGGGACTATCTGGAACTGAGCGGCTTCGAGGTGGAGATCGCCGGCGACGGTTCCGAGGGGCTCTCAAGGGCGCTGAAAGAGGATTTTGATCTTTTCGTGCTGGATCTGATGCTTCCGGGCATGGACGGGTTTGAGATCTGCCGGCGCATCCGCGAATCGAAGAATACCCCGATCATCATGGTATCGGCGAAGAAGGAAGACATCGACAAGATCCGGGGGCTGGGTCTCGGCGCGGACGATTATATTACCAAGCCGTTCAGTCCCAGCGAAATGGTAGCGCGGGTGAAGGCCCATCTGGCCCGGTATGAGCGGCTGATCAGCAGCGGTACGCCGTCCAACGAGATCATTGAGATCCGCGGTCTCAAGATCGACAAGACCGCCCGGCGCGTGTGGGTCAACGGCGAGGAGAAGAATTTCACGACGAAGGAATTCGATCTGCTGTCGTTTCTGGCGCAGAACCCGAACCATGTTTTTACGAAGGAAGAGCTGTTCTCCAGGATCTGGGACATGGAGTCCATCGGCGATATCGCCACGGTGACGGTGCATATCAAGAAGATCCGGGAGAAGATCGAGTTTAATACGGCCAAGCCGCAGTATATCGAGACGATCTGGGGCGTTGGATATCGGTTTAAGGTGTAATTAAAGAAACAGATTGCACATCCGAAGCGGCGGTATTATAATAGAAATACCGATTTTAATTACAAAGGCGGAGGATGAAGCAATGAAAAAATTTTTCTTATGTACGATGGTGGCTCTGGCGGTTGCACTGGGGGCGTCCGGGTGCGGCGGCTCCGGCAGGCAGGGCGGCGCTGATCTGAAAACGGAAGCGCAGAGCAGCGGGACGGAGACAACAGAGGCTCAGAAAGAAGAGACGACTGCGGAAGAAACTACCGCAGAGGAGACGACTGTGGAAGAAACTACCGCAGAGGAGACGACCGTGGAAGAAACTACCGCGGAAGAGACGACTGCGGAAGCGGCTCCTGCCGCGAAGGTTCCCAATACGGTCTTCCAGACCGGCACCTGGGACGGCCTGGTGTTTACGAATCCATGGCTGAATCTTCAGATCGCATTTCCGGAAGGTACGCATATCGCGAGCGAGGAAGAAATCGAGGCGACCGTTGGAGCCGGCGCGGAAGTGATCGTTAATGATGGTCTTTACACGCAGGAGCAGATGGACGTTTCCAACGCGCTTTCCATCTATGATTTTATGGTGACTCTGCCGGACCAGGTGAGCAATATCCAGCTGATGTACGAGAATACGGTTCTGGCCGGCGAAGCGGATATCAGCGCGGCGGACTATCTTGACATCATAAGTCAGCAGCTGGTGTCGCTTGAGTCGATGCAGTACGAGATCCTCGAAAGCGGGCAGGCGGTAATTGCCGGTGAGGAGTATGAATATTTGGATCTTACAGCTCTCGGCGGCACGCTGGGTCAGTCATACTTCTGCCGCAGGAAAGACAGTTATATAGTAAGCCTTATTGTCACCTACATAGAGAGCAGTTTCCAGGATGTGGTCGATATCCTGAACGGGGCAGTGGCGGTGAATTAGGACCGCGCGAATCAGGGATGTTAAAATTCCCTTGACTTTCCGAAGGGGTTTTGCTATAGTCTAGAAGTGCGTGAAACGAGAAGATTCAGGAATCTGTCTTGAAGCTTCTCGTTTTTTCACGAAAATGACTGCGGCCGGCCGGTCGTGGAAGCGGCCCTGCGGCATACGGAGGGCGGATCTGCCGGAACAGATACAGGCAGAGCAGACGGGTGTATTGACAGAAAGGGCTGAGAAGAAGGAATTTATGGAAACGATCAGATTTGAAGATTTGGAGATTGACAGCAGGATCCTGCGGGCGGTGACGGAGATGGGGTTTGAGGCGGCGACGCCGATCCAGGCCCAGGCGATCCCGGTGCAGATGGAAGGGCGCGATATCGTGGGTCAGGCCCAGACCGGCACCGGCAAGACGGCGGCCTTTGGGATCCCGCTTCTGCAGAAGGTGGATCCGAAGGAGAAGAAGCTGCAGGCGATGATCCTCTGCCCGACGAGGGAGCTGGCGATCCAGGTGGCGGAGGAACTGCGCCGTCTGGCAAAATATATGCATGGCGTGAAGGTGGTGCCGGTCTACGGCGGCCAGGACATCACGAGACAGATCCGCAGCCTGAAGGACGGCGTGCAGATCGTGGTCGGGACGCCGGGGCGCGTCATGGACCATATGCGGAGGAAGACGATCCGCTGCGACTGCATTCACACAGCGATCCTGGATGAGGCGGACGAGATGCTGGATATGGGTTTCCTGGAAGATATGGAGACCATTTTGGGAGAGCTGCCCGAGGAGCGGCAGACGCTGATGTTCTCGGCCACCATGCCGATGGAGATCCAGCGGATCGCGGCGAATTTCCAGAGGGATCCGGTGATGGTAAAGGTGGTCAAGAAGGAACTGACCGTTCCGGAGGTGACCCAGTATTATTACGAGGTGCGGCGCGACACGAAGGTGGAGGTCATGTGCCGGCTTCTGGATATGTATTCGCCGAAGCTGTCCATGGCGTTCTGCAATACAAAGAAGCAGGTGGAGGATCTGGTAGGCGAGCTGCAGGGCCGCGGATATTTCGCGGACGGGCTCCACGGAGACATGAAGCAGATGCAGCGCGACCAGGTTATGAACCGGTTCCGCACCGGCAAGACTGAGGTCCTGGTGGCCACGGACGTGGCGGCCCGGGGGATCGACGTGGGCAATGTGGAAGCGGTGTTTAACTATGATATCCCGCAGGACGACGAATATTATGTCCATCGGATCGGACGGACGGCACGCGCGGGACACGCGGGGATCGCGTTCAGCTTCGCGGTGGGGCGCGAGGTGTATAAACTGCGCGACATCCAGCGGTACTGCAAGACGAAGATCATTCCCCAGCCGATCCCGTCCCTGAACGATATCACGGCGATCAAGGTGGACAAGATCATGGAGCAGGCGGAGGAACTGATCCGGGATACGGATCTGAGCGACATGATCGACATGGTGGAGCGCAAGCTTCTGGAAGGCGAGTACACGTCCATGGACATTGCTGCGGCTCTTCTTAAGATGTCCATGGGTGAGGAGAATGAGGACATCTCCGACAGCGGTATTCTGCCCAGGTCTCTGGATGATCTGGACCGGCGCGGCAGCAGGGGCGACCGCGGCGGGGACCGGTACGGAAGGTACGGACGTTATAGCGAAGGCCGGGGAAACCGTGACCGTTATGGCGAGAGCCGGGGCCGGAGTGACCGGGATTATGGCCGTGACAGCTGGGATGACCGTCGCGATGGGCGCGGCAGCCGGTACGGAAACCGCGGAGACAGTTACGGAGACGGCCGCTATGAGCATCGCCGGGAGGGCGCGGACGGCATGGTCCGTCTGTTCATCAATATCGGCAAGGATCAGAATGTAAAGCCCGGAGATATCCTTGGCGCCATCGCCGGTGAAAGCGGTATCTCCGGAAGAGTCGTGGGAAGCATTGATATGTTTGACGCCTACACATTTGTGGATGTGCCCCAGGAAAGCGCGCGTCTGGTCATGAAGGCCATGAAGAACGCGAAGATCAAAGGGAAGAGCGTTCGGATGGAAGTGGCGCACTAAGGGACGGGCAGCCGGCGCTTTCAGGGAGAAGGCGCGGCGGCCTGTATGCCGAGGCCCTCGGCGATGCCGCGGGCGTCGGCGCCGGCCCACAGTTCGCACAGGTCTTCTTCCATGGCCAAACGTCTCATCTTTGCGACGGTGTGAAAGCCGTGCTCAACGATCATGCCGGGAACGCCCGCGTTGGCGGAACCCCGCAGGACTCCGTAGTAATCGCCGTGAGACCCCAGCCTTTGACAGATGAAGCCTTCGGCGTTCAGCTGATCGTTTTTCTCTTTCGTCCACTCGATGACGGGTTCGCCGGAGGAAATGCCTGCAAACGCGTCTGTCGCGGAAAGCCCCAGCCGGAAGTTGATATCGGACAGGTTCCTGCCGATGGCCTCGGCCATCCGAAGGGCGGTTTCCGACTGCAGGGCCGGCTGGTTGACGATCACGATGGCCTTGGTGATCGATGCGGGCTGCTGGCATGTGGGAAAGCCGTTGGCGTTGTCTTCATTGGCGTTGGTGTGCAGAGATATGAAATAGCTGCATCCGCGGGCGTATTCGCCCCGGAGGCTGATATGCCCGCCGTCCAGCTCGCCGTTGGTGTAGCCGCCCAGCGTGATCGAGCCGGTTTCCCGGGTCAGGATAGAATGAATGCCGTACTGCTCATTCAGGATCTGTCTCAGTCTGAGCGCGAGCCGCAGAGTAAAATCCCCTTCCGTATAACCGTAGATATTCTCGCCGGTCATCGTGTAGGAACCCGCATAGTGTCCCGGATCGATGCAGATCAGGATATCGTCCGTGTCCGGCGCGTCAGGGACGGGGGCAGCGGAAGAGGGTTCCGTATCCGCAGGTTCCGAAGCCGGGGTTTCGGTATCTGCGGCGTCGGCGGCAGTGATTTCCGCTTCCGGGGTCTCCGTTTCCAGAGTTTCCGCTTCCGTAATCTCCGCGGAGGAATTTTCCGTGTCAGCAGCGTTTGAGCCGGGAGTCTTTGCGGCAGGAGTCTCCTCATCCGCGGCACCGGATCCGGCTGCGCCTGCCGTGTCAGCGGCGGCCTTGATATCATTGTTTCCGGCGCATCCGCCAAGGAACACCGCGGCGGCCATGAACAGGGCGGCCGCCGCAAAATATTTTTTCCGTATCTTCATTCTCATTTTATTCTCCCGTCAGAAACCATTCTACTGCTTGATCCGCAGAAGCACTTGAACCTGATCGGCGAAATCTGTCATTTTCCAGGAGTTATTTTCCATAACCATGGCGTAGCGGCACTGCTGTGTCAGCAGGCTCAGGGTCTGGCCCGGCTTCTGAACGTAGAACGTCTCACGGGTGGTCACGACGCAGTTGAAGCTGTCGCTGTAGGAGACGTCGACGATCTCGTAGGAATCCAGCATCTCGGAGATCCCTCTTGTGACATACGCGCGCTGGGTGTTGTAAATATTGCTGCCGGTCTTCAGATAAGGCGCGATGTACGCGAAGTTCTGCTCGGTCATCGCGTCGTCGAAATTCTTTAAATAGCCTTCGATAACGGCTTCCGGACCGGTGGTGTAGATGGAATCCGAGGTGACGCTCGTCAGGATCTGGGGGGTGTATCGGTAGCTGCATTCCCCGCCGTAAGCGGGAGAATGGTATCCGACGACGATATTGCTTTCATCCGAAATATCGGAATTCGTGCTGTCGTCGAATTCCAGCAGATACATTTCCTTCTCCTGCCGGTAGATCTCCTGATAGAGATTTTCCAGGGACGAGACGTCGCTGATGTTATAGTAGCCGCCTCCGGTCTGGCCGGCGATCTGGACGACATCGCTGTCAATGCGCTGCCCGATCCCGATGATGAAGACCGGAACCCGGTATCTCTGGGCCAGGTTGATCACATCCCACGCGCTGCAGCTGCTGTAATTGTCCTGACCGTCGGTGAAGGCGATCACGCAGCGGGCGCCGGTTCTGGCTGCCACCCTGTTCACGGCGGTGAGAAGGGCGTCGTAGAGGCTCGTCTGGCTGTCGGTGGACAGGTTATTGACATCCGACATCAGAAGCGACGGATCGCTGCAGAATGGTCGTACCAGATACACGCCGGTGCTGAAGGCGGTAAGCTCGATCGTATCTCCCGCGTCGAACTGGACGCTTCCTATGAAGCTGTTCATGACGGCCTTGGCCTCCTGGATAGGGCCGCCCTGCATGGAGCTGCTCACGTCGGCGACCATATCCACGCTCAGCGCCTCCTGTTCATCCAGCTGCGTGACCCGGGTGACAGTCTGACGGACATAATCCCCGGTGGCGTCCTGCTTGCGGATATAGAAGAGCATCTGGTCCAGATTTTCCGGCACTTGTCCGGAAATGGGATCTTCGAACTGGGCGTACAGCTTTACATGGGGGAATTCTGAGGCGTCAACCTGCTGGACGGTTACGTTCAGCGCGGTTTCCGGATCAACATACTGGTTGTAGATCTGGTCCAGATCGGAGATCACTTCCGGCATTGCGCTGTATTCGCCTTCTTCCAGAAGCGTTTCCAGCTGATTTATCGCCTCGTCATATGCCTGAAGCTCAGACGCGTCGGCGTTTGCGAGATTCAGGTTCTCATAGGAGGACAAATGTTCTTCGGCATAACGGTTATTGTCCTCGATCAGATCGTCGAATGCCAGCTTGGCGTCCTCGATGCGGGCTTCAGCTTGAACCGCGTCGCGGTCCTGAATGGACTGTTCAAGATCGGCAAGCGCTTGTTCATAGCCGCTGAACGAATCGGTGAGACGGTATTTCTCCATATCGGCTTTGTAACCGTCCAGAGTCGTCTGGTATTCATCCAGTTTGGCGGCGGAGTCGCGGCTTTCCGTTTCCAGCTGCTGCAGGCTGATCAGAAGCTCTTTCTTTCCGGAGAAATCCAGAATTCCGGACTGCTCCCACTTCGCGGCCGCGTCGTCGGCGGAAGCGGAACAGGCGGGAATCCGATAGGACGCGATGGACTGGATCAGCTGATCGCGCTGCTTCTCCATGTTCTTAAGATGCAGGAACCCGCCTGCCGCGGCCGCGGCGGCTGCCAGGACAAGCACGCCTGCGGCGGCGGCTGCCGCGACGCGGGCGCTGCCGCCCTTCTTCTTTTTTACCGGCGGCAGATACATGGATGCCGCGGAGGCAGGAATGCCTGGACCAGGAATGTTCTGGGCGGGAATATTCTGAGAGGGAATGTTCCGAGCGGGAATATTCTGAGCGGGAATATTTTGGGCGGGAATGTTCTGAGCTGGGAGAGGTTCTGCCGCGTTCGGGTTTTTCCAGCCGCATTCCGGGCAGTAGCTTTGTCCTTCTTCCATATAATGACCACAGTTTTCACAAAACATCAGGATGACCTCCTTTGAAGTCAGTACGTTGAAATATACTAAAAACAGTGTATCATAAGCCGGCGGTTTTGCAAGAAAAAATTTTCAGATGTCCTACCTGGCCGGGATCTGAGCGGAATCCCGCGCGGAATCTGCGCGGGGGCGGAATCCAGCATGGGGCGAAAGCCTGTGCGGGGGCGGAATCCGCGCAGGAAAAACGGGATGGACATGCGCGGAAACATCGGTTATACTATACGCAGAACGGAAATTATAAGAGGAAAGAAGGAATCAAAGAGATGGACAGGGATTCACAGAAGAAACCGCAGAAGAAATCAAAGAAGACGCAGGACGGGAACGGACTCGCCCTGATATGCGGGCTGATCGCCGCAGCGGTCGCGGTTCTTCTTGTGGTGTTTGCGGTCAGAGGACTGACGCGCCCGGCCGGATCGCATGATGAGGCGGCGGGAGAAGAAGCGGCTGCGGAGAGCGGAGGCGCTGCTGAGACGGCCGGAGATGAGGAAGCCGGCGGTACGGCGGCCGGGGATCAGAAAATCAGCGGCGCGGAGGCGATCGAGGATCCGGTCTACGCGGATATTACCGTTGAGGGCTACGGCACGATCACGGTCGCGATGGACGCGGCGGCGGCCCCTGCGACGGTGCGGAATTTCACCGCGCTGGCGGAAGAGGGCTTCTACGACGGCCTGACTTTCCATCGGATTATCGACGGCTTCATGATGCAGGGAGGCGACCCGGAGGGAACCGGTCTCGGCGGAGCGGACGAGACGATCACCGGCGAGTTTGCGGCGAATGGCTATGACAATCCATTGTCCCATACCAGGGGCGCGATCTCGATGGCGAGGTCTCAGGATTATAACAGCGCCAGCTCCCAGTTCTTCATTGTCCAGTCCGACAGTACCTATCTGGACGGTCAGTACGCGGCGTTCGGTTATGTGACCTCGGGCATGGAATACGTGGACCAGATCTGTAAAGACGCGAAGCCGACGGACGGCAACGGCAGCATCGCGAAGGAAGACCAGCCGGTGATCACATCCATTGTGATAAGGCAGGAGTAGAGATCGGAGCTTATTCTGAGAGGGGGACTATTACTATGATCATACAGAGCACCCGTGTCTGGCAGGCAGGCCAGTTTATTCCGGCGCAGCTGGACGTGCGGCAGGGCCGCATCGAGGCGGTCTATGCCTACGGAACGAAATCAGCGGACGAGGATTACGGCGATAAGCGCGTCGTGCCGGGATTCATTGACATCCACACCCACGGCGCCTACGGCTTTGACACCAATGACGGCGAGCCGGAAGGTCTCCGCGAATGGATGCGCCGTATTCCCGAAGAGGGCGTCACGTCGATCCTTCCGACCACCGTGACCCAGATGCCGGACGTTCTCACGAAGGCGGTGGAGAACGTGGCTTCGGTTGTGGAAAATGGTTACGAGGGCGCCGAGATCCTGGGGATCCATTTTGAGGGACCGTATCTGGACATGGAATATAAAGGGGCCCAGCCGCCGGAGGCCATCGCGAAGCCGTCGGCGGAACAGTTTCAGAGGTATCAGGAGGCGGCTCACGGTCTGATCCGCTATATCACCCTGGCGCCGGAGCACGACGAGGATTTCGCGCTGACCCGGTACTGCAGCGCCCACGGCGTGGTGGTCAGCATGGGCCATTCGTCCGCTTCCTATGAGCAGGCGCTTCTGGGCGTCGCCAACGGAGCCATGTCCATGACCCACGTCTATAACGGAATGACTGCCTACCATCACCGCAAGCCGGGTCTGGTCGGGACAGCCATGCGCGTTCGAGATATTTACGGCGAGGTCATCTGCGACGGGTGCCATTCCCATCCGGCGGCGCTGAATAATTTCTTCATGGCCAAGGGCCGCGACTACGCGGTCATGATCACCGATTCCCTGCGGGCCAAGCACTGCCCGCCCGGCGGCGAGTACGATCTGGGCGGCCATCCCATAGAGATCCGTGAAAATGGTCTCGCTTACCTGAAAGGGACCGACACCATCGCCGGAAGCACCCTGCATATGAACCGGGGGCTTAAGCTTCTGGTGGAGGAAGCCATGGTGCCGTTCGACGCGGCGCTGAATTCCTGCACGCTGAATCCGGCGCGCTGCCTGGGCGTGGCCGGCCGGAAAGGCCGTCTGGCGGCCGGGTGCGACGCGGACATCGTGGTGCTGGAAGATAATTATGATGTGTGCCAGACGTACTGCAGAGGGATCGCGCGGCTGTGAATGCATAAAATACCTGACGTTGCTATGCAGATTATATACCGAGAGTATTGCGATAATTCTCTCGGTATTTTTTTGGCGTTGTTCTGTATTTTCTCAGGAAAAGACAAGATGAAGCTATGCTTTGCCGCTGCTATGCCGGCAGCAAGAACCGAAAGCAAAACGTTTCCCGCCTGCTTTCTTAGTGCTCAACATTTTCATATTCCAAAAATTGTGCTACTGTCATGCATTGGGGATGTTTTTACGGTCACACAAAACCATTTCATGCTTATCCGCGACATATAACAGTGCCCGCGCTGGTTTGGAATTTGGGAATACCAATGCGGAAAACAGGACGTTCGTATCGATCAATATCCGCATTGTTTCAATCCTTCCCGTAACGTATTCCGTCTACTAACGCCTGCACATCCTCTTCGCTGGAAATTCCCATTGTATCGGCAGCGTTGGCGATTGAATGAAAGTAAACACGGATGAGGAAATTTTAAGTTCTGTGAGAGGACGGCGGCTAATCACCGCCTCACACTCTTCATTTCCACCCATCCGGCAGATAGGCCATCGTGCCCGTGATCATATCATCCGCCAGTTTCTTCACGTCCGCCTCCGCCGCGCGTCCCTTCACCAGCGGATCATTTAAGAACGCCTCATAGACGAGCTCGCGGTCGCAGGTCAGCGCAGCTTTGAGGGTTCTCTCGTGGTTCTCAACATGGGGCAGGACCAGCGCCCGGACATTTTCCGGGATCTCTCCGGCGGCGACGGGACGGATGGAATCACGGCTGAACACGGCGTTGGTCTCCACAACGGCGTCCGCGGGCAGATTCGGGATCTGCAGGGCGGCGTTGGGGATATTTACGTTGCTGATCACCCGGTCCAGGCCGCAGAGGGCGCGGATCAGGGAAATGCCTTCCTCGCCGGTGGGCCTCAGATTCAGTTCTTCTTCGCCGCTTACCAGCCGCCGGCTGCGCGCAAGCCTGTTCTTCAGGTCTTCCTTGCGCCATGACACAGGCGTCAGACCGAATTTCCAGCTCTTTACGGTCTCCGGATCCTTCAGATACTCGCCGCCCGGCATGAATTCGGCCAGATGGCGGTCGCCTGCCGCGGCGATCAGGCCGTAACGCTTGAACAGGTCGAATTTCACCCGGTGGGCGCAGTTGAAGGTGCTGTTCATCCAGTTGTTGTCCGCCTGGCCGAAGCCTTCTTCGTAATGGGAATCCACATACTGCCGGTAGACCGGGAACAGGTCGATGCCTTTGTAGGAAGCCGCGTCGAACCATGTGAAATGATTGATGCCCAGAACGTTGACCATGATATCGCGGCGGTCGATATTCCCAAGGCCGAAGGTCTCTTCGCAGATGCCCGCCAGAACCTTCTGGGTGCCGAACACCTCGTGGCAGCAGCCGAAAGCCTTGATCTGCGGAAATACATGGTACAGCGTCTTCACGCACAGGGACATGGGATTCGTGTAGTTGATGACCCAGGCGTCCGGCGAGTACGCCTTGATGGCCTCGGCGATCTCCACGAACATGGGGATCGTGCGCAGCGCCCGGATAATGCCGCCGGGGCCGGCCGTGTCGCCGACAGACTGATAGATGCCCAGCCGCTCCGGCAGATGCACGTCGGACTCCATCTCGTCAAAGGTGCCCGGCAGGATGGAAATGACGACGAAATCCGTGCCGCTCAGAGCGTCCTTAAGCGTCGGAACCGTCTTATATTCCCACTTGCCGGCCGCATCCGGGCGGGCGGACAGGTGATTTCCGATGAGCTCGTTGTTTCTGGCCGCCTGTTCGTCGATGTCGTAGAGACGGACGGTGCCGCTCAGGGAATCATTTCTCGCCAGATCCGTCATAAATGTCCACGCCCACCCGCGGGAGCCGCCGCCGATATAGGCCACCTGCAGATCCGTCACTTTGTTGTCTGCGTATTTCATGGTAAATGTCCTCCTCTTAGCTGCCGCTTCCGGTTCTGCGGCCGATTTTATTTTCATCTGGACATAGCATACTACAAGATAGTATAATATTCTTATAGAATCGGGCATAAAAATCTGAAATTCGTACTTTTGGCTACAAAAATTGCGTGAAAGGGCAGATAACCGAGTGCCGATCGGGGGAGGCGGTTAAAGATGGATCAGATTCTGTTTAACGGTGAAATGGACGGCCTGTCGGCGGAACAGGTCGTCCGCGACGCGGGCTTTTCCATGGCGACCCGACATTTCCACGCCACCTATGAATTTTACTATCTGGTGGAGGGAGAGCGGTATTATTTCGTGGATAATGAAACGTATCTGGTGAAGGCCGGGGATGTGATGCTGATCGGCCCCAACCATATCCACAAGACCAGCCAGGCCGGCACCGCCCGCAATAACCGGATCCTTCTGCAGATCAGCGGGGACATGATGAATCCTTTCCTGGAAGGCTGCGGCCTGGGCAGCATTGAGAAGCTGTTTGGCGGCGATGTGCGGACATTTTCACTGACGGAGGAGCAGAGGACTGTCGTGGAGGACGCCTTTGGCAGACTGAGGGAAGAACTGGCGGGGAAGCCGCGGGACTATCCGGCCGCAGTCCGGCTGCTGCTGGCAGAGCTTCTGCTGTTTCTGTCCCGCTGCCTGCAGCCGCTTGAGTCCGATACGCCGCGCAGGGAACCGCAGACTGCCCGGACCTGGAAGCACCAGAAGGTCCATGAGGTGGCCGATTATCTGATTGTCCATCCGGAGACGGCCGAGAGCCTTGAGGAGCTGGCGCGCCGCTTCTATGTGAGCAAATCCTATCTGAGCCGTATCTTCAGGGAAGTGACCGGATTTACGGTCAATGAGTACAGAAACGTCAGCCGCATCCGGAAGTCGCAGCAGCTTCTGCGGGACGGGAATCTTTCGGTTACGGAGATCGCGGCGCAGGCCGGGTTTGAGAATCTGACCTATTATGAGCGCGTATTTAAAAAATATACGGATACTACGCCGTTAAAATATCGAAAAACATTTAATATTCTGTTATAATCGCTTTTAAGTACAGAAAAAATCTATCATGCAAAGGAGATAAAGCATATGCGTTACTTATTTCAGGGAGATTCTGTTACAGACTGCGGAAGGAGCGACCGCAGCGACCCCTTCGCCATGGGCATGGGCTATCCGCGTTTTCTTGAAGCGGAGCTGACCTCCGGGCCGGAGGAGAATGAGGTGATGAACTGCGGTATCAGCGGCAATCGGGTCGTGGATCTGCTTGCCCGCTGGAAGAAGGACTGCCTGAACCTGAAGCCGGACGTACTGACGATCCTGATCGGCGTCAACGACGTGTGGCATGAATATGAAAGTAAAAACGGCGTGGATCCGGATCTTTTTGAGGAGGTCTACCGGATCCTGATCCGCGAGACGAAGGCTGCGCTGCCCGATACCCGGATCATTCTGATGGGCGGTTATGTGACTCACGGAACCGTTACCGACGCGGCCTGGGAGTACTTTGACAGCGGCGTGCGGATCCGCCGTGAGCGGACCCGCAGGGTGGCGGAAGAATTCGGCGTGGAATTCATCGATCTTCAGAAAGCCTTTGGCGATGCTCAGAAGGAGCTCCCTGCCCGGAGGCTGACCGCGGACGGCGTTCACCCCACGGCGGCAGGGCACCGGCTGATCGCGAAGACGTGGATGGAGAATCTGAAGAAGTGAGATGGGAATAGTGAACCGGCAGCCCGGAACTGTACGCATGACGCGCAGAGGTCCCGGGCCTGCCGGTTATTCCAAGTCCATCTCGTTAAATGAAATCAAACGTATGCGGGGGTTATTCCCGTAACGCTCCTGTACGGCGTCCTGGAATCCGGATCTGGAAAAGACGGTATACCATTTATCCGGATAGGAGAACAGTTCACCCCGCTCCAGAAGTGTTTCTACGATATCTGTTCCGACCCGTTCGCTGCGCCATTTGCACTCGCCGAACCATGCGGAATGGTCCTGCACGGCCATCAGATCGATCTCTTCCTGACATTTTTTAATGGGGTTCGGCCCCCACCATCGGCCTGCGTCGCCGAAGAAGAAGGGGAGCGCTGCGTGGATCTTCGGCAGAAACAGGTATTGCCGGCATATTTCCTCGAAGATACTTCCCATAAAGTCATTAAGCTGCGGCTTCACCGCCATATAGTAAAGGGCTTCGCCCATACCGCTGGCGATGAGGCTCAGATTGGGCCGCACGAAGCGGTACCAGAATAGAAACATGTTGTCGGCCAGCCGATACAGGGTTCTGCGGCTGGCCGCGCTTTCTGTAAACGGCGTTTCCTTGCGGACGATACCGATGGAGATCAGGGAATTCAGCTGACTGCTGCAGCCGCTGGTCTCCAGACCGGTTCTGGTGGCGATCTCGTTCAGCCGGCTGGCGCCGCCGGCTATGGCGCTGATAATGGACTGGTAAGTGGCGGGGTCTCTCAGTTCCTGTTTCAGAAGGTTGGACGGCTCCTCAAAGAGACGGCCGCTTTCGTCAAAGAACAGCCGGACGATATTATCATCCACGGACAGACCGGTCTGGATCCGCGAGAGATATTCGGGCACTCCGCCGGTTATTCCATAGAGAATGGCCTGCTCCTCGCCGGAAAATCCGGGCAGCATGGCTTTCGCCTCGAAAAAGGTGAACGGACGCAGCTTAAACTGTGATGTCCGTCTGCCGTAAAGGGGACTCTTGTAACCCAGAACCTGATTCTCCATAAAGCTCATGGAAGAGCCGCAGAGGATCAGGAACAGCTTACTGTCCTTCCAGCACTGGTCGATATGGCTCTGGAGCATGGAGGAAATGGCCGGGTACGAGGCGGCCAGATACGGATATTCGTCGATAGCCAGGACGATCCTTCGGCCATCGCAGAGCCGGTCGATATAATCGAGCAGCGTCGCGAAATCACGAAATACTGGGGCTTCCGCACCCGGAACCGGCAGCGGAACAGGGCCGGAAGAATTCTCATCGGCCAGTCGGCCGGCTGGTGCTTCTGTATGCGGAGCGATCTGGGCCATCACCGCTTTCGATAAACCGGCCAGATTATCCTGGGCGGTACCCTCCACCGCCATATAATAGACGGCAGACTTATCCTTAAGAAATTCATGGATCAGAGTGGTCTTCCCGATCCGGCGCCTCCCGTAAAAAACGGCGAATTCAAAGGATTCTTTCCGGTAGGCCTCTTCCAGTTTCTGCAGTTCTCTGCTGCGTCCGACAAACATAACTATATGCCTCCTGTTGACGAATGAGAAAATTGCTAATCCATAAATTACTAATCGTACAATTAGTAATTATATAATTAGTATATATTAGATTAGTTAAAATGTCAAGCATCACAGAAACTATTATGCCCCGGCTATAAAAAAAGAACAGAGTGCTGCAGGCACTCTGTCCATCTCTCTTATTTCCCTTTCGCGGCCTTCAGCGCCGCCGCCGCTTCCTCATCCGCCTTCTCCGTCTTGATCTCCCAGTGGATCAGGAAGGTCAGAGCCGCCCGCAGCGAGATGATCGCGGCCACCACGGCCACTTCGCTCAGCTGCCGCACGATCACGGTTCTCAGGATCTCGCTCCCCAGCTTGAATTCCAGCCCCAGCGCCATCCCCGTCGCCAGGTTCAGCCGGATCTGAGGATTTTTCTTTATATAATCCAGAATTCCGCGGCATCCGGAGATAATGATGACGAACACGCCGACGAATTCAAATACCAGGATTGCGATATCTACTACGTGGGTCAGAATCTGTTCCAGAAATTCATAAACGTCCATAACATTCCTCCTGCGCGTCCCTTTGATTTTCATTATATCGGATTATTAACACAATAGCAATACGCAGGTGAGCCAAAATCTCAGTTATGCTTTTCTGATATCGATTGTCTTCCGGATCATCCGGTCTTTGTCGGACGGACATCTGCCGTCTGCCCGGCCGCTTTTATTCGAGAGTATGATTCTTTCTGTATACCGCAGCCGCAGCCGCAGCCGCGATGACGGCGCACAGAGCCAGAAGCCAGCACCACAGAGGAATATCTCTCACGTCCAGACAGCGGACATTGATCCACATCTGATTGATATTGTGGGTCTGCCCTTCATCAAAATATCCCATGACAGCCGCCCGGGATATGACCTCCTGGGACGGATACTGAGTGTACAGCTGGCGGCCGATCTGTTCCGCGGAGGCGTGGACCGTATAGTTCTCATCGTCGCCGTCTTCGCTGAAGAAATATCCTACCGGGTAGTCCACAGCATCTTCCTCGTCGTCCTCCGCGCCGTAGCACCAGTTCAGGTAGGAGAAAACGGTATCGTCGTCACCGCCGGAGATCGCTGAGGTGTAGCCGATATAGTACATGTTCCGCACCGCGTTCTCCGGTATGGACAGGAAGTTGACGAAGGCTTCCGCCGCCTGCTTTTTCTCCGTGTCGTCTCCGATACCGGCTTTCAGCATGACCCAGCCGTCGAACCAGAGGTTGGTGCACTCTTCCGGCACCGCAAACTGCAGATACACGCCGTCCTCCTCGGCCTGGTCCATTGCGTATACCGCGTCGCCCGACCACTGGTAATTGGCGGCGATCTTGCCCGTCACCATATCCGCCTTGCCGCTGTCTGTCTCCAGCGCGTAGATATTTCCCATGATGTGCCCCAGCAGTTCTTCCACCTCGTCAATGGTTTCGGGGGATACGTCGTTCATCATATCGCCCAGCTTTTCATGATAATCCGCGGCCGACCGAAACGTCTCGTCCATCAGCTCTTTCTGCCGGAGATACCCCAATGTGGAAAAATAGGTGTCACGCACATTGTCCTTGAGCGTGATCTGGCGGAAGAATTTCGGATTGTCGAACACCGCCCAGGTGGACGCCTCCTCCTCGGTCATCAGCTCGGGATTATACAGTACGCCGGTCACTCCCCACATATAGCCCGCGGCGTAGCGGTCCCAGCTCTCGCCGTTGATCTCATTTTCCGCGAAAACCTTCGCGATATAGGGCGATACACAGTTTATATAGTAATTCTTTTCATTTTCCCGGTCAAAGAAGGACTCCGAATAAGGCTCCAGAGCCCCCTCGGCCATCAGCTTCATGATCATATAGTCGGAGGGACAGACCAGGTCGTAGGTGTCTCCCAGCGTCAGCTGGTTGTACAGGTCCTCGTTGGTGCCGAAGCAGGAATATTCCACCCGCACCCGTTTTCCATAAGTATCATAATACCACTGTTCGAACTCGCGGTAAAGGGCGTCTTCCCCGAAGATCTCCGCGCCGTTGTCCAGTTCGATCAGTTCCTCCTCATCCCAGTCTCCCAGGTCGATATATTCCTCCCAGCTGCAGACCCTGAGCGTGACCGGCTCGTCATCCTTCTGCGCCGATGCAGCAGCCGCCCGGGGACAGGCAAATCCCAGAAGAACGGCTCCGGCCAGACAAAGCGCCGCAGCGCGCAGTTTCTTAGTCTTCAAAGTCCGCCTCCTCCTTTCCGCCCCGCAGATTCATCAGGACTACCGCCAGCACCACGATGAGGAAGATCAGCGTGGACAGCGCCCACAGAGCCGTCTTGATCTCCGTCTGGGAGCCCTTTGTGGCGTTTACGACATAGGTGCTGATGGTGTCAAAGGTGGCCGGCTTGGTGTAGCTGGCAATGAAATAATCATCCAGAGACAGCGTCACCGCCAGCGCGAAACCGGACACGATGCCGGGCTGGATCTGCGGCAGGACCACCTTGGTCAGCGCCTGCCTGGGGGTCGCGCCCAGGTCCATGGCCGCCTCGTACAGGCTGGAGTCCATCTGCTTCAGCTTCGGCGTTACCGACAGGTAGACGAAGGGGGCGGACAGCACCACATGGCCGATCACCAGCGGAACAAAAGTATTCTTATCGATACCCAGCACCACCACCAGCATGATGCATACGGAGAAGCCGGTAACGACGTCCGCGTTGATCACCGGCACCTCGTTTAAGCCTCCGATGACGCCCCTGGCCGCCTTCCTGGAATAGAAAGCGCCGATGGCGCCCAGGGTTCCCAGCGCCGCAGCCAGCAGGGACGAGCCGAAAGCCAGCAGCACGGTGCCGAAGATCATGCTGCGGAGCTCCTCGTTAGAGAACAGATTTACGTAATTATCCATGGAAAAGCCATGGACGGAACCGATATTGGCGGAGGTGGTAAAGCTGTAAAAGGCCAGTACCAGTATGGGCAGATACAGGATAACGAGCATCGCGCCGATAAAGATCTTTCCCGGCAGTTCCTTTTTCACAGCAGCTTTCATAGCAGCGCACCTCCCCGGTTCCCGGTGTCTTCATCCGCGTAGCGGTCCGTGACCAGCGTAAACACCAGGATAATGAACAGCAGGATCAGCGCGATCATGGAACCGTTATGCCAGTCGTAGGCGCTGAAGTAGCTGCCGATCAGGCTGCCCATGATGTAGGTGCTGTTGTACAGCATATCCAGCACCACATAGTTGGTCATGGACGGCAGAAATACCATGACCACGCCGCTGATGATCCCCGGCACGGAAAGGGGCAGCGTCACCTTTAAGAATATCTGGAACGGATTGGCGCCCAGGTCCGCGGCCGCCTCCAGGAGGCTCTGGTCCAGCTTCAGAAGCGTGGTATACATGGGCAGGATCATAAACGGCAGGAAGTCGTAGGTCATGCCGATGATCGTATTCAGAAACGGATGGAACGCCAGATTGCCCTCGATCATGGTCAGGAGCTCCTTCAGCGCCGTGATCCGCAGCGTAAAATTGATCCACATGGGCATGACGAACATGACGATGACGACCGACTTGCTCTTCCACCGGCTCCTTGCCAGGATATAGGCAATGGGATACGCCAGCAGAAGGCATACGCAGGTGGTGACCACCGCGATGGCAAAGCTGTAGGCCAGCGTTCCGATCGTGTAGGGGCTGGTGAAAAAGCCCGTCAGGTTGCCCAGCGTAAACCGCCCTTCGCCGTTGGTAAACGCGTAATAGATAATGACCAGAAGCGGCGCGGCCACGAAGCAGATCAGAAACACCGCGTAGGGAATGCCAAGCTGCTTTCTGGAAAAACGGAACACACCCATATCGCTACCTCCGTACCGTTACTTTTTCAGCGCGAACTGCAGGCTGTCCCTGGGAATGACCAGACTCACGTAGTCGTTCATGTTCCACAGATCCTCGTCGCGCACAATGAAGTCTTCATCGTCGTCCGACCGCACGATGTAGCGGTAATGGTCGCCCTTATAGATCATATTGACGATATGTCCTTTTACCATGCCCGCTTCCTCGTCGTCGCTCATCGTAATGTCTTCCGGCTTGATGGTTACGATCACCCGCAGGGTCTCCGGCGCCACCTCGTCCCCGTGGGCGTCCAGAAGCGCACCGCCGTCCATGCGGGAACCGGGAAGCAGACTTGTGATGTCAAAGTCCGGAACTCCGTCCAGGAAATCCAGCCGGAAGCCGTTTTTCACGCCCACCTCGAACTTGTTCAGCATGCTCTCGGCGATCATGATATGGATCCCTTCCGGGTCGACGCTCAGTCCCACCCGGCTTCCCACCTGGGCCTTGCGGGTGGACTGGATCACAAGCTCATTCTTGCCGGACAGCACGGTGATCTCGTAATGCACGCCCTTGAATACCACGGAGCTGACCTCTCCCTGGATGATTCCCTCGCCGGGGGGCGTGATCTCGATGTCCTCGGGACGCAGCACCGCCTCGACCATGGTGCCGTTCTCCACGTCGTCCACACAGGTGAACTCCGCGCCGCAGAAACGGACCTTGTATTTGCCGGTCATGATGCCGTTGAAAATGTTGCTGTCCCCGATGAAATCCGCCACAAACGCGTTCTTCGGCTCGTTATAGATATCCTCCGGCTCGCCCACCTGCTGGATCTGGCCCTCCGACATGACCACGATCTTGTCGGACATGGTCAGGGCCTCCTCCTGGTCGTGGGTCACATAGATAAAGGTGATCCCCAGCTTGTCGTGCATGGCTTTCAGCTCCAGCTGCATCTCCTTGCGCATCTTAAGATCCAGCGCGCCCAGGGGCTCGTCCAGCAGCAGGATCTGCGGCTCGTTGACGATGGCCCTGGCGATGGCGATCCGCTGCTGCTGACCGCCGGACAGGGTCTGTACGGTCCTGGACTCGAAGCCCTCCAGATCCACCATTTCCAGCGCTTTTTTGACCTTCTTGACGATCTCCGCCCGGGGGAGCTTTTTCAGCTTCAGGCCGAAGGCGATATTGTCGAAAATGTTCAGATGGGGAAACAGGGCGTACCGCTGGAACACCGTGTTGATGGGCCTTTCGTTGGGGGGCAGCTTGGTAATGTCCTCTCCGTTTAACAGGATCTCGCCGCTGCTGGGCATGTCGAAGCCCGCCAGCATCCGCAGGGTCGTGGTCTTGCCGCAGCCGGATGGGCCCAGAAATGTCACAAATTCCCCCCGTTTTATGGAAAGGCTGAAATTATCCACCGCCATAAAGCCGTCCTCAAAGGTGCGGCACAGGGATTTGATTTCCAGAAAATGTTCAGATCGCGCGTTTTGGTCCACTGCAGTTTCCTCCT